>JAFMJG010000006.1 GCA_017853605.1 bacterium
TCAGCACAGCAGCAGCATGAACCCCGCCCAGAGGCTCGAAGCCCTTCGGGCGCTGCAGGACCAGGGGCCCCTGCACCTCGCGGTTGCCAACGTAACGCAGAAAGCCGCGGTCATTGAGAGGCCTTCAGGCGACTTCCTGCTCCAGGTGACGTATCAGGAAGACCTTATTCGAGTCTCAACCTCAGAGAGCGTGCTCTTCAGCCGTGATGGGGCCTTCATCCGTGGCTCCCGGGTTATTCACTCCGCTCAGCAAAGCGGTATTGGGGGCAGAGAGCCAGTAGCCGAGAGCTTCGAGAGCCTGACGTCCTTGGCTGCAGACAGCCTTCTCAAGCATCTCAGGCACCTCTCAAGCCGGACTGTTTTCGGCTCAGCGTCCAGGGAGCAGGTGGTGGATCTCGCTGTGCCCGAGGGGCGGCAGGAGTGGCTCAAGTGGTACGGCCGGCCCTAGTAGGCGCAAGGTTTACTACGGCGCAGCGAGCAGGTGCCCCGAGATCACCACTGCCCAGGGTAGTATGGCGAGCAGCACGTACGTGACGATGAGGCCCGCGATTATGGGCCTGATCCAGCGGCGGCGGTGAGCACGCACAGTCAGAAACACAACGAACAGTATCGCTGCAACCTTGACGAAGAATAGCGCCGGCGCAGCCCCGTAAGCGGCCGCAAGCTCCCTGATGAGGGAGTTGCCCTCCATGCCAACCCCATAGAGAGACACCCCGGCGAAGGTCAGCGCCCCATCGAGCACCTGAAGAGCTGCGAGGAGCGCCCCAAGCACCAGCGCCTTGCGAGACACCGAAACTGCTCCTACCTGGATAAGCACGGTAGGGTTGCGCCGACGGGCTCCCCGCAGTGAGATGTGCTCAGTCTCGCCCTTGACGACCTTGAACTTCATGCGCGAAGCAGCCGCGGCCGGCTACTCTTCTGCGCCTGCCTTCAGCTGCTCGTCTATCGTGTTGAGCTCCGGAAACAGGTAGGTGATCTTCGCCTCCTTGCGGAGCTGGGCAATGCGGCCAGAGACAGCCTTGTCCTGCTTCTGCGAGAGGAGCGATGCCCGAACTTGTTCCTTGGCGGCCTCAAAGTTCGGCTTGGCAGCCGGCTTGTGCGAGTTGACCTTGATAATGTGGAAGCCAAAGTCGCTCCGCACCGGCTCGCTGATGTCGCCGGCCTTGAGGGAAAAGGCAGCCTTCTCAAACTCGGGCACCATCATTCCCCGCTCGAATTCGCCAAGGTCCCCGCCGTCATTCTTCGAGCCCGGATCGTCGCTGTACTCCTGGGCCAGCTTGCCGAAGTCTGCGCCCGGAGCAACTGCTTTCTTGCGCACCTCGTCAGCCTTAGCCTTGGCAGCAGCCACCTGCTCGGGCTTGGCGTCCTTGGGGACAGCGATCAGTATGTGCTGCGCGCTTACCGTCTCGGGAGCCGCATAGAGCTCCGGATTCGCCTTGAACGCTGCCTGCACCTCCTCGTCTGAAACAGAGACCCCCTTTAGCAGGTCTTGCTGGAGGTAGCGGTCAATCGCCAGCTTGTTGAGAGAGTCACCCAGGAACTGGTCGTACGGGATGCCGTGGGCTTTTAGGGTTGACTCAACCTGGGCCTTGCCTCCCCGGGCAGCCACCATCTCGTCGAGGGACTTCTGGTCCTCTTTTGGGGCGTACGAGGCAGAGCTCTTGGCCGCCTTGATCAGGAGATCCGTGATGATTTTCTGTGAGAGCACCGTGCCCTTCAGCTCGGTAAGGGCCTCAGGGTCGTCCTTAATGCCATCGAGGAGAACCTTGAGCTGCGGATCCTCCAGTTCTCGGTTGAGGTCAGCAACAGTTATCTTTTGGTCGTTTACCGTAACGAGCACGGTCTTCGGGTCGTTGAGGGCGGCTTTGTTGTTCTCCGCCAGGACGGGTACGGCGATCAGCGCAGCCGTGACGAGCACGAGGGGCAGGTAGCGGGTCTTCATGAAAACTCTCTCAGGATTGAGGTTTAGGGGCGTCCTGTCGGCCACAGTGAGCAGCCCGTCGCTTGCCCAGAGAGTAGTGATCGCTGAGCCGTGAGGCAAGGCAAAAAGGGCGCCAAGGCCGATTGCTGTTGCATGGTCAGCCCTTGTTTCTCAAAGGTGAATCAGACTAGAAGTGATCAGGGCTTGTGCTAGCCGAGGAGGGGAATCAGATGGCCATAGACGAGTCAATTAGGGGCGCCCGCAAGGATTACGAGCAGGCGGCGCTCGATGAGTCAGCGCTTGAGGCCTCCCCTTTAGCTCAGTTCAGCGGCTGGTTTGCGGAGGCAGGGCGGGGCGTGGAGATTGAGCCAAACGCATGTGCCCTGGCCACCGTCAGCGGAGAGGGGCAGCCAACCTGCCGAATGGTGCTGCTTAAGGCGGTGGATGAGCGGGGGTTCGTGTTCTTTTCGAACCGTGCGAGCCGCAAAGGCTTAGACTTGGCCCAGAACCAGCGGGCAGCGCTGCTCTTTTACTGGGCCTCGTGCGAGCGGCAGGTGCGCATCGAGGGGGTAGCTGCTCCGGTCAGCCCAGAGGAATCTGACGCCTACTTCGCCTCGCGCCCGAGGGGGGCACAGATCAGCGCTGCAGTCTCACGGCAGAGCCAGGTTGCGGCATCACGAGGCGAGATCGACCGCGCTTTTGCCGAGCTGGAGAGGGGCCTCAATGGCGCGCCTGTTGCCCGGCCGGCTGACTGGGGAGGCTACCGTCTTGTGCCAGAGAGTTTTGAGTTTTGGCAGGGGAGGGCGAGCCGCCTGCACGACAGGATTCGGTACAGGCGGGACGGATCAGCATGGATCGTGGAGCGCTTGTGGCCGTAGTGCGGGGTCGAGTTGCGCTCATTGGTGGCGGATACGCGCTGCAGGCCCTTGCCGAGACGCTTCCCCAGGGCTCGTTTGTCATAACCTCCCGCTCGGCGGAAACGTGCGGGGAATTTCGTGCCCGGGGCTGGCTCGCTGCGCAGCTTGACCTTACCGATCGCGCATCGGTGGCCAGCTTCGCCGCAGCCCACCCAGGCCTCTCGGCAGCTGTCGACAGCGTGCCTCCCCTTCGCGGCGCGCCAGATCCTGCGCTTGGCGTGAGGCACCTCATTGAGGCGCTCGAGGGAACGGAGATCAGCCGGATTATCTACCTAAGCACCACGGGCGTCTTCGGAGTCCGGGATGGATCGTGGGTCTCAGAATCCACGCCAGCTGCGCCGTGGCACGACCAGGGCAGGGCTCGGCTGCGCTGCGAGGAGACGTACCGCGCGGGGAGAATTCCCTCCTGCGCCTTTCGCCTGCCGGCAATCTACGGGCCGGGCCGCGGGCTGCTGCAGGCTATTCGAGCTGGCACGTACTCCCTGATCGGCAGCGGAGCGGCCTTCACTAACAGGATTCATGTGCGCGATCTTGCGGCAGCGCTCAAGAAGGCGCTGTCGTGCGAGGAGCTTCCTGCAGTGCTGTGCGTCGCTGATGACTCTCCCGCGCCCGCGAGTGAAGTGGCTGCATTTGTGTGCGCCCAAGAGGGCCTGCCAGCTCCCCCATCGATTACAGAGGAGGAGGCTCTTCGCCGTGGAGCCTTCACTATGCTGTCGAACCAGCGGATCTCAAATGCAGAGATGAAGCGCGTGCTTGGCTTGGTGCTCTCGTACCCAAGCTACCGTGAGGGGTTTGCCCGCTGACAAGGGTTGCCTCGGAAGGGTGCCTCGATGACAATGCTGGCCAGGACGGCCGATGAACGACTCTGTGACATCCTACGCGCAGCACCCCTACCGCACTCTTGCAAGAAAGGAGTGCGATACAGCCCGCATGGCGGCTATCGCCCGGCTGCACGGCCTCAACGCTGCGCTGCCGTCGGCAAGCCGGGTGCTTGAGATAGGCTGCGGCAGCGGTGGAAACATTATTCCTCTTGCGGAGCGTTACCCTCAAAGCACCTTCGTCGGGATTGATGCTGAGGAAGCTCACATTGCTGAGGCACGCCGCGAAACAGGGCTGCTGGGCATCACCAACGTGGAGTGGGTGTGTGCCGACCTGCGCCGCTACAATCCCGGCCGTGGCGAGTGGGACTACGTCCTCGCGCACGGTGTCTACTCGTGGGTATCGGCGGATGTGCAGGCACGGCTCCTCGCGCTGTGCCGGAGCGCGCTGTCAGCCGAGGGGGTCGCTCTCGTCAGCTTCAATGTGCTGCCGGGGTGGCGGCAGCGGGGAGCTGTGCGCGACATCATGCGCGTCGGTGCTAGGCTGGCGGGCGGACTCGATGGGGCGGAGAGGCTTCAGTCGGCGCTCGCGCTGCTTAAGCTTGTGGGATCCGTCCGCAAAAGCGCCTCGGATTCGTACGGGAGCTACATTCGCGAAAGCGTCTCGCGGCTCTCTGCCTCGGACCCCTCATACCTCATTCACGAATTTCTGGCTGACTACAACGAGCCGGAGCTCTTTGCGGACTTCATGCAGTCTGCTGCGCGTGAAGGGCTGCAGTTTCTCTCTGAGGCAAAGATCTCGATGATGTCAGCGGACGACCTGGGCCCCGATGTGGCTAGCGTCTTGCGCCAGCTAGAGGGGGACATCGTGGCGCAGGAGCAGGTCCTTGACCTGTGCCGAAACCGCGCCTTTCGCGAGACGATGCTGTGCCACGACGGGCTGACGCTCACCCGGGGGCTCAAGGCGGCTGTCTTTGAGAGCCTGACATTCCGGACCACCTTGCGGCCGCAGGGAGCTGTTGAAGGGGGGCAGGCTTTCACCGATCTCGTTTCAGGCCGTGCCCTCACGGTGCCATCAGGCGCTGCAGCTGACGTTCTTGCTGGCCTTGCGGGCTCTGGACCGTTTGGCGCAACGCCAGGCGGCTTGCTGGGGCGGATAGGCGCCGCAGCGCCCCAGAAGGTGTCTCACGCCGACGTGACGAGCGCGCTTGTGTCCCTGTGGAGGGCTGGTTTTGTCGAGGCCGTGTGCGATGGGACGCCAGCCAGCTCAAGCGCGTTTGCCAAGGCGCTGTCGATCGCACGGCTGCAGGCAGAGCGCGCCCTTCCGGCGACCTCGTTTCGGCATGAGGCGCTGCCGGTTTCTGCGGTAGAGAGGGAGCTGCTTTGCGCCGCAGACGGCAGCTTTGGGCGCGCAGGGAGCGTTGCTGCTGCGAGCAAGGCGACAGGCTGCGCCCTGGAGCAAGCGGATGCGGCGTACGAGCGGCTTGCTCAGCTCGGGTACTTTTGTGCCGGGAGCAGCGAGCGTGGCGGCTGACCTGGATGCGCCGGCCAGTGGGCTTTCGGGCCAAGCGCTGGTGCGCCGGTGCGCCACGGCGCTCGTTGCTGCGCTCGTTGCCTCTCCCGTTGGGGCTAGCGCAGGAGGCCCAGAGGTTTCCACAACGCTCTTCGCTGACACGTACTATGCCCACGACTTCAACGACCTGCCATCGCGCGAGAGGCCATACACCACGCAGGCCTACTTTAACGATGAGTACGCAGTCAGCCTCGGCTTTGGCAGCATTAGTGTCGCAAGCGAGAATTGGCGCGGCAGGCTTGCGGCGCAGTACGGCACCAGCGTTCTCGTGAACTATGAGCCTGAGCCAGACCTCTTCTGGCGCTACATCCAGGAGGCTGTCGTCGGGTATCGGGTTTCCCCCAAGCTTTGGATCGACGCCGGCATCTATTTCTCGCATATCGGCTCGGAGAGCTGGATATCGAGCAGGGATGTCACCTACACGCGCTCCCTGGTGGCCGACAACTCCCCGTACTACCAGAGCGGCATTCGGGCTTCGTACGAAATCGATAGCGACCTGTCGGCCCAGCTTCACCTGCTGCGGGGCTGGCAGAATATCTCGGCGGACGAGAGCCTATCGCTCGGCACGCAGCTCAAGTGGAATGCGGGCAGCCGCTTTACCCTTACGCATAACACCTTCCTGGGAGACATCCACGGCACCCGGTTCTTCAACGACTTCATCCTCGCATACGAAGGGGAGTCAGGATGGAAGACTACCCTGACAGCGGATGTTGGGGTGCAAGAACAGCGGGCTGCGGGGGGCACCGCTTGGTGGCACGGCTGGTCTCTCGTCGGGCAGTACCCGCTTGCGCAGGCGCTTCGCCTCGGCGGCCGCGTCGAGCGCTACGCGGATCCCGACAAGGTGATTATTCAGGCGGTAAACGGCAAGAGCGTCAACTTCACCGGACTTTCAGCCAATGTTGACTGGCAGATCGGCGAGTACCTGTTGTGGCGCAACGAGTACCGAGTGCTCTTTGACACCCAGGGCGTATTTCCAAATGGCGACGGCTTTCGGGACTACGATCAGCTGTTGGTTACTTCGCTCACCGTGCAGTTTGACAGGCCGGCGTAACATCTTGGCGCGTAAGGGTGATTTCGCTCCGTCTGTAAAGAGTGAAGCAAAAATCCCGGCCGGGAGGATATGGGGGTGAACGTCGTAGGTAAGAGAAACTCGCATGTCACAGCAATTGGCTACGAAATTAACGCAGGCACTCAACAGGCTCGACGGCGCCATCGAAAGCGCTGCCGCTTCAGCAGCCTGCCTCGTTAACGAGGACCCCCGCATCGCTGCGCGGCTTGAGTCCTACCGCGAGGTTGTTCGCCGCCAGCGCGCGCTGGTTTCCGATATCTCCACCGCTGCTGCCCGTCGCGACTGGCGCGAGGTGGCTCGCCTCGGCTCCCTTCTGCAGAAAGCCTCGATCCTCATCAAGCTCGATCTCGACCACATCGTAAGCTCCATCAAGTCCCTTAAGGGCGATGCGCTGAAGGCTGCTGCCTAGGCGCGCAAAAGAGCCCTGCAGCTCAAGCCCGACGTCCGGCATCCTTCCCAGAAGGAGTTCCTGCTGAACCACGCGGACGCCTCATCTGAAGCACTGCGCCGATGAGCAGCGTAATGAGGGCGATGAAGGCCCACTCGTACACGTACCCCAGGTGGATGTCCGGAGGCGGGGTCGTGTCGTACGCCGGCACCGGGTAGTCCGCTTCAGGGGAGTCCATGCCAAAGTTTTGTGCGCCCGACTGGCCAGCCATATTGAGCACGTCGTGACGTCCAGCTTCGCTGGCCTTGAGGATCTGGGAGGGGAGGAGGGGATCGTTCGGATCCTTCATCGTCTCCAAGTACACTGGCAGCACGCGATAGGGGAGCTGCCGCGATATTCGGCCGATATCGACCCGCAGCCACTGGTCAACCCACGGCCCGCCCGGGACAGGTTCAGGATCATTGGGGGCCAAGAGCTTCGGGCTAACTGATTGCTTGATAAGGCCATACAACTCGGCATGCGCGGGGCGCTGGTATCGCTCTCGCTCCGTCCTTCCTTCACGCCCCAGGGGGATAAAACCCCGATCCACGAGCACCCGAACGTCACCAGCTCCGTCGATGAGCAGTGGCGTGATGACGTGTACCCCTGCGCGTCCATCAAAGGAGCGGTTCCGAAGCAGGAACTCGTGCTCGAAATCAAAGCTGCCTGAGAGCTTTACCCGCCGCCACGACAGGGCCCCCCAGTCGGGGTTCCCGGTAATCAGCTCAGCGAGGGACACGGGTGCGAGCGTAAGCGTTTCGTGAAGGGTGCTGATGAGGGATTGCTTCTCGAGGTGCCGAGTCCACTGCCAAGCGCTCATGCCGAGCATCGAGGCAGCGAGCAGGGCACAGGTTGCTGATGTCTTTAGGGAGAAGCGAAAGCTCATTGTGACAGGATAGTATCCCGTAGCTGGCCTGCCGTGAAGGAGCGCCCCGGTTGCCCCTAAAACGGGCGACATCGCTCAGCAGTTGCTCCGGCTGGAGCCTGCGGCACCAATTGAGCGAGTGGCGGCAGCTGTGCGCAGAAGGATTTTTATAACTACCTGAAATTAGGGGGCTGCGGAGGTTGTACTCGAACTCCAACGGAGTGGTATCCTCTGCACCCATACGCGGGGGTGGCAGGAGCGTGGAAGCTCGTTCCACCAGAGGGGGAGATTTTCCAAAAATGTTCATACTAGGGGCCGGCGCTTCGTATCCAGAGGGGGTCATCACGGATAGTGATCTGGCCGCGCTCGGGATCCCCCTGTCTGCGGCAACCCAGGATGCGCTTGCAAGAAGCGGGGTGAAGGCCCGCAGGACGATCCTTCCCGATGGTTTCATCCGAACTCACAAGGGTGCGGATGTGCTTCAGTCGCGAGCCGCCGCAACCTCTTCGCCCACGGCTCTAGGCCTCGCTGCAGCGCGCCAGGCTCTTGCCCGCGCCGGTGTTGCTGCAGAACAGGTTGGCCTCGTCCTGGCTGATTGTGCGACTCCACGCCAGACCTGCCCATCGGAGGCCCAGAGGATTGCGGGCTCCCTGGGACTCAAGGTTCCTGCCTACGACATTACTGCTGGCATCGGGGCATTAGCTCTCGTTCTCGATGTGCTCGGCTCGTGGAAGCCGGAGCGCGTTCCAGACTACGTCCTGTGCATGTCGACAAACACTCCGACAGAGCTCGTTCGCTACGGGGAAGATCCCCTTGCCGCGAGCCTTCTTGGCGATGCCGCTTCGGCAGTGGTCGTGTCCCCCAGGCACCGCGCAGGCCTCGAGGCCAGGAGATCGTTCCTGACGCGGGACCGCTCGGTGCGCCCCCCAGTTTCAGTCTCCCGCGCGGTTTCCGTTGATCTCTCCATGCCAGGCGAGCTGCTCCGCAATCAGCTCAGCTCGGGGCTCTTGCAGCTTGGCGCTCCCAAGGCAGCGCGCCTCATCGGTCCGCAGCTCTTTGGCGCCGAGCTGCAGCGCATAGCAGCGAGCTTGTCGGTCGATCCCGACAAGGTCGTCGACTCGGCCAAGGAGGCGGGCTACTCGCTCGGCTCGAGCTTGGGCTGCGCCCTCTCTGCTGTGTGGGATGAGGTGTCACGGGGCGAGAGCGTGGCAATTCTTCATGAAGGCGATGGCATCTCAGCTGGTGCGCTATTAGAGAGAGTGGGCTAGGGAGCATATGCTTGACATTCTCGGGATGGGAACGTGCCATCCAACCACATCCATCGACAACAAGTTCCTCGAGGCGCTCGATGTCGGCACCAATGCCCAGTGGATCGAGGAGAAGATCGGAATTCTTGAGCGCGTTACGACGCTGACGGCAGACTACATAAAGACCACGCGCAACCAAGACCCTCGCATGGCGGCCGAAATTGCTTCCATGTCGGCCACGGACATGGGAACGGAGGCGGCAAAAAAGGCGCTTGCCCAGGCTGGTATCGCTGCCAAGGATGTCGGGATGATAATCGTCAATTGCTGCGCGCCGAGGGAGACCCTTCCGGGGGAGGCAGTGCGCATCGCCGAGCGCCTTGACTGTCCTGGGGTTGCCTACGACGTCTACACGGCCTGCCCTGCATTTGCCCTGCACGTGGACTTCCTGCGCAACTTTAGGGAAGAGGAGCTTCCGGAGTTTGTGCTCTGTATCTCGACAGCCGCGATGACGCAGCACGTCAACTACAATGACCGTTCAGACGGGGCGATCTGGGGAGATGGCGCCGCAGCGTGGGTCATGTCCGCCCGCCACAAGGGGAAGCTTGAGGTGCTGGAGAGCTTCTTTACGGCAGATCCGACCCGGTGCGAGGCGGTTGTCGTCGACAGCTTTGGCTTCTTTAGGCAGGACGGCAGGGCTGTGCGCGACTTCTCCGTGCGCCAGACAGTGCGCCTCGTCAAGTCGATAGAGGAATCACACGCGATTGACTGGGGCCGAGACGTGTTCATCGGCCACCAGGCCAACCGCACCATGCTCGAGCAGATCGTCAACAACCGCGACATCCCCGCGTCGAACCACTGGCACAACGTGACCTACCTTGGCAACCAGGCGGGCGCTGGAGCTCCTGCGGTGCTCTCGATGCACTGGGACAAGATCGTCCCGGGCCAGCACATCGTTGTGGCTGTTGTGGGAGCGGGGCTTTCGTGGGGATCAATCGTGATGCGCGCGCGCTAGGCGGCGCCTGCGACGACCGGTCTCTGCCGTTCCCGTATTGAGCACAGCAGGCTCCCAACGAGCATCCACACGATGATGAGCACCTCGCTGTCCCCGATGTTGTACTCAACCAAGCCCGCGGCCTGCCAGGAAATGAAGGCGCACCCTGCGCTCACGGCGAGAATATCCCTCCTATGCGCGAACGAGCAGCGAAGGAGCGCAACAATGAACCAGGCAAAGAGCGCCAAGCCTATCCAGCCCATCTCTGCAAGGATGTTGAGCGCATTGTTGTGGAAATGCTTGAGCTCTTGCGGAATCTCAGGGGCTAGCTGGCGGATGATTCCGCTATTGTGGTACCCGATTCCAAGAGGATACTCGGATGCCAAGTCGAGGGCCATTCTCCACATCGTGCTCCGGCCCCCGGGAATGGTGAAGTGCTCGTAGGATGCCGCGATCCGTTCCCGAACCGGGGCGAGCGCGACGACAGCAAAAGCGCTCGCTCCCAGAAGGGCGCCAAGCACCCGCCGTGCGTAAAAGGCAAAAAAGACGGCGCAGCCCGCGAGCACGCCCAGCCACGGGCCGCGCTTGAGGTTTAGCAGAAGGGCGCTCACGAGCAGGGGAGCCTGAACAGAGGCGAGCAAGGCGACCCGCTGGGCTGCTCCAGAGGATCTCAGGGAGCGGCGAATGAGCCACAGGAAGAGGAGAGCTGTGAAGCCGATCAGGGCTGCAAGCGCTGCGGGCTGCAGCGCAAGCTGCTGATGAAAGCCCAGGGAGGTAAGCGCCACGGCGAGAACGCATCCAGCAGCGATGCAGCTGCGGGCATGCATGCGGCTGCGGTCCTGCTGCGCGTAGTGCCACATGAGCCCGATTGCCATGACGGTAGTGACAGCGAGCTGTCCGGCTTCGGTGACCTTGCCCTGGAAGAGCTCAGGCACAGCGGCTGGAAATGCCGACTCGAGCACCGAATGAACAGCCGAGATGCTTTGGCCGGCGAGCACAGCAGATGCCGTCTGCGCGAGCGGCGCGTGCCGCAGGAATACCACGATGGTGCCCGCGAAGAACGCGAGGGAGATGAGAGACGGGAGCCCGTTTCGGAAGCTAACGCCGACACACAGGGAGAGCGCGCAAGTGACGAGAAAAAACGCCACTGGAACCAGCACCCGGCGCTCTTGGCTCGTAAGCGCAGCACGATGGGACGCCGTCACGGCGGAGACAAGCCACAAGACGATCAGGGGCGCGAGCACGGCGTAGGCCAGCGAGAGCTTGAGCGGCATCAGGAATGCCGCTAGGGGGCAGCCGACTGAAAAAATTGTGGCCTTTGGGGAGCGTGCGGCCTGTTCCCAACCCGTGGCGCCCCTATCGCTGCGCTCCGTTTCGGGTTGAGAGTTAGTGGCCATGATGCTTCAGTGCGCGTTCCGTTTGTTGACGTTGCAGTAACCAGCTGCGCCCCTCGCCCTGCAGGCTGCTGCTGGTGACTGCTGGGGCCTATGAGCCGGAGTCCGCCGCCTCGTTCTCCTGCTGGCTGAACTCCTCCTTGATCTTTTGGGCAAACTCAACTGCAACTGGCGACCTGTTCCTTTCAATCACGGAATCTACATACTCCTGGAGGCCGTCCTCGAGGTTCACATGTTCCATTGCATCCTTGAGCAGGGCGCGGTCGGCCTCTGGGTTCTGCGAGGACTCAAGCTCATTGAAGACCATCATGAGCCCCGGCATGCCAGAGTTGAGCGCAGACTTCACCCACAGGTGGGAGTAGCTGTCGCGCTGGTTGATGAGCGGCTGCACGGCGGGAAGGGAGTCCTCGTCCAGGATCATCTCTCCCGGCCCGATGCCAGACGCGTAGTAGCCATCTGGATCGCCCCGCTCGCGAATGTGGTTGTTGAGGAGCTCCACCGCCTGCACCGTCCCCTGGTTTGTGATCGCCGCGACCGAAGCCTCCCTAAGGGTGTCATTTGGGGAAACCATCTGATCGCCGAGAAATCGGACGACATCCTCATTGCCGAGCGCGAGCTCGACGGCTTCGGCGTACAGGTCGGCGTCCTCGTTTGTTCGGGCGCTCTTGATAGAGTCGACGAGGGCCTGCACGTTCTCAAGCCGCCCGCTGATCGCCAAGATCTCGGCCATATAGGCGCGCTGCTCTTGGGGTGTTGAGGGGTCAGAGGTCTTTTCGCGGACAGACTCATAGAAGGCCGGGCACCACGAGCAGTCGGGCCCTGGCAACGTGAACTGCTCAAGAATAGAGTCATCATAGTCCTTGCTACCCTTGAGGATCGCTTCCATTGCAGCGTCGGCCGATGGATATATCTCTGAGGCAGGCTTTACCTGCGGCAGGCTCTCAGAGTCGTCCGTCTCCTCGCGGTCAGCCAGGCTCTCGCGCCCGATCGGGATCGGATTCGCCACTGAGCCCCCAGTTGAGGGGGAACCAGGCTTGGGATTTGCAGGCTGTCGGGCTTGAGGGGTGTTATTGTCTGCGACCCTCTCTGAGCCTCGCGGTCGGCT
Source organism: bacterium (assembly GCA_017853605.1). GTDB lineage: Bacteria > Bdellovibrionota_C > UBA2361 > UBA2361 > OMII01 > OMII01. The sequence goes on from JAFMJG010000006.1 coordinate 12,328, forward strand.
GAAGGAGTAAACGGCGGCGGCTATAACTGAGAGGAGGATAAGGGGGACGATAGCTTTCTTCATGGTTCGGTTACCTTTGGGGATCAACACCAAGCTGCTCGGACGCCTGTAGAGGGGGAATATTTCTCGGCGCCCCAAGCGAGCTCCTACGTTATAGAGGCAAGTGGCCCGAAGGGAAAGGTCAAAAGCCCCAAGAATCATCGCTATGAGCTTGGTATTCATGGATTTTTTGCGGAAGCCACAGTGTGCAAGTTAGGCCCAGCTAGAGCTGTCCAAGGGCGTTAAGGCTCATGCGACCCCTATCATCCCTGTTAACCCGAGATGAAACGCGCGTGTTGCATGGGTCCTGCGAACCCGAGCAAGCCGGTTTCCGCCCGGATACAAAGCTGATATAGCCGTATTTACAGGCGGTTGCGCACCTACTAGGGTGCCCCTTCCCTGTCCGCCACCAGCCGCCCAAAAGGGCGTTAGCGAGGCGGCTGTTTCGAGTACTAGCGTGTAGAGTGAAGTAATGGCGCCTGCGGACCGATTTTTAAGACGGATGAAAGAAAAGGTGATCATCGCCGACGGGGCGATGGGCACCATGATCCAGCTCGCCAATCCGTCGGTCGATGACTACGGCGGACTTGACGGGTGCAATGAGTACCTAATCTGCACCAAGCCCGGCCTCATCAAGGAGATCCATGCCAAGTACCTTGAGGCGGGTGCGGACCTCATCGAGACCAACACCTTCGGCTCCTCAAGGCTTGTGCTCGCAGAGTACGACGTGGGGGAACGGGCCTACGAAATCTCCAAGCTCAACGCGGAGGCTGCGCGCGCTGCGGCATCAGACTTTTCTTCTGCGGCATGGCCCCGCTTCGTGTCGGGCTCCGTTGGGCCAGGCACAAAGCTGCCTACCCTTGGGCACATCACCTACGATGACATGTTTGAGTCCTACCTGCCGCAGATGATGGGGCTGCTCGATGGGGGGGTAGACCTTCTTCAGATTGAGACCTGCCAAGACATGCTCCAGGCCAAGTGTGCCGTGGCGGCTGCAATTGAGGGCATGCGGCGCTGCAAGAGGCGGGTGCCGATCTGCGTCACCGTCACGATTGAGACAACGGGCACGATGCTTGTCGGCACGGAGGTGGCGGCTGCCCTCGTGGTGCTTGAGAGCCTTCCGGTTGACATGATCGGGTTTAATTGCGCAACCGGCCCCGACATGATGCAGGAGAACGTGAGGTACCTGTGCGCGTCGGGCCGGTACCCAGTTGCCGTGCTGCCGAACGCGGGACTGCCCCGCAATGACGGCGGCCGCGCGGTATACGACCTCTCTGCTGAAATGCTTGCCGACTACCACGAAGTGTTTGTGAAAGACTTCGGCGCCGCGATTGTTGGCGGCTGCTGCGGAACGACTCCCGCGCACATCCAGGCGCTCTTTAACAGGGTCGGGAGCCTGGCCCCGAAGGCTCCGCAGGGGAAGCTTGAGCCCCACGTGGCGTCGAATTACAGCGCGGTTGCCCTCGACCAGCCCGGCACCTCCCCGCTTATCATCGGCGAGCGCTGCAATGCCAATGGATCAAAGCTCTTTCGCGAGCACCTCTTGGCCGAGAATTGGGAAGCTATCGTTGAGATGGGCCGCAAGGAAGTTGAGGAGGGGGCGCACGTCCTCGATGTGTGCACTGCGTACGTGGGGCGGAACGAGGTCAAGGACATGACAGAAGTCGTGTCCCGCTTCGTTGGACAGGTCACCGCGCCCCTCATGATCGACTCGACGCAGCTTGATGTTCTTGAGGCAGCCCTCAAGCTCGTGGGCGGCCGGGCGATTATCAATTCGATCAATCTTGAGGATGGCGAAGAGAAGTTTGACAAGATCTGCGAGCTGGCGAGCCGGTTTGGCGCAGCGCTAGTCGCCCTGACGATTGACGAAGAGGGCATGGCGAAGACAGCGGACAAGAAGCTCGCTGTCGCCGAGAGAATCTACAAGCTGTGTACCGAGCGCCACGGCATCCCAGGCGAGGCCCTGATCTTCGATCCCCTTACCTTTACTATTGGTTCTGGTGACGAGGACAGCCGAAAGGCTGGCATAGAGACCTTGAGCGGCATTAGCCTCATCAAGCAGCGGTTTCCGGACGTTAGGACGGTGCTCGGGCTCTCGAATATCTCGTTTGGGCTCAAGCCCTACCCGCGGCAGATCCTCAACTCAGTGTTCCTCGCGGAGGCCATCAAGAGCGGGCTCGATTCCGCCATTGTGCACCAGGGCAAGATACTGCCAACGCACAAGATAGCTCCCGAGCTGCTGCAGATATCGCTCGACCTCATTTATGACCGCCGGAGAGACGGCTACGACCCCCTCTTTTCGTTTATCGAGAAGCTCCAGGGCGCAGTTGCCGAAAAGACAGAGGAAACATCGCTTACCGGGCCGATTGAGGAGGTCCTAAAGAGGGTCATCATCGACGGCAGAAAGCAGGGCATAGAGCAGCTCCTCGACAGGGGGCTTGAGAGCTACGCGCCGCTTGAGATCATAAACAACGTGCTTCTCGAGGGAATGAAGGTCGTCGGTGACCTGTTCGGCCGGGGCGAGATGCAGCTTCCGTTTGTGCTGCAGTCAGCAGAGACGATGAAGAAGGCTGTGGCCTACCTTGAAAAGTTCATGGACAAGGTAGAGGGCAGCGAAAAAGGCTGCATGGTGATCGCCACCGTGAAGGGAGATGTCCACGATATCGGCAAGAACCTTGTGGATATCATCCTCACAAACAACGGCTACAAGGTGGTCAACCTCGGCATTAAGCAGCCGCTTGAGGCGATTCTTGCGGCAGCCGAGGAGCACAAGCCGGACGCCATCGGCATGTCAGGGCTTCTGGTGAAGTCGACCCTCGTCATGAAGGAGAACCTTGAGGAGATGAGCCGGAGAGGGGTGTCGACCCCAGTCGTATGCGGGGGCGCAGCGCTAAACCGCGCGTATGTGGAGGTTGACCTGAGCGCAGCCTACACGACAGGCAAGGTGTACTACGGCGCAGACGCGTTCACGGGCCTCAAGATCATGGATGAGCTGACCGGCCGGGCAGCCGAGAAGGTCCTGACCTCTGATGCGGCCCAGCCGAAGGAGCGAAAGGGCGAGATGCGCGTTGAGCGTGAGGCGCGGGTTGCCGGCAAGGCGGAGGAGTACTTCGACACGCAGACGCCGCAGGTCGAGTCAGTTCCCGTTCCGCCTTTCTGGGGCGTCCGCTACGTTGAGCAGCCAGAGCTTAACTTGCGCGAGCTCTTTACCTTTATTAACCGCAAGGCGCTGTATGCAAACCAATGGCAGTACCGGCGCGGAACGCGCTCCACAAAGGAGTACAAGGACTTTGTCCAGAGCCACGTTGACCCCCTCTTCTACCAGTGGTGTGAGAGGGCGATCGACCGCGGCTGGATTCAGCCCAAAGTGGCGTACGGGTACTTCCCGTGCAACAGCGACAGGAATGAGCTGGTGGTGTTTCGCCCGGACGACCATGGCAAGGAGCACTGCCGCATCAAGTTTCCGCGGCAGATTGCGGATGCGCGCAGGTGTATCGCGGACTTCTTTCTTCCCCTCTCGTCGGGGCGGAGAGATGTCGTGGCATTCCACGTTGTCACCTCTGGGGCGCTTGCGTCCGAGAAGTGCGCAGAGCTGTTTAAGTCTGACCAGTACACCGACTATCTCCACTTTTATGGGCTGTCCGTCGAGACTGCCGAGGCGCTCGCGGAGTTCTGGCACCGGCGCATACGCCATGAGCTGGGGATTGCAGGCGAGGATGGCGCGACGATTGAGTCGCTCTTCCGGCAGACCTACCACGGGGAGCGCTACAGCTTTGGGTACCCCGCGTGCCCGAACCTTGAGGACCAGAAGCATATCTTTGAGTTGCTTGAGCCTGAGAGAATCGGGGTCACGTTAAGCTCGGAGTGGCAGCTCGTTCCAGAGCAGTCAACCTCGGCAATAATCGTGCACCATCCGGAGTCCTGCTACTTCTCGATTTAGGGCTGGCATGAGTGCGGGCGCGTTGCCGCTGGATCAGAAGCGGCGTGAGCTGTGCCTCCTGCCCGGCGCTGGCGAGCTCCTCGGCGACGGAACCGGCGTCCCAGGCGGATAGTGAGCACCGGCCGTAGAGCTTGTGTGGCGCACGGAGTGCCAGATGGCCACAATCGCCAAAAAGCGCGCTGGGCAAATCGTGAGACCTAGTCAAGCGGCGAAGAACGTTCCACACTTGTTTCTTCAGGAGCGCCGCCAGCAGCACTGTTGAGGCCTGCCCTAAACTTTTGGAGCGTGCTGAATAATGAATTTCCGCAGTCGGAAGGGCAGGGCCGGCTTGGCAGCTGTGCCGAAGGTCCTGTCATGCTAGGCCAGCAAGATGCTTCTATGAGGCGCAGGGTAGCTGGACAGAGGCCGCATTGGCTCCTTATTCGCGCACTCGTTTTCGCGTTTGCCATTAACGCGGCACAGCTCTATGTGTACTGGGCTTCTCAGGGAAATTCGCCCCACTCGCTTCAGGACGTGACGGATGAGTCGCTCTACCTCCGGATAGCCCTCGACCAAGGGCGTTTCATGCCGCAGGAGGCCATATATGTGGAGCACGCAAAGGCGCTCCCGCTCGTTGAGCTCCTGACACACTGGCGCCCTGACCAAACCTACTCACACTTTGCCGTCGGCCGGCTTGCCGTCCTGCTCGGCCTTAACGTTCAGCAGCTAAACCTGCTTCTCGATCTGGCGTGCGGGACGGCTGGATATATCACGATGTATTTTTTGTGCGCCCTTGCTCTTGGGCCCTCGCGCCTTCGGTTGGCAGAGCTTGCAGCGGTTACCAGTCTCTGCCTTCCATGGCTCTCGTCGCTCGAAAGCCTGATAGACGTGCACACGTTATTTCCGTCGGTAACAGCGCAGATTGGGTCCGTCCAGCACACAGTTCTTCCGATACAGGAGGGCGTTGAGTCGCAACTTTCAGTTGTTTGGATGGGGCTGACGCTCATCGCATTTGTTTCGTGTGCACGAGATGCCTTCAGCCGAGATTTGCCGCTTATTGCCCTCGGGGCGGCAACTGGGCTTGGGATCTACTTGTATGTGCTGGAATGGATCGCCGCAACAGTGCTCATTCTCTGCCTCTTCCTTGCTGCACCGATCTTTTTTGGAGGACGACTGGAAGCCCGGCGTGTGCCTCGCGCGCTCATCCTCTTTGGCGCCAGCTTTCTTTGCGCCTCCTTGCCGGGCCTCATTCAGATACAAGCCATACGGGAGACAAAACATATATTCATAAACGATCCGGCAACCTATCGGGCGGCATTTTATGCGCCTGTCGAGTGGCTCATTATCCTCGTGGCTGGGGGGGCGATGTTGTGGGTACTGCGAGGGCGGCTTTCCCTGCTTGCGGGTTGCCTGAGCGCCGCAATTCTCGCCACAATTGTTGCAGAGCTCTGCATCTTAAACATGCAGCCACTCTTTGGGGTGGCAACCGTTGGCATCTTCACGGTGTCCTTATTCACGCGGCCGCTTCTCTCCGCTCTTTTGGTGGCGCTTCTCTTTCTTCGATTCTCGGAGGAAAAAAAGTATCGAGCGGTGCTCGGGGCGAGTGCCGCTTTTATTGTCATGGGTTCGTGCATTGCCAACTGCTGGCGGACATCCTTGAGCACGCAGCAGGAGGGGGGACTTTCCCAGCTGATCTCATTCGTCCGGCAGCATGTCCCTCAAGGCTCCGTAATCGCGATGGTAACGTATGAGAGGCCTTTTCAGGCTGCCACTCGGGAGTGGGATTGGCGATGGCAGCCGAGCGCGCTTGCGGCGCTGACGGGCACGCATCTTCTCAAGGAGCCGCTGGGGCTTGAGTGGGGGGCACTTTCTCCTGAGGAGACGATATCTCGCGAGCTGGCCTTAGGAGCGGTCTTCACAGGGATCCCGAAGCTCATCAGGGGCTGTGCACAAGAGATTGTGACTGAGCCGAAGCGGATGTTTTTTCAGCAGTGGATACCAGTCCAGCTGACTCGACGGTTCAACTGCGAGCGCGCACGCGACGCCATACGGGACATGGACACATGCCAGGCGCTCAGGAGCTACGCGGTAGATTACGTCGTATGGGAGGAGAAGTTCAGCCTGCGCAAGCCTGATTACTTTAGCAGCGCGGCCCGCTTGGCCTGGCGAAGCACAAGCGGCGATATCGAGCTCTTCGCCTTTGATAGGGAACGGGCCGTGAGGGAGGTGTGTGGGGGTGCTGGATCAGCTGCAAGCTAGGGAGCCTACAGTCCGCGCCGAGCTGCTGGGCGCCTTGTGGCGCTGCTTGCTGATCGAGACCCGCTGCCGCCTCACCGCTGGATCGGGAGCGGCTTCAGCCACTCTTCTTGCCATGCGCTGGCGAGCTGCTCGGCGATGAACTGGGCGCCCTTGATTGACGGGTGGTACTTGTCGTCAAAGAAGTACTCCTCCTTGTTCGGCACATTTCGGAAGCGCTCCTCCAGGTCAACGAGGGGCAGGCCCTCCTTGACGGCGAACTCTCGCAGGTACTCGTTGTAGGCTTGGATTGTGATGCCGATGCGGTTGGTCGGCTCGAAGTTTTGCAGGAAGGTGGTGAGGATTACGCGGGTGCCAGAGGTGCGCGCGAGGTCACACATCCCTTTAAGGTGAAAGAGGAAAACGTTTTGGGCGTTCTTGGTGATGTACATGCGCCAATTGGCATCCTCAGACGGGAGCTGGTCGAGGAGCTGCTTCACCCGAGGCGGAAGGTTTTCCGCCGGGGCTTGGGTGTCTGCAAACGCATGTGTGGCAAGGATGCCGTGGCCGGTCAGCGCCTGCTGCCAGGTCTGCAGCTTTTTAAGGAACGGCACCTCGTGCACGAGGAAGTAGTAGGTCAGGGAGCGCACGTAGAGGTTCTGTCCCTGGCTCTGGAGGGCCCAAAAGTTCATGATCGATGGCGCGGTCAGCACCGCCTCTATCATGAAGAGGCTCTGGTCATTGGTTGTCTCTCCGCCGTACACGTCATTGCGGGCGCCGTAGTAGATGAGTGTTGTCGGATGGTGGGGCCTCACGCGCAGATGGTACTTGAGGAAAGCCTGCAGGGCGTTGAAGGCATTGTTGCCGGCGTTAATGACGTCTATGTCCGTTGAGTGATACTTCTCGCGCAGCCTGTTCTCGAGCAGGTGGGACCAGGTCTCAGAGTTTCCCAGCCCAAAGCCAAACGTGGAGCTCTCGCCAAGGGCGAAGATTCGTGGGCCGGGTGAGCCGTCATCCCAGCTGCCATTTGCGTGGGTGCGGAAGCCGTATCGGTCGGTGGTAAACTTTCCCCCTCCCCAGCTGTTGTTTGGCGCCGCCTCAAAGCCAAAGAATGCGGAGCGCTTGTGCCCCCACGCCTTGTACTCGTCAAATGGATCCTGAGCCTTGAGTGTCCGCGTGAGGATCGTTTCGGAGGCTAGGAAGAGAAACATGGCGAGAAAGACGAGGAAGTCGAAGTACAGTGGCCCAGAGAGGCTCCTGCGCCGGTGGCTGTGGATCGCCAGAGTTACGGCCAAAACTGCGGCTAGCACGCAGGTAATCGTAACAAAGAGGGAGTAGTCGGGGCTCCAGGCACCAGGTGGGAGCTTTGGCGAGGTATGAAAGAAGAGCGGCAGCACAAGAAGGGCGCATGGGAGCCCGACGAGCACGACCGACCACAGCAGGTAGTTTCTCTTTCTGGCTTCTGGGTTCATGTGGCTCCTTAACTCGAGGCTATGCGCCTCAAAAAAACTAGAAAAACCGGGTCGTTATCTCTCTCTTGTCGGTTACTAGCACAGTTTCTTTTCAGGGCGCAATCAACAAAAGCTCTCTCTCCAGCACCGCTTCGCGGGCGTGCTGGCCGCCCGTGTGCCCAAGAGTTGCTCGGGGTCTGGCCTGGGTGCCTGCACCGCGCCTCATCCCTCGTTCTTGCCGGATTACGGCAGGGTGGTGGCTGGAGCGGACTCTGGGCTAGCGCTGCCTTGCGCACGGCTGCGCGCACTGGCACCGATGTACACCAGGGGCTGCGGAGCAAGTATGGATGCCCCACGCTCAAGGTACGGCAGGACGCCATTCACAGTTCGTGTTTGGACCTCACCCGCGATCAGGCGCAGCGACATCTCGGTGACCACGTGTGGCGGGATGGTCTTGATGCAGGCGTTGTCGGTGCACTTGGAGTGCTTGTGGTTGAGCGCCGAGATGCATGGACTACAGTGAAAAAACGTGTAGAGCACGACTGCCTCGCCGAGCGGGCCATACATGAAGGGGCTGTCGGTGCTAAATATGCCGAGAATAGGCGTGTCGGTCAGCGACGCAAAGTGCAAAGGCCCATTATCGTTTCCGATCAGGAGCTCTGATGCCGCAAGGAGGTCCATAAGCTCCCCGAGGGAGCGAGTTTTGCCGCACAGGTTGTGCACCCGGGGGCTTCCGATCAGGGACTCAAGCTCTCCGCAGATGGCCTTGTTGAGCTCGACGCCGATGATCGCGATGTGCCGACCGGGGCTCTCGTCGAGCAGCTGCTGCGCAACCTTGGCGTAGGACGCGACCGGGTAGTTGCGCACCGAGAGGTTGGTGCCGACATCCGGGCAGATCACAACCACACTCTCGCCCTCATCAAGCCCGAGAGACTCTCGAACCTGCCGGGCTCCCTGGGGGGAGAGCTCGTACTTAGGGAGCTTTAGGTCATCCGGGTTAATCCAGTCTTTGAGGTTTGGATAGCTCTGCTCGGGGCGCAGGGCACCTTTTGCGACGGCAAAAAAATTGAGCGCAATGTGCTCATTTTGGTTGAAGGCGCACGGAGAGTCGATCAGGCTAAAGCCGCGGTAGAGCCCCTCGTACTCGTAGCGGTGGAACCCAGCGATGCGGCGGGCGCCAGCCAGCACAGAGAGGATCACAGAGATACGCGAAAACTTTTCAAGGTCAATGACGAGATCAATCCCGATTGTCCTAAGCTGCCTGACAGCACGGGCTGCCGACGAGACAAAGCTCCACAGGCTTCTTCCATCGAGGCAGATGATCCTTTCCTTGGCGAGTAGGTCTGAGATCTCCCATGAGGTGCGGTTGCCTATGGTAGTGAGGACGTAGATCTCAGCATCAGGCTTCCGCTCAAGCAGGTGCCGAACAGCCGGCAGGACCATCACCGAAGCCCCCATCTCAAAGAGCTCAATCATGAGCACCTTTCGGTCAGAAGGGCTGTAGGGCCGAACACGCCGGAACAGGGAGAGAGCAAAGCACAGCAGGGACCCAACCCACCGGTCCAAAAATCGTAAGAGCCTCGATTCCTTCATCTCGCTTCGTGCCGGCGGGCCCGCCTAGGGCAAGCTCTTAGGTAAGCTGGGCTGGAACATCCCCTCCTGAGGGGTAAGATGAGGGAGGAAGCGATTCCGTTCGCCTTATTTGCTGTTCGCTCGCGCCCACCTGCGTTACAGCGGGAGCGCACTCCCAAAGTCCCCTGGGGAGCTCATTTAAATCAGAATGTTAGAGCAGGTTTTTGGGGCTCTCGCCTTACATGGGCCTGAAATCGGTCCGGCTCGTAATCGACTGCACAAAGCCAGCCAGGATCTTGATAGCGCCCTGAAGATCCCGGTAGCTGCACACCTCTACCTGGCTGTGCATGTAACGGTTTGGAATTCCAATGCTCGCGGCCGCCACGCCCCGTCCTGATACCTGGATTGAGTTGGCGTCGTTGCCGAGAGGCCGGGGGGAAGGAGCGAGCTGAAAGGGGGCCTTGGCCCTCTTGGCTGCGTCCCTGAGCATCTTGCCGACCACAGGATTGGTGTTCGGGCCGCTAGTGATCGTTGGGCCCCCGCCAAGCTTGCAGGGTGGAGCTTTGGCGTTATCGTGTCCCGGATTGTCAGTGGCATGCGTCACGTCGATCGCAATCCCTACCTCTGGGCTGATGCCGAACGCCGACGTTGCAGCCCCCCGCAAGCCCACCTCCTCCTGCACAGTGCTGACGGCGTAGAGGCCGACGCTCAGCTTCTTGGAAGAGCAGACGCGCAGAGTCTCCATGGCAACGAAGAGGCCCACTTTGTCATCGAGGCCAGGGGCACAGATGAGCCCGTCTCCCATCTCGAGGACGCCGAGCTTAAAGGTTGCGCAGTCCCCGACAGAAACCCGCTTTTCAGCCTCTTTCTTGCTCTTGGCGCCGATGTCGATCCAGATCTTTTCGATGTCGTTCTTCGTCTTGTCCCTTTCGTCAGGGCTCTGCGCATGAATCGGCTTTCTGCCGACGATCCCCTCGATGGGACCTTTCTCGCCGTGGATTGTCACGCGCGTGCCGTGGAGCACTCCGATGTCCATGCCGCCGAGGGCTGACACGTACACGAAGCCCTCAGCCGTGATGTGCCGCACCATCAGCCCTATTTGGTCGCAGTGCCCGGCGAGCATCACCTTCCGCTCTGCCTTCGGGTTTAGCGCAACGATTACGTTGCCGTGCAGGTCGGTCTCAATGAGGTCTGCGTAGCGCTTCATTCGGCTCCGCACGATTCGCTGCACCGGCTGCTCAAAGCCTGTTGGTGATGGAGTTTCGAGAAGCTTGTGGAGAAAATCTTTTGAGTCCATGTAAGAGCCGTCTTGTCCGTTGAGGCGCAAAGAAAGGTTGCCTGGCTTCTACTGTACAGTAATATGCCGGCGGAGGGCAGGGCGCCCGTGCAGCAGCTCTTGCGCTGAGTACGGGCTCTAGCGCTGCCGCTCGCCTACACTGTTTTTAGATGCAGCGAGCGGCCCTTTCGGAGCGTCTACGGTAATCCGGAGTTTTATTTCTATGGTGTCTCAGAAACGTTTGGCGCAGCTTCGCTCCCTTGATACGCAGCTTCTGGCAGAATTGGAGCGCCGCATCTCGCTCAGGACTCCCGGCAAGCGTGCGCGTGAGCGCTCGTTCGACGCATGGCAGGCGCGAGCTGAGAGCGCTGATGGCGTGCGGCTGCTGAGCGGCATCCTCGCCAAGGGCGGGGCCTTCGCGATGAACATCGAGAGGCACCGGGTCCGGGACATCGATGGCGACCAGTTCACCATGACGATCGCGCGTGCTGCGGTGACCGACATGTGGCCGATGGGGACGAGCTACTGGGTGCGGGACAACGCCCTCGTCGCCGCCCGGTGCCTCGCAAGCGGCGCGCGGGAGGGGGAGGCGCTGGGCAAGGCGATGCTCCTGTCGGCCTTGAGCTTCATGTCAACCGTTAGCCAGCTCAGGCGCTTTGAGGCGATAGCGCGCTCGCCTTCGGCAAAGTTCAAGAATAGCCCGGGAAATTGGCCCTACATATTCGCCTCGGTGAAGGGCAACCTTAACGCAGCAACCGAGGAGCCGTGGGCGCACAAGCAGGATGCGTGGCAGATCGTGGCGTGGCACGTTCTTGAGGCGCTCACCGGGGGGCAGATCTCCCTCCGGGAGCTTAACGCCAAGCACAGGCGCTTCCTGGGCCTCATCGTTCCGTTCCTGTGCAGCATCGACTTTGTTCGGTTTGAGAACAGCGGATCCTGGGAAGAGATCCCCGCAGTGCGAAGCTCGGTAAGAGTGTGGGAGCACATGCTCGCGGTGCGCCTTGCGGAGCTTGCATGCCAGCCCGAGTATGGATTCATCTCACGGGAATTTGCCCGACAGAGGCGACACCTCAAGGCCCCCTTCCGAAAGCTCTCGTTGCACGAGGCAGTAGAGCGAATGGATAGGGACGCATGTGCGGTGATGTCCCGTGACCTTCCGTTTGAGAGCCCCGGGTACCCCAAGCGGGACATTCGCTACCGCGAGGCCGATGGCACGCTGCTGTACCTGTTGCAGCTGGGATACCCGCAGTTCTTGGCCCGGCGTGCCGGCCGGCCGGCCTCCTGGGCGGCTGCGGTTGAGGCCAAGATACTCAAGCAGGTGCTGTCGCTCGTTGACCCCAAGACAGGGGCGATCTGCCGCTACGCAAGCGACAACTACCAGCGCAACGGATTCTTTCGGCACGTTACCGTTGCCCGGCTCACGGAGCTGTACGGGGGGCCCTCGGGGGACGCAAGCGGGCTCTTCTCGAAACGGGATGCCCTCATCCCAAAGGGGCGCAAGGCTTCGTGGACGCATTTGGCGTGGCAGCTCTGCGCCTGGGCGGGCGAGCGATTCCTGGCCACGGGAAGTCCGCGCTACCGTGCCCTGCACGACCGGTTCTTCAGGAAGGGGCTCGGTTTTGTGACCGGACGCCGGGAGGTGTCGATCGATCAGGGTGCTGACGGCCTGTCCCGAATAATTCCCCTGCCGCAGCTTCGGATGCCCGAGTGCTTCATAGCTGACCAGGGGCCCTCTGGCCGGGAGCTCCTCTTCCCGTCCCCGCACACCCCCCTAAATTGGGCTGTCGCCGAGATGCTCAATGCCTTTCGAGTTCGTGAAGAGGTGCTCGAGCAGGGCGCCAGCCAGCCAGCGGCGCGCCGGCGCCGTGCCGCATAGGGAGTCTGGCGTCGCCACGAGCGCCTTCTCCACCTTTGGGCGGTGTACCGGGGCGCCACTTTTGCTGTAGTATCGTGCGGAGAGACTAACTGGGCAGGGCCATGGCAACCGAAGAGAACAGTGCGGGAGTAGAGGTTACAACTGATGGGGTGGCGGAGCGCGCAAACCGCCTCGCAAAGCTTGAGGCGTTCAAGGCCGCGGGGGTTCATCCGTACCCAGCCCGATTCGACAAGCAGATGGACCTCAAGGACGCGCGCGAACTGCCCGAAGAGGCGCCGGTCAAGACAGCGGGCCGAATCATGCTCTTTCGCCAGATGGGGAGCATCACCTTCGCGCACCTCCAGGACTTTAGCGGCCGGATGCAGGTGATCTTCAAGAAAGACACGCTCGGGGCCGACCTGTACAAGCTCATCACCAAGAACCATGACCTTGGGGATTACGTTGGCGTTGAGGGCACGATCTTCACCACCAAGACGGGCGAGAAGTCGGTATTGGTAAGGGAGTGGACCTTCCTCGGCAAGGCGATCCTGCCGCCGCCTGACAAGTTTCATGGCCTAAAAGACAGGGAGATGCTGTACCGGCAGCGTTACCTCGACCTTATGGCGAATGAGGAGACCCGCAAGCGCTTCGCCTTCAGGTCTGACTTTCTCCGTGGAATACGGGAGTTCTACTGGCAGGAGGGATTCGTCGAGGTTGAGACGTCGACGCTCATGCACCAGGCGACGGGCGCGGCCGCACGCCCGTACCACACTCACAATAACGCCCTCGATATCGATGTCGTGCTGCGCATCTCGCTTGAGCTGCCGCTCAAGGAGCTTGTTGTCGGGGGCTTCGAGAAAGTTTTTGAGATGGGGAAAGCCTTTCGCAACGAGGGCCACGATCCCTCCCACCTTCCGGAGCACACCCACCTGGAGCACTACGCTGCGTATTGGAGCTTTGAGGAGAATATCCGCTTCACGGAGCGGCTCTTCGATTACCTCTTCACCCGGCTCAATCTGCCCCGCCAGATGATGATCAAGGACCGTGAAGGAAACGAGCACTTGGTTGACTGGAGCACGCCTTGGCCGAGAGAGAGCTACGTTGAGCTCATCAAGCGCGACTCCGGCATCGACGTCATGAGCTACTCCGACGCCGATGTCCTGCGGGCCGAGCTGCGGGCCCGTGGCATCGAGTTTGACGGCATGAAGAGCATGGGGCTCACGACGCTGATCGACAACCTATACAAAAAGGTCAGCCGGCCAAAAATCATGCGGCCTACCGTGCTTGTCCAGTACCCAAAAGTCTTGCAGCCCCTCGCCCGCACCAGCGACGCTGACGCGCAGCTGGTTGACCAGTTCCAGGTGGTCGTGAACGGCTGGGAGATCGTCAAAGCGTACTCGGAGCTCGTGGATCCACTCGATCAGCGAGAGCGCTTTGTTGGCCAGGCAGCTGCCCGGAGCCAGGGAGATGAGGAGGCGATGGAGGTTGATGAAGGCTACCTGGTTGCCATGGAGCACGGCATGCCCCCCATCAGCGGCTGGGGCTTGGGAGTTGATCGTGTGCTGGCGCTGCTCACAGGCCAGGACAATGTGCGTGACGTCGTGCTCTTTCCGCTCATGCGCCCCGATCACTCATAGGACGAGATGTCAGCGACTCTCCGCACTGTAGCGCAGCTCGAAGCCTTGAGGATCTCAGACCTCAAGGTGCTTGAGGTCGCTGTCCGTGAGGCTGGCCCCTACCGCATTGATCGCCAGTGGGGCAATTTTGACGAGCTCGGCGTGCGCGCCGTCGATGACCTGTGGTTCCCGGAGGAGGCTGCGGAGCGGGTAGTTGCTTTTGTGTCCGCCGAGCTTGCTGAAGGCGCAGATGTAGAGGCGGTTTCGATACCGGCTGCGATAGCGCTGGAGCGCGCCTTCTTTCACATACAGGAGGTGACCGCAGTCGCCATCAACCCCGCTTTCGAGCCGGGCGGCTTGTCGGAGCTGCAGGCAGGGGCGGTTGCTGCGGTGCAGCGCTCGGGTGGGCCGGAAGTCATGCTTCGTCGTGGAGAGCTGCCAGCGGTGCTGGGCATGCTCGCTGTCGGAAGAAAGCGCATCGCCGATCCGCTGGCGCGCGCGCAGCGGGCATTTCGGGACGGCTCCCTCTTCGAGTCTTACTTCCTCGCGCGCCGCTGCCGGGAGTCGGGCCGGGGAGATTCTGGCCACGCTTGGTTCATCGAGCTGATGAGCTTGAGCTTCTTGGGCCTGCCTGAAGAGGCGATCCTTGCGTACGAGGAGTATCCGGAGCGCGGCAGCGCAAGCCCCCAGGCGCTGCTCCTAGCGGCCCGCTTTAGGCTACTGCTGAAGCAGATGAACGAGGCTCGCACGATCCTTCACACCTTAACGTTTAACGATGCCGTTGGCGCTTTTGCGGCTTGCGAGCTGGCGCGCTCGTACGCGGCGTCCGGCGACTTTAGCCGGGCGATTGACACGGCGGGCCAGGCTATCCTTAAGGACCCTTCCTACGCTGAGCCATACCTCGTGCGGGGGATAGCCCATCGTGGCATCGCATACCCGTCGGGCGAGGAAGAGGGGCTGCGCGAGGCCCTGGCGAATTTTGAGGCAGTCGCGAGGAGGGGCGGCTTTGCGGCGGCTGAGGCCTCGTTCCACGCTGCGACGGTGTTCGGGCGTCTCGGCGCGCTCGATGCGGCAGAGACATCGCTCCGGCAGTCGCTCTTCCAGCGAGACCGATTCTCAAGCCGGGATGCTCTGGTGCGGGTGCTGTGCGCCGCCGAGAAGGGGCTCGACGCCCAAGATGAGCTCTCGTTGGTGCTCAAGCTTGCGCCGACGATGGGCCGCAAGCTCGCTGACGATGTTGGCACCCACCTGAGCGCAGGAGGCCGCCCGCCGGCGGATGGGGATGTCGGTGTCGTGGCAGATCTTTGGAGCGCTGACTTTGCCGTTGCGTGCCACGCTGCTGCAAAGGTCGTGGAGTCCTGGAAGCTTCCGGTTCGGCGGGGGCTTGATGACTTCGTCATCCTTGACGACTTTATCAACCGCTTCGCGCCAGCAGGGGACTTTCCTGGCACTGGAGAGTGGGCCTCCCTTGGTGCGTGCGATTCCGCCACACTCTCAAGGGTCTTCTCGCTCTACCTTGGGTCGCTCCTTGTTGAGCTCGGGCTCGGCTCATGGACAGGCATAAACCCGGAACACCTCGTCATCGAGCTCAAGAGCGCTGGAACGCGGCTGCCGATTGAGGCGTTCGTGAAGGAGCGCATCGTTCTGGGGGCGAGCGGAGACAATTTTTCCTCCCTTGAGTCCCTCGTCGCCGACGCCCGAACCGGAGACGACCTCCTTCGGCCGGTCGCGCTGCCTAACTGGTGGCGGGCCGCCACTACAGAAGAGGCTGAGGAGTTCGCAAAGCATGCAGAGGCGTGCAGGAAGCGCCTGGCGGAGATGGGAGCTGGGCTCAAGAGCGGCCTGGGAGACCTGGAGGAGGTTGATCGCATCATCGATGCCTACTTCGAGCCCGGTGGGGAGGTAAAGGCAGGCATGGAGGCCACGGTCGGGGAAAGCGTAGAGGCATTTGTGCTTGAGGCCGGGCTGCTCGTTGGCAGCATCGTTGCCCAAGCGCTTGGCGCCTCCTGGCACAGCCACGAGCAGCCTGAGGGAATCTCGCTTTTTCATCCGGTGCTCGGGCGCGTTTTTCCGGTTTCAAAGGTGCAGCGCCGGGTGTACCTCGCCTCAGCTGCTGACTTTGGCGCCAAACTGGGCAGCTTCGCCTTCGGCGTTGCGGCGGTGGCTGCCCAAGAAGGGATCAGGGCTGGAAGGCTCTCAGGTGTCGAGCAGGTGCGAGACTTTCTTGTGGCGACCCTGCCCTCGATGCGCAGCTTTCCAGAGGCAGAGCTTCAGGGCGTGGCGCAGTCCCTGCTTGGCGCTCGCCTGTGACAAGGCGAGGCCGCGGGCCAGATCATTTTCTCTTGAAATTTGCCGCTGGAATGATCACTATACGGGGCGGGTAGATTTCGAATATATTTCGCATCTTATCGCCACCTGGGCCGCACAGCGCGGCGCTAAGCGCCGTTGTGAGGCAGTCCGCCATAGGGACAGCAGTTCGGTGGGCGGTAATCCCGAAACCCCTTCTAAGAGTTGGAGCGATGATAGAGGTAAGGAATCTTTGCAAGAGCTACGGCGACTATAAGGCCGTCATCGACGTCAGCTTTACCGCTGCCAAGGGGCAGATTGTCGGCTTTCTGGGGCCCAACGGGGCTGGAAAGACTACCACCATCAGGATGCTGTCAACCTTCTTGCCGCCGACCTCGGGATCCGCCACGGTAGCGGGCTTCGATATCGTGGCGCAGTCCGACGAAGTTCGGCGACGCATCGGGTACCTCCCCGAAAATCCGCCGCTGTATGGCGAAATGACAGTGGAGGAGTACCTTCGCTTCGTGGGCGACATCAAGGGAGTTCCGCGCGCGAGCTTGCGCAGCCGCATTTCGGAGGTCCTGGAGCGCTGCTTTATCGTCGACGTGCGGAGAAAGCTCTGCCAGCACCTCTCGCGCGGGTACCGGCAGCGCGTGGGGCTCGCCCAGGCGATTATTCACGAGCCGGAGGTCATTATTCTCGATGAGCCGACCAGCGGCCTCGATCCGAGGCAGATTATTGAGATTCGGCAGCTCATCAAGTCGCTCGGTAGGGATCACACCGTGCTCTTAAGCACGCACATCCTTCCGGAGGTCTCGATGGTTTGCAACAAAGTGGTGATTATTAGCCGGGGCCGCGTCGTGATGGAGAGCCTGCTCTCTGAGCTGTCGCGGGACAAGAGCCTGGAGCAGGTGTTCCTTGAGAGCGTGAGCCGAGAGGAAGTTGTTGATGCTGCCGCTTGTGTCAATCAGGGCGCATAGGAGAGAGGAGACCCGACACATGAGAAACATCCTGGCAATCTGCAAGCGAGAGCTGCTGTCCTTCTTTGTCTCCCCAATAGCGTACTTTGTCATTACTGGCTTTACCCTTCTTGTCGGCTTCTTCTTCTTCAACTACTTCTCGCTTTTCTTACGGATGTACCAGATGGCGCCCTACCTCCAGATGCGTGGGATGCCGATGCCGAACCTGAACCAAACGATTATTGAGGGCGTGTACCAGACGATGCTCGTGATTCTGGTGTTCCTGGTGCCCCTGCTGACGATGCGGATCGTGGCCGAGGACAAGAGACGGGGCACGTTTGAGCTGCTTCTCACCTCTCCGGTGTCGGTGTCAGAGATTGTGCTGGGCAAGTACCTCAGCCTGGCCGTTGTCATCTTCGTCATGCTTGCTATCACGTTCATCTTTCCGCTGCTGCTCATTGTGTACGGCACGCCTGAGGTTCCGCCGATACTTTCCGGTTTTGTCGGCGTGCTTCTCTGCACCCTGGGGTTTGCGAGCATCGGCATGGCGGTTTCCTCGTTTACCGAAAACCAGATCGTCGCAGGCGTAAGCAGCATGGTAACGCTCCTGCTTCTGTACGTTATCCAGGCGCCTGCAGAGTCTCTCGACGGCACGGCGGCGGCGGTGTTCCGCTACCTGTCGCCGGTTGATCAGGTTCAAGATTTTGTCCGGGGCGTGGTGACGCTGAAGTCCACGGTGTACTTCCTCAGCATGATTGTGCTCGGGCTATTTCTGTCACAGCGCGCCCTCGATGCGCTCAGGTGGCGGTAGGCGGCTGCGGAGATAAGGAGACACGTATGGAGATGGCGCTTCGATTCTTTGGGTACATCGGCACGGTCCTTCTGCTCTTTGGGGTGCTCGGTGCGGTTATTGTCGGGTCGTTTCTTGAGCAGCCGCTGATCGTCCTGCACCTGATTCTTGGCACCCTGTGCCTCGTTGCGTGGGGGGTCACCTCAGGGCTGTCGAGCTTCTCGCGGGCATCGGCTGCTATCTCTGGCCGCACCGCGCGATTTGGCTACAATGCGGCGCTCTACACGGCAGTTTTTGTTGGGCTCATCGTTGTTGCCAACATCTATGCAGCGATGAATGACCAGCGGTGGGATCTCACGGCTGAGGGCGTCTACAGCCTATCGGAGAAGTCGCAGAAAGTTGTTGCGGGGCTTTCCAAGCCGCTTAGGCTCGTCGCGATCGACAATCCCCAGCTTCAGGACATGGGCCAAGCGCGAGACCTGCTTGATCTGTACCGCTACCATAACGACAAGATGGTGACGGTCGAGATGATTGATCCGGCATCACGGCCGATTGAGATAGACCAGCTCGGCATGAAGCCCGGGAACCTGCTGTACGTTGAGTACGGGGAGGGGGCTGCAAAGGGCGTAAGCCGGCTCAACACGATCGATGAGCAGTCAGTCACAAACGCAGTCCTTAAGCTGTCGAGGGGCGCGGCGAAGAAGCTCTACTACGTTCAGGGGCACGGCGAGCCGGGCCTGGATTCCGCAGCGCAGGGGGGAGTAAAGGAGCTGGCTGATGGGCTAAACGACGAGCACATCACGGTCGAGGGGCTGTTGTTGGCGCAGGCAGGCTCAGTGCCCGCCGATGCCTCTGCGGTTATTCTCGCCGCGCCGAAGCGCCCCCTGCAGGACAGCGAGCGGCAGGCGCTGATCTCGTACGCCCAGAATGGCGGGCGCCTGATACTGTTTGCGAACGCAGAGGACAGGGACTCTGATGACGTTCGGGCGATCGCCAAGGCGTTTGACATCGAGGTTGGCCGTGACATCGTCCTGGACGAGCAATTAAGGCTCTTTGCCGGGCCGCAACTCGGGGTTCAGTTCGTTGCCCAGGGGCTCAGCCCACATCCCATTACGAGCAAGCTTAGCAAGACCGAGCCTCCGGTTTTCACCTTCTCGACGAGCGTGGTGGCGCCGAAAAGCAAGGCACAGGGAGTGACGTACACCGAGCTTGTGAAGTCAGGCCCCAAGTCGTGGGCCGAGAAGAACCTCGCCGACCTGCTCGACACCCAGAGCCCGTCAGCCAATCTCGACCCTGAGGACATCAAGGGCCCCGTCCCGGTGGCCGTGGCCCTGGAGAAGAAGCTCCCCAGGACGGGCGAGGGGGATGACGCGTCATTTGACCGGGAGACGAGGGTGGCGGTGTTCGGCGATGCAAGCTGGATTGAGAACGGAAACTTCGCGCTCTACGGCAATCGTGAGCTGGTGCTCAACGTCATGAACTGGGCCGTCGGAGAGGAGGGCGGGATCGCGGTCGGGCCCAAGAAGATTAAGTCGTCGAGTTCGCCGTTCGCCCAGGCCACCTACAGCGTCATTTTGGCCCTGAGCTTCATTGGGCCCGAGGTGATCCTGCTCTTGGGGCTCTTCATCTGGTGGCGGCGAAGGGTGATGTTGGCCTAGCGCAGAGCCGCGCAGCCGTTGACGGAGGGAATCCATGAACCCGAAGAAAACCCTGATCCTTGCGGCAGTGCTCGTTGCTGCCACCGTGTACCTCCTCAAGGTTTCCATTCCGAGGCAGGAGAGCGAGGCGAAGACACAAGCGGCGCTTAAGGGCCAGGCAGCGCAAGACCTCTCGTCAGTTGTTGTTTCGCTTGGGGAGCCTAGCGTGGAGAGCTACATGCTCGTTCGCGCCGGTGCGCAGCCCACGCAAGGGGAAGGGGCCGAGGGGACAGCCCAGGGGGAATGGGAGCTGGATGGCCTCAAGGGCGCAGTTCTAGAGCGAACGGCGGTGGCCCAGTTTGTGGAGGCGCTCTTGGGCCTCAAGGTGACCGGGCCAATTAGCCAGAGGTCGCAGTCGCAGGATTTCTCTACCTACGGGCTAGACAAGCCGGCGCTCACCCTCGTGGCGCATGGCGCAGGGGGGGCAGCAACAGAGATCGCTCTCGGCAAGGAGAACGCGTTCCTGTCTCAGCGGTACGCAAAGGTGTCGGGGCGGGACGGGATCTTTATGGTGGAGACGCAGCCCTTCACGGCGCTCAACAAGAGAGCGGCTGACTTGCGCTCAAGGACCCCTCTTAAGGTTGCGGCAGCGGACGTTCGGGAGATTACGCTAGAGTCGCCCAAGGGAAAGGTTAAAGTTGCTCAGCCGGTTGTAGGCGAGTGGAAGATTGTGGAGCCGCGCGAGCTTCCCGCATCCTCTGAGGATGTCGATGCGCTGGTCGCGTCGATCAGCGGGCTGTCGGCGCAAGAGTTCCTCGATGGCCAACAGGCTCAGTTGGCCCGTTTCGGCCTCGATAAGCCGGCGGTGAAGATCTTGATGCTCGTGCGCCCTGGGCTTGAGCCGCAGGCCAGGACCATCTCCGTGGCCTCCCAGGAGGCAGAAAAGGGCAGCTATTTCTTCTATGAGGGAGCCCCCTCTGTCTTCAAGAGCAGCGCTGACGCAGTTGCCACGCTCTCCCGAAGCGCAGACGACCTTCGGGAGAAGCGCCTCTTCGGCTTTTCAGGCTCGGCGATCGCCTCTATTCAAGCCCAGGGCGCTGGCGGCGCTGCGCCGGTTGAGATCGTGGAGGCCAAGGGCGACTGGGAGGTCAACAAGAAGGCCGGAGATCCGGTTTTTGTTGATGACTACCTGAATGATGTGGCGGCCCTCAAGGCCAGCGAGTTTCCTGATGCTGCCTCGGTGCCCAAGGACGCCTTTGCGGATCCCTTTCTCTCGTTGACGATCGTCAAGAAGGGCGATGCAAAGGAGCCCGTTTCGCTGGTAGTCGGCAAGGCCCGCAGCGGCCCTGCCCCCGCGCCGCGCTACGCCCGAGTGGGGGATAACGGGCCAGTGGTGCTCATTGCCGACGTCGAGGCGAAGCGCATCGTGCCGCACGAGGAGGCCCTCTTGCCTGCCAAGAATCCGGCGCCGCTTCCCCGCCCGGGAAGGTAGGGCCGAGGACCCTGCCGCTCCTAAAAAGCCGTGGCCGCCTCTCGGTGCGGCCTGAGCCGATGATTCAGCGTTTTTGGCAGTGAGGGATCTTTCCTCTGGCCGAGAGGAGGGCTACCCTTGTTGGGGATGTTTCGGAAGATCTTCGGCTTTTTTCTGGTAACGGGCGTTTCCGTGGCTGCTGTTGGTGCGCTCTTTGGCACCTGGGGGTACTTCTACCTTACGAGGGACCTTCCCCGCCTCGCTCGCATCGAGGACTACACCCCCGCGGCCGTCAGCCGGGTTCTCGCCCGAGATGGAAGCTTGATTGCGGAGTTCTACTCGGAGCGCCGCTACCCCGTTAAGTTGGCGGAGGTTCCTGACATCGTCAGAAAGGCGTTCCTCGCTGCAGAGGACGCTTCGTTCTACAGCCACCACGGAGTGGATCCGGTCAGCATCCTCCGGGCGGTGTACAAGAACATGCAGAGCGGCAACGCCAAGCAGGGGGCATCGACAATTACCCAGCAAGTGGTGAAGAACCTCCTCCTCACTCCAGAGAAAAGCTTCGTTCGAAAGGGAAAGGAGGCGATCCTCTCCTACAGGCTTGAGCGCCGGTTCAAGAAAGACGAGATATTTGAGATCTACCTGAACCAGATCTTTTTTGGGAATGGCGCCTACGGCATCAAGGCAGCGGCGCGCATCTACTTTCACAAGGAGCTGCCGGAGCTGACCCTGGCTGAGGCGGCGATTCTTGCGGGGCTTCCGAAGGCGCCGAGCAGCTTCTCTCCCCTCAAGAACCCGAAGCGCGCCCGGGAGCGGCAGAGGCAGGTGCTCACGCAGATGGTGGAGGCGCACTTTATCACGGCGGAGCAGAAGGAGCGCGCCCTTCAGGAGAAGGTCGCAGTGCACCCGGCCTCGCAGCAAAACATCTTTGCCTCTCCGTACTATGTTGGCGAGGTTCGCAGGGTTTTCCAGGAGAGCTTTAAGGACCTGGACCTGGACAGTGACGGGCTCGAGGTCATCACTGCCGTAGACGTCAAGGCGGACCAGCTTGCAATGGCAGCCCTGCGCAAGGGGCTTCGTGAGGTTGACAAGCGCAGGGGCTGGCGTGGGCCGCTGGCGAAGATGACAGAGGCGGATTACCGGGTAAGGCACAGGGATGCCGGCAGTGATCGAGACTCGCCGGCGCCCGCCCTCGTCATGTCGGTGTCGCGCGGGACGGCAAAAGTGCTGCTCGGAACGCAGGCAGTCTTGGTGGACCTCAATGAGTCAAGCTGGGCCAAGAAGCTCCTGCTCGCCGATGACTCAACGCGCTTCGGGTCTCCTGCGGATATGGTGCGGCCGGGAGACGTGATTGAGGTGGCATGGCGCGAGTATTCAGCGCCCGCGAAATCCTCGAAGGAGCCAGACAGCGAGGCGCAAGGCCGTTATGTGCTCGACCAGACGCCTGACATCGAGGGCGCGCTCGTCCTGATTGACCCCCACACCGGCGAAGTCCGCTCTATGGCCGGGGGATACGACTACACGCAGAGCCAGTTCAACAGGGTGACCCAATCGCTACGGCAGCCAGGATCATCCTTCAAGCCAGTCATCTACTTGGCAGCGATTGACAAGTTCCACTACACGCCCTCAACGATAATGATCGACACCGCGCGCACCTTCAAGGTGGGGGACACCTTCTGGACGCCCGCCAATTTCGATGAGCAGTTTCTCGGGCCGATCACGCTTCGCACTGCCCTGGAAAAGTCGAGGAACCTGGTTTCAGCAGACATCGTATCGCGGATCGGGGTTGATCCGGCGATACAGTACGCCCGCACGCTTGGCATCCGCAGCCCCCTGGGCCGCAACCTCTCGCTGTCGCTCGGCAGCAGCGAGGTGACGCCGCTAGAGATGACCCGCGCCTACGGTGTATTCGCCGCCAGGGGGGTGCTCTTTGACTCGGTGTTTATCACCAAGATCACTGACCGGTTCGGCAAGGTGCTCTACGACTACGAGGCTGAGAAGGCATCCAAGGGCCAGCAGGTAATCACTGAGGATAGCGCTTTCGTGATGGCAAACCTCATGAAGGGAGTCGTGGACCACGGCACCGGGTATCGGGTCAAGGAGCTAGGGCGTCCGGTTGCCGGAAAGACGGGCACATCTAACGACCAGATGGACACGTGGTTCATCGGGTATACGCCGTCATGGGTGTGCGGAGTTTGGGTGGGATTCGACCAGAAGAAGCAGATCGGGCCGAAGGAGACGGGGGGCGTGGTCGCGGCGCCAATTTGGCTGTACTTCATGCGCGACTTCCTTGCGCACCAGGAAGAGAGCGCCCGTGGCGCTGCGGAGGCTGAGGCGAGGCGCGAGGCGCAGGCGCTCGGGATAAAGTACCAGCCTCCGGACCTCGCCGAGCAGCGCGACTTCATCATTCCGGATGGGGTTGACCTGTTCTGGGTTGACAAGGCGTCCGGAAGGCGGAGCTCAGATGGCGCACCTGGCGCGATACAGGAGTACTTCCTCAAGGGGACTGAGCCTGAGTCTGCCGCTCTGAGCGGCGAGGAGGATGGGTACGAGCTAAGCGAAGGCACGTACGTAGAGGCCCCTGACCTGTAGCCTGGCAGCGCGCAGCCAAGAATGGTTGGGGCGCCGATCACCGGCCATTTTTGCGGACGTACACCGTGACCTTCCGAATAGAGTCTCCTTCCTGCAGCTGCTCCAGCACGTCATGTCCCGCAACGACCCGGCCGAATACAGTGTAGTTGCCGTCCATGTGGGGAGCATCATTGAGAAGGATGTGAAACTGGCTGCCGCTCGACCTGCGCTCTGGATTCACTGCCCGTTTGGGATCGCCGATCGCGTCCGGCTTGCGCGCCATGCCGAGCGATCCAAAGACGTGGTGCCTTCTGCTGAATTCCGGAGGCAGCGTGTAGCCCGGGCCGCCGAAGCCTGTTCCCTTCGGGTCTCCCCCCTGGATGATGTACCCTGGCCGGTGCAGGTGAAAGGAGAGCCCAGAGTAGAACCCCTTGTCCGAGAGGTACTTAAAGTTGCTGACGTGCCACGGGGCCTCCTCGGGGTAGAGCTCAATGAAGAGCGAGCCACGGCTGGTCTCCACAATCGCGCTGCGGATCGTGAGGACTTCGGCTCTGGGCGGGATTTCAAATGGGGGGGTGTCATCTGCTCGCGGAGATGGCGCAAGCCCCAGCAGCAGGCCAAGCGCGAGTGGCAAAGCAAAGCGCCTAGGATTTATGCAACTCATCGAAACAACTCGCTTTATTTACGAACGGGTTAGGCTCGTCGAGGCTGAACCGGCCCTACTCCATTAGTATAGCTAATTCGGCGTCTTTAGTGATTTTACCTTTCTGACGACAGTTCCTGTACGGGCTCCTGGGAGGGAGCTTCCAATGAAGCTAAGGATTTGCACATTCTTCAGGTCGCCTGGCAACGTCCAGGGGGCATGGCGGCAGGCAGTCGGTAGGCTCTTGCTCTCAGCAGCGTTGGCGATCCTTTCGCCGCTGCTTTGGGCCAGCGCAGAGCAGGAGGAGGGCAGCAAGAAGCCGAAGCCCGTGGATGTCGTGCTGCTCTTTGACACCTCGGGGAGCATGCTCAAGACAGATCCCCTGCAGCTTCGCTACCAGGGCGTAAAGCAGGTCAGCAATTTCCTGGGAAAGAGCGACCGGCTGGCCGTCATCGGGTTCTCTGATCAGGCGCGCATATTTCGGCCGCTCAAGCGTATTGCGCCCGACTCCCTTGCTGAGTTTGAGAGCGAGATGGGCGCCATACGGAGCGAGGGCCAGTACACAGACATCCTTGAGGGCATCCAGGCCGCCCAGCGCCTCCTCGAGAGCGACCCTCGTGCGGGCGTTGAGCGTGCAGTCGTCCTGATCTCGGACGGAAAGATGGAGCCGACGCCGGCCAAGGGTCTGCCCTTCGCCCGAACCCTTGAGCTTGTGCACGATGTGCTTCCGATCCTCAAGAGCAAGGAGACGCGAGTCTACACGCTCGCCCTAAGCGAGCACGCAGACAGGCCCTTACTGCGCGAGATAGCCGGCGCGACTGATGGCGTCAGCTTCTACGCGGCAAGCGCCTCCGAGCTGAAGCAGGTCTTCGAGCAGCTCTTCGAGGCCATGGTCCCAACGACGGCCCAGCCGGTGGCGATCCGCTCCTTCCATGTCGAGGAGGCAGCAGAGGAGGCGTCTTTCTTCGTGAGCCACTCCGCCGGGGCCAAGATCTCGCTGACGGCCCCAAACGGAGACCACATCTCGCCCATTCACAAGCCGGATCATGTGCGGTGGTTTACCGGAGAGAAGTTCTCGTTTGTCACCATCCCAGAGCCTGAGTCCGGCGACTGGGAGGTCGAGGGGATCGAGCCGGCTGACAGCTTCGCTGCCTTGCTTGGAAACCTTAAGCTCGCGGTTGATTGGCCTGTCACTATCCGGTCAGAAGAGCCGGCGCTCATGCAGGCCAGGCTCTACGAGGGGGACAAGCCGATCTCCCTTCCGGAGATGAGCAGCCTCGTGCGGGTCGGCTACCAAGTGGCTCCCACCGACCGGATCTCTGCCCCCATCCTTGATGGATCTCTCAATGACGAGGGAAGGAGCGGCGACAAGGTGGCAGGGGACGGGATCTTCTCGGGCGAGGTGTCGCTGAAGGAGATCGGCGAGTACCGCCTCACCATTTCGGCCAAGAGCCCGAATTTCACGCGGGCACAGCAGGTCTCTTTTCGGGTCAAGCCACGGCTCCTCGTGCTTGAGGCTGAGCTTGGCGGGCACCCAGGGCAGCATGAGGCGGAGCCCGAAGCGGGCGAGAGCGAGCACGGATCGGGCCATCAGGGAGATGAGGGGGAGAGGGGAGCTCTTCGCGGTGATGAGCACACCATCTTTAAAGCGCTGGTGAGCAGGGAGGTCGCCAATATGCGCGATGTTTCCGTTACGCTCATCGCGCGCTCTGCAGACCGCAAGCGGTACGAGATACCGCTCAAGCGCTCAGCGGAGGACCCGTACGTGTATGAGGTTCATGCGGGCGCGCTTCCCAAGGATGGCCGCTACACCCTGAGCGCAGAGCTTCGGGCGCAGGGAAAGAACAGGCTCGGAGTCTCCGGGAGCACGCCGGAGCTGGCCTTTATTCGAAAAGTCTCGCCTCATCCTGCTGAGACACGGGCCACGGTTGTGGTCCAAGAGCAGGAGCCTGCCGCAAAGGAGCAGCCGCTCACCCTCGTAACGGTTGGAATTATCACACTGCTCAACGTTGCCTTGGGGATTGCGGCCTACGTGTTCTTGTGGAAGAAGCGCCCTGTGCGCAGCACACCGGCCCCGAAGTATATTCCGCAGCGCTCTCTGCTCGATGCCATCGGGGAGCTTGAAGGGAAGGTGGCAAAGAGCGAGATCGCCCTCGACGATCCGCTTCTCGAACAGATGCGCGCCAGGGCCAGCTCGCAAGCGAGCGAGACGCCACCCGAGCCGGCAAAGGAGGCTTCGCCATAGGGCCGCCATGTTCGGAACCACTGTCATCATCGGGCTCGTCCAATCGCTCGTCCTGGGAGGAGTCGTGTTCTTTGTGATGCGCGCCGCAAGCTCGGGGCGCGAGCGCACCTACGCCACTGTGCTGGAGGAGGTCGAGCAGAAGAGGGAGATGTGGTCCCAGATTCAGCGCCTGTCTTCGGAGTTGGCCGACCCAAAAGAGCTTGCCGACAAGGTGAAGGGGTTTACCATGGCTCGAGAGTCGCTCAAGGCGGAGCGCGGCCGAGTAACCATAGCGCAGGCTGAGCTTGACATGATTGAGGTTCGGCTGCGCGAACTTGAAGAGATCAACCGCGAGCTTGAGGCGAGCACTACGGAGACCAAGGAGGAGCTGAGAATCCTGCAGCGGAAGGAGGACGAGCTTAAGACAAAGAACGACCACCTCCGGGTCCAGATAGCTGAGACGAACGCCAAGATGGACCTCCTCATGTCAGAGATCGAGCTCTCTGCCCAGATGGAGGAGCAGGTAGTTAACCTGAAGGCAGAGCTGTTGCGCTCCGAGGAGCAGGTGCAGACCTTGGTCAACGAGATCCAAAAGGGCAACGAGCAGTACTTCATTCTCAAGCGCCGCTACGATGCTCTCGACGTTGAGTATGCCCAGCTCTACCAGCAGTTCACCGAGAGCCAGCGGTAGCTTACAGCATGTCCTGGGGGTCGAGATCAAAGACGATTCGCGCCTGCTTTGCGTCCGCCAGCGCAGCCTTTATCTGCTGCATGACGCCCTGAAGAAGCGAGGCTGAGGAGGCCTTGCACACGATGTGGTAGCGCCACAGGTTCCGCACCTTCTCGAGCGGCGCAGGCGCCGGCCCAAGAACGGCGATCCCCCGGCCAGCGCAGGCCGCCGCCGTGACAGAGGACACCTGTTGGGCCCACTGCTGGGCAGCGTTTCTGTCCTCAGCCGCGATGATAATCCGCAGAAGCCTCTGAAAGGGAGGGTACTCAAGCGCCTTGCGCAGCTCGAGCTCCCCCTCGGCAAAAGCGCCGTAGTCTGCGCGCACCGTCTGCTGCAGGCTCGCGTGCGACGGCACCCTGGTCTGAAGCACGACTCGCCCCGGCTTGTCCCGGCGTCCAGCCCTGCCCGCCGCTTGGGTCAAGAGCTGGAACGACCGCTCTGAGGCCCGGAAGTCAGGCATGTGGAGCCCAACGTCACAGTCGACGATCCCGACAAAGGTCACGTCCGGCAGGTCATGGCCCTTCGCAATCATCTGTGTCCCGACGAGGATATCAACCTCGCGGTTCCTCACGCGCCGCAAGATGCTGACGTAGTCATCGATCGACCTGACCGAATCGCGGTCAAGCTGTGCAATGCGAGCCTCTGGAAGGAGGGAGGCGATCTCCTCCGCGACGCGCTCAGTGCCAGCGCCCCTGTGGCTAAAGAGGGGATCTGCCTTCTCTCCAGGAACCGGAAGCGGCTCCCGCGCCCCGCAGCCGCTGCACACCAATGGGGGAACCGTCGAGAAGCCGCAGAAGTGGCAGAGCAGCGAGTTGTCTCGCCGGTGAAACGTGAGGGTAACGCTGCAGTGCGGGCAACCAAGAACGTGCTCACACGAGGAGCACTGGAGGTAGCTGGCAAACCCTCGCCGGTTATAGAGCACAAAGGACTGCTCCCCTGCCTTGAGAGTCTCCGCCAGGCCGTTGAGGAGCTGGGCAGAGATGCTCCTCGACGGCATCTCCCAGGGCTTGGTGCGATTGAGGTCAACCAACTGGTGAGCCAGCGGCGGGGAAGAGAAGAACCGCTTGGCAATCCGGAGGTACCCGTGCCTTCCGCTCCGCGCGTTGTGAAACGTCTCAAGTGAGGGAGTGGCAGATCCCAGCACGATCGGGCAGCTCGCAAGCTTCGCCCGAACCAAGGCGAGGTCTCGCGCGTGGTAGCGGATGCCTTCGCCTTGCTTGAAGGAGCTGTCGTGCTCCTCATCAATTATGATCGCGCCAAGATCGCGCATCGGGGCAAACAGGGCTGAGCGCGCGCCCACAGCCACCCTGTACGATCCATTGCAGAGCCCCTGCCAAAACTGCCACCGCTCGCGGGGAGAGAGGCTGCTGTGAAGCAGCGCGACCCGGCAGCCGAGCCGCCGCTCGAAGCGCTCGATGAGCTGAGGCGTCAGGGCTATTTCAGGCACCACGACTAGCGCGGAGCGGCCCCCTTTGAGCGCCTCAATCATGAGCTCGAGGTACACCTCGGTCTTCCCGCTCCCTGTGACGCCGTGGAGCAGAAAGCTGGCGAAGGAGCCCTCCCGAACATGGCCGACAACCGCATCAACGGCACTGTTCTGCTCTGAGGTCATAGATGCGCGCAGCGACTCAAGGCGGATCGCCGAAGGATCGAATGCTGGAGGGGCGGGCAGCCGCGATTCCTGCTCAATGAGCCCGCGCGCAACGAGGCCCCTCACGGTTGCTGCAGGGGCATGTACAGACTGCCGCAGCTGGGCGAGAGGGACCCACTCACTTTCGTTAGAGGACAGGGCGCCGAGAATAGCCTGCTGGGCGCGGCCGAGCTTGGCATCAGGGGGTGCTGCTCCCCGCAGCCGTAAGAAAGACTCCAGTTTCGCTGGTGCTGGGGGAGGAACTGCAAGGTCAAGGATCTTTGATAGGGGCTCTGCGTAGTACCTTGCTATCCAGCGGAAGAATCCGAGGTGCTCGGAAGAAAACGCCTGAAGTGGCGCCGCACCGGAGGCGAGCTGCTTCACGCGCACTCCGCGCTCACGCATCTGCGCCAAAGAGGAGGCTTCGTTCTCGGAGTCCACAGAGACAACGAAGCCGGTCGCTGATCGCTTGCCGAGCGGAACGGTCACAAGTGAGCCCACAGCGATGGGATCATCCTGGGATGGGGGGCAGGCGTACAGGAACTCCCCGTCGAGTGGCGAAACCACGACCGAGATCAGGCGAGAGCCCTCTGGCAGGCTGGGTGAGGAGGTGTCGCTGGATATCAAGGATAGTTGAGACATGAGCCGGCTGTTGTAGCCTGGTCATTCTACCCTGTCATGCGGCGATGAGAAGGGCTTTCATCTGCGGCGCTGCCTGTTACGGGCGGAGGGGCAAAAAGAGGCTCCAAGGGTGCTTATCTGAGGGCGGCCCAGAAAAAGCCCAACGTATCGCGGAGGATAGCGCCTGACGTGCCCTTTGAGGGGGAGGCTTGCCGAGGCTACTGCCCAGAAACTTCCTTGCGTGCTCCCCGAATCTCTCGCCCGCATGAGGGGTTCAGCTCGGCTTACGGGAGGATTACGGGCAGCGGTGTGTGCGCGGTCCGCAAGGATAACCGCTGGGGTCCATGTGTCTCGCGAGGGAGCAACGGTGGCCTACGTCAGCAGTGTCGGATCTCTCAATCCCGCTCTGGTGAGGGTAGTGCGCGCGCCGTGGGATGGCCGAGAGGAGCCCCTTGCCAGTGCGCTGCAGCGCGCTCAAGCCTGTTTCTCTGGCAGGGTGGCTGGCGTGAGTATCGCCCTTCCCACCGCACGCTACCTCATTCAGCCTAGGGTGCCAGCACCGGGAGTCGGCGAGGAAGGGGAGGTTGGAGGCGCATCTGCGCCCAGCCGGGAGCGTTTGCGGTGGATTCGGCAGAGGGCCGGTTCGGTGGTGGTGGCTGCTGGCCTGCGGGAGGGGGATCTTGAGGGGTGTGTCGATGTGGCCCGGGCGTTCAAGGGCGAGCTGATCGGTGTCCTGCCCGGCATCGCAGCGCTGCATGCCGTGATTCAACCCGCCTTGGCGGGCGCCCCAGAAGCTCCCGTCGTGGTGGCGCACAGCGACTTAGGGGTCACCGACCTCGGCATCTTCATCGGCGGGGAAGCGGTTGATGTCTGCAGCCTTCTGTGCCCGCAAGATGCCCAAGCTTGCTGGCGGGAGCTCGGGGCGTGTATCGGCGCTTCGCTACGTTCTGCTGGAGTGTCGTCTGAGGAGCGAGCGTTACGGATAGTTGCTTCCGGCCTCCTGGAGCTCTCCCGGCCCGAGCGCGCTTTCTCCCCGAGAGCCCCCCCTCCCTCAGTCGAGCCCCTTAGGCGCTACTCCCCGTTCCTTGCAGCCCTGGCTCCGCCCGTGAGAATAGCCGCAGCGCTCGCCCTGCACGCAGCGTCCGCGAGCCGTGGGCCCACGGCAGCTGGGCCGCTCAATTTTTTTGCTCCTGAGCTCAGGGCAAGGGCAAACGTTGCAGCAAAAGTTCAGGGGGGTGCCCGCGCGAGCGCTGCCATCGTTGCTCTCTCTGCACTCGGAAGCCTCGTCTTGGGTGGCGCGGCGAGCGCTCTCCACGAGGAGACGAAGGCGCTCGGCCTGCTGGTTGCAGAGGCTGCGCGTGCCAGCGCCACTAGGGCCGTTGCCAACGAGCAAGAGGATGCTCGCCAAGCTGCCAGCAGGAGCGAGGAGGTGGTGACGAAGCGCTACCCGGACGCGTCGCGGCTTGTCGCCATGGTGAGCGAGTCCACTCCGCCTGGAGTTGTGCTCTCCCAAATTGAGATTGACGGGGACGCCATTGTGGTTGAGGGGCGGGCAGTAGAGGCGGAGGGGGCAGCTGTGCTCAGGAGCCTTCTTGCGCGCGCGCTGCCCGACTCTGCCGTCCGCCTAGAGCGGGCAACGGTC
>JAFMJG010000093.1 GCA_017853605.1 bacterium
GAACACGGGCTGGCCCGCGAGCGACCCAAGCACTTCAGCCGCCGGCCGTCCCCGAGTGGCCTCAAGAGGGGCGAGCCGTGGGGCGCGAATGAATTGCGCTTCGACCGGCGATGCGATGCCCTGCAACTCAAGGGCGGCAGCAAATGACTGGGCCTGGCTGCCATAGAAGTTCCGGTGGGCACTGATGTCAATCAAGCTTAGAGACTCTTGGGAAGGATTGTGGACCTCCCGCGCTGCCAGGATGGCGCCGGCGCAGATGCCCCAAACCGGGCAGCGAAGCGCAAAGTCCTGAATCGCCCTCTTCATGCCAAAGCGGGTGATAAAACGGAGCATCGTCGTGCTCTCGCCTCCCGGAATGATGAGGCGATCCGCCTGACAGAGCTCATCGGGCGAGCGGACGCGCATGGTTGTCGCCCCGAGCTTGGCAAAGATCGCCTCGTGCGGCTCGATGCATCCCTGGTATCCGAGGATGCCAACGCGACAGGACATCCCTACCAGCCCCGGTTCGCCAGCAGGGCCTGCGGCTCAATCTTGCTGATCTCAAGGCCGCGCATCGCCTGTCCGAGATCCCGGGAAACTTCAAGGAGCTTCTTCGGGTCATTGTAGAAGCAGGTCGCATCGACGATAGCGCGACCCAGCTTGCTTGGGCTCTCGGACTTGAAGATGCCCGAGCCGACGAACACGGACTCGGCGCCCAGCTGGCGGCACAAGGCAGCATCCGCTGGTGTTGCAATTCCGCCCGCAGCAAAGTTTGGCACCGGCAGGCGGCCCAGCTGGCGAACCTGCCGAACAAGCTCCACAGGCACCCTAAACTCGGCAGCCCTCTCGATGATCTGCTCGTCCGAGAGGTTGAGCAAGGCGTCGATGCCGCGCCGCACCTCGCGAAGGTGCCGCACTGCCTCTATGATGTTGCCGGTTCCCGCCTCACCCTTGGTGCGGATCATCGCCGCTCCTTCGTGAATCCTTCGCAGCGCCTCACCGAGGTTTGTGGCGCCGCACACGAAGGGGGTTGTGTACGGATGCTTGTCGACGTGGAAGTGCGGATCCGCAGGGGTAAGGACCTCAGACTCATCAATGAAGTCGATGCCGATCGCCTCCAGAATCTGGGCCTCTGCCATGTGCCCGATGCGCACCTTGGCCATGACCGGGATGCTCACTGCCGCCTTGATCTCCTCGATCATCTTGGGGTCGCTCATGCGCGCGACACCGCCGTCTCGGCGAATGTCCGAGGGCACCCGTTCAAGGGCCATGACGGCGATCGCGCCGCTGTCCTCGGCGATTCGCGCTTGGGCAACATCCACGACATCCATGATCACGCCGTTGCACAGCATGCGGGCTAGGCCCACCTTCAAGTCGAATGAGCCTGAGGACGGGCTGCGGGATATCGGGTCTGATGAGTTGCTTGGTGTCGGCTTGGTGCTCATTACTTTTCAGCTATGAAAAAAGGAGAGCAGGCGAGAGTGGTAGTGGTGACCCCAATGGGACTCGAACCCATGTTTCCGGCGTGAGAGGCCAGCGTCCTAGACCGCTAGACGATGGGGCCACAACATTCAGTACGCGAGACCGTATCATGTGAGGTTTTGTTATTCAATGTCGGGGCCCCATTACCGTGGCAAAGCTGCGGCCCCCACCAGCACTAAATGGCTGGTGAGCTCCCCGCATTCAGGGTAGGGTGCCTAGAGATAACAGAGGGTTGGCTGGGCAGGGGACGCTCGCAATTTGCAAGTGGGGCCCGTTTGTGGCGCTGTTTCCCCGGCCCTTCGCCAGTCGACAAACGGTTAACGAGTTGGGGGCATGACGGCTAAAGTTGATGCCGACAGGGCTGCATGATAAGGTCGGGCGCTTCGAACGAACGATCTATTCGCCCGTGGTGCAATGGCAGCACGTCAGGTTCTGACCCTGAAAATCGAGGTTCGAGTCCTTGCGGGCGAACCACTTACTCCTTTCCGGGGCGCTGATCGTACAGCATGCGTTCGAATTCTGCTCTGATAGCCCTCCTTACAGCTTCGCTCGCCGCAACGGGTTGCAGCGCTGGCTTCTCTCCCACGCCAAGGGGCCTGCCGAGCACGGTTGAGACTGATGTCGCAAACGCAGAGCCCAGCGCCTTCTCTCCTGATGTCGAGCGGGAATCCGGGGCGATGCACGCATTTCTCGTCGGCCAGCTATCCCTGAACAACGAGGACTTTCAGGCCGCCCTTGAGAACTTCGCCAAGGCTGACGAGCTCAACGACGGCCCTGCGCCGCTCATTCACACGAAGCTCGCTGAGCTCTACCTCCGTTTCGGCGAGCTCAACAAGGCCCAGATGGCTGCCAGGAAAGCGCTTGAGGAGGACCCAGCCGATCCGCACGTGCGGCTCCTGTACGCTGGCGTGCTAGAGAGCCTCGGCAAGGATGCAGAGGCGGAGCCGATCTACAAGGCCCTCATAGAGGAGTATCCGGGAAAGTTCGACTCGTACGTGCTGCTGTCAAACCTGTACGTCAAGGAGGGCCGGGTTCCCCAGGCGGTTGAGGTTCTGAAGCTGCTCGTTGCGCGCCACCCGAAGGAGGCGCTCGGCCACTACTACCTCGGGCGTGCGTACGAGCAGATGGGGCAGCTTGACCGCGCTGAAGCCGAGTACACCAAGGTATTCGAGAGCGATCCCTCATTCGCCCACGGGGCAGTGGAGCTGCTGCGGGTGCTGCTTCGCCAGAACAAGACGGATAGGGCCAAGGCCCTCTGCGAGAGGATGCTGCAGAAGGACCCGAGCAATGCGCTGGCGCGCAAGGTGCTTGGGCACCTTATGCTCGGTGAGAGCAATCTCGATGCAGCCCTCAAGCACCTCGACGTGCTCAAGGATCTTGAGGCCGATCCGACCGACACGCGCTTCAAGGTTGCGCTCATCCAGATTGAGAAGGAGAACTTTAAGGAAGCGGTGCGTGAGCTTAACTTGGTGCTCGCCAAGGATCCTAACCACGCTGAGGCGCGCTACTACCTGGCGTCTATCTACGCAGGAACCGGCAAGCACAAGGAGGCCCTCGAGGAGCTCAGCCACATAAGCTCAGGCAGCCCAATGTACGTCAAGGCGCGCACCTTTGCGGCCCTCATTCACCGCCAGGATGACGAGATAGGCAAGGCGCGCGAGGCGATCGAGGACGCCCTTGAGGTCGAGCCGGACAACAAGAACCTCATTCTCTACCGCATCCTCGTCCTTCGCGACCAGGAGGAGCTCGACGAGGCAGAGGAGCAGGTGCGAGCCGCCCTCGACAAGGAGCCAAATGACGAGCGATACCTCTTCAACCTGGCGCTCGTCCTCCACGATCGCGGACAGACAGATGGCGCCGTTGACGCCATGGAGCGGGTGCTCGCCATCAATCCGGCGAACACCGATGCGCTCAACTACGTTGCGTATGAGCTTGCTGACAGGGGCAAGGATCTCGCGCGTGCAGAGGAGCTCTCCCGAAGGGCGATTCAGATTAGGCCCAATGACGGCTTCTACCTCGATACCCTCGGATGGATTCAGTACAAGCAGGGCAGGCTTCCCGAGGCGGAGCAGAATTTGGCGAAAGCCATCAGCGTGTCGGGCGACGATTTTGTGATCGTCGAGCACTACGTGGAGATCCTCCTTCTGCAGGGCAAGCGGCCCAAGGCGGTTTCGGTGATGAAGAGCGTTGTTGATCGCACACCAACCCCGGGCCAGCTTGAGGATGGCAGCCGGGCTGCGGCGTACGAGCGCCTAAAGGCCCGCCTCAAGAAGCTTCTTGAGGAGTATCCAGAGCTCCATAGCGTCGAGATGGTGCCGCTCAAGCGCGCAAGCCGCTCGGGAAGCATGCTCCAGCCCGATGACAGCCAGATTCTTCAGGAGCTCTAGAGGTACCGTATGCTGAAATCGCGCCCCCTTCCCCTGTTCTTGTGCCTTGTGGCGCTCATGGTTTCAGGGTGTGCTGCCCGGCCGCCCTTTGAGCCCGAGACTGCGCCGCTCGTCGGGCCCAATGCGGTGGGGGCGTGCGAGACCATAAATGCCCAACGGCCCGCGGTGACCTCCTTTCGCTCTATGGCCGAATCAACGGTCACCTCTGGCAGAAGCTCAGTTTCGTTCCGCTACGTGATCGTCGCCCGCAATCCCGACAGCCTGCGCATTGATCTCCTTCCTCCGGAGGGCGCCTTTACGCTCGGCATGCTTATAGCCCAAGGGAGCGACGTCCGGGTGATCAACACGCAGGAGAAGACCTACTCGCGGCAGTCTGGTGATGCCGCAGCGGCGCTCGAGCAGTTCCTTGGCCTGCGAGGCATCTCGCCAAAAGTTGTCGAGGGGCTCGTCACAGGGGTGCCGCCACTGTTTGACTGCAGCCAGGCTGTAGCTTTCGAGGAGCCCAACGGAACGACCATTGTGATCGACGAGAGGGACCGGGTTGCCTGGACCGTCTCCACCGAGGGGGCGCGGGTACGGGCGTTTCACGTGCTTGAGCGGCAGGAGGATTCGGTGCGGATGGAGGGGATGCTCTACTACTCGCGCGGCCAGAGCCCTTCATCCATGAGCCTTTCGGTGTTTGATCCGCGCGAGGCGCACGGCGTAGTGCTGTTCAAGAGAATCACCCTTAACCCCCCGATCGCTGACGAGGTGTTTGAGGTTTCGGTGCCGGAGAGCTACGCGCGGGTTGAGTGACCTCGCGCCCAACTTTTGTGGGGCGCGTGCTGCCTAAGGGTGGGGTCACAGCGTCGTGCCGCGCGGCGGAACCGAGACGACCTGGTGCTCGTGCTCGATGCGCCGAAGGTCCACGTCCCTCGCGGGCGAGAGAACGAGCGGAACGAGCTCCTTGGTGACGGAAGAGGTGTCCAGGCCAAAGCTGCTCTCCTCTGAGAGGCTAAGCTTCTTGAGCAAAAAGTGCCCTTCGATCGTTGCCCGGTCAAACCAGGGCAGGTCGCTCTCGTACGAGAGCTCCTTGTGCAGCACCACAAAGCGCAGGTCGCCCGTGACACCGCCGCCCCGCAGCGACTCATAGCGGCTCAGCGGATCCACCTCCCCGCGAGACGCCATCTCCTCAAGCACCTTCCTGAAGAAAAAGTTTATGCGCGGCTCGATGCGAAACCCGAGGTTAAAGTCCACGCGGAACACCTTCTTCGGTATCAGGGTGGTGACCTCGTACTCGGTGGTATAGGGCACGTCGAGCACGTTGACGTGGATAAACCAGTACACGTCGGCCCGCTTGGGGTGCACGTGGAAGAGGGAGTAGACGATCTTTGTCTCAATCAGCTTCGGGAACGGCGCTCCCGTCATGTACACGAGGTGCGTTGCGTACT
This sequence comes from bacterium, assembly GCA_017853605.1. Taxonomy (GTDB): domain Bacteria; phylum Bdellovibrionota_C; class UBA2361; order UBA2361; family OMII01; genus OMII01. The sequence goes on from JAFMJG010000093.1 coordinate 5,279, forward strand.
TTGGCACGCTCGTGTCACGGCTTAGGGCCTCGATAGCCGGGAGGTGCTGCGGGAGCGACTCGTAGTCAGTGTAGGCTACCTTGAGCCGCGACCCTGCATTCCAGAGGTACATCACCGAGGCGATAAGGCTGCCCACCAGGAGGGTGAACCAGCCGCCGTGGTGGAGCTTGAGCAGGTTTGCGCCGAGGAAGCCGACCTCAATAGAGAGGTACACCAGGAGGTAGAGCGCCACGAGAGGCTTCGCAACGCGCCGGCGCAGCAGGTAGTTCGAGAAGAGGATGGTCGTCATGAGCATCGTCAGCGTGATGGCGAGGCCGTAGGCAGCCTCCATCCCGGAAGAGTCGCGGAAGAAGAGCACCACGGCGATGCAGCCGACAAAGAGCAGGAAGTTTACCGCGGGCACGTAGGTCTGGCCCTTGAGAACCGTGGGGTACACGATCTTGGCCTTGGGCAGGACTGACAGCCGCATGGCCTCTGTTGCCAGGGTGAATGAGCCGCTGATGAGCGCTTGGCTGGCGATGATAGTGGCGAGCGTCGCAACAACAATCCCGGGAACCAAGAACCAGGACGGCATGATCGCAAAGAAGGGGTTTTCGTTCGGCAGCAGCGGCGCCCCGCCGCGCTGCAGCAGCCACGCGCCCTGGCCGAGGTAGTTGAGAATCAGCGCTGCCTTGACGAAGATCCACGACACCTGGATGTTCTTGCGCCCACAGTGGCCGAGGTCTGAGTAGAGGGCCTCGGCCCCCGTGGTGCAGAGGAATACGGCGCCCAGGATCCAGAACCCGTTGTCCAGCTGAAAGAGCATCCTAAATGCGTACGCCGGGTTGACCGCTCGCAGCACGCCCGGGTTCGGCACTACCCATAGCAGCCCGAGGAGAGCCAGCATGAGGAACCACCCCGTCATAATTGGGCCGAATGAGTTGCCTACGATCTTTGTGCCGAAATGCTGAACAGAGAAGAGCGCCGTGAGTATGAGGATCACGATCGGAACGGTCTGGATCTCTGGATACAGCGCCCGAAGCCCCTCAATAGCCGATGAGACTGAGATTGGGGGCGTGATAATGCCGTCGGCGAGGAGCGCACTGCCGCCGATGATGGCAGGAACGAGGAGCCACCGGGCATTTTTTCGCACAAGGGCGTAGAGCGCAAAGATTCCGCCCTCGCCGCGGTTGTCCGCCCGCAGGGTGAGCATTACGTACTTCACTGTGGTGAGCAGCGTAAGCGTCCAGATAATGCAGGAGAGCGATCCTAGGACGACCTCTTCCGACAGCTGCTGCATTCCAGCAACTGCCCTGAGCACGTAGAGGGGCGATGTGCCGATGTCGCCGTAGATGATGCCGAGCGCCACCAGCAGGCCGCCGGCAGACAGTTTGTGGGAGTAGTGGGGCTCAGACATGGCAACGATTCAGAGTACTCAACAATTAGGATGAAAATTCTGGCACTTATCTCTTCACAAAAACACTACGTTGGGAACGTGCTCAGGGTTAGGAGCGCGGCTCCCCGCCACCGGCGAATAAGAAAAAATAACGTTTGTCTGAAGCGAGCTGGGGCGAAAACAGCGAGGTTTCCTCAACATGGGTTAGGGGTTGCTGGCGGCAGGCCTAGCCAACTTGGAGCGCCTTGGGCCTGAAGGCAGAGAGGCCCCGAGGCTAGAACGCAGGTTGTGAGGGGCCCCGTGCCGTGCGTGCGCAGGGAGGGGCGAGGCAGAACCTACTTATGGTTCTGCTCGTTGTTGAGCATCGCCTTTGCAACCTCGCTTGAGTCCACCTGGTAGGTCCCGCGGTTTAGCGCATCCTTGATGCGCTCCGTCCTGCGGAACTTCTCGGCGAGCCACTCAAGTGTCAGCGAGGTGATCCCCTTTCTTCGGGGGGGCTTCTGCTGATTGTTTCCGTTGTCGCTCATACCACTGCTCCGGCACCGATTTTGGGGTGCCCCTAAGGAGTTTACGGTGCCTTTGAATTCTCCGTTCGCGCACCGCTCCGGATATATTTAGTAACGCCACTTTCGCCGAAAGCTTGAGGCTTCAGGCCGCAAAGGAGCGCCTGAAACGGCGCTTAGGAGCTTGAGACTATTGAACGTTTTTCTTGCAGCACGGCTGGCTCGGCGGATTTTGTGGAAGTTCTCCCAATGTTTACTTGAACTTAGCGTGGGTGGTACATTCGGGCGGCGAAATCGGAAGCGGCCTGAAGCCGGTGCCGCGCACAGGTGATAAAAAAGATGAGCAACGAAAAGACAGCGATCTCCCCCCGAAGAGAGCAGGATTATCCAGAGTGGTACCAACAGGTCGTCAAGGCGGCTGATCTCGCCGAGAACTCAGTAGTGCGGGGCTGCATGGTGATCAAGCCGTGGGGTTACGGGGTTTGGGAGAGCGTGCAGCGGCACCTCGACGCCATGATCAAGGCGACCGGGCACAGCAACGCCTACTTTCCCCTCTTCATTCCCCTAAGCTTTCTCGAGAAGGAGGCATCGCACGTCGAGGGATTCGCCAAGGAGTGCGCCGTGGTCACCCACCACAGGCTTGAGGCCAAAGACGGGAAGCTCATCCCGAAGGGCGAGCTAGAGGAGCCGCTCGTAGTGCGGCCGACGTCAGAGACGATCATAGGCGAGTCGTTTTCGCGCTGGGTACAGTCGTATCGGGATTTGCCGCTGCTCATTAACCAGTGGGCTAACGTGGTGCGCTGGGAGATGAGGACACGGCTCTTCCTGCGGACTGCGGAGTTCTTGTGGCAGGAGGGGCATACCGCACACGCCTCGGCTGAAGAGGCTGTTGAGGAAACGTTCAAGATGCTTGAGGTGTACCGCGTTCTCGCGGAGGAGGTTCTCGCGATGCCGGTCATTACGGGCGAGAAGATCCCTGAGGAGCGGTTCCCCGGGGCGGTGGACACCTACTGTATTGAGGCGATGATGCAGGACCGCAAGGCGCTGCAGGCTGGAACCTCGCATTTTCTGGGGCAGAACTTCGCCAAGGCCTCGGACATCAAGTTCCTCAACAAGGATGGCCAAGTGGAGCACGCCTACACGACGTCGTGGGGCGTCTCTACCCGGCTGATAGGCGGGGTCATCATGACCCATGCAGACGATGACGGCCTCAGGCTCCCGCCCCGCATCGCCCCCAAGCATGTCGTGATCATACCGGTCATTCCGAAGCCAGAGAGTGAGGCTGCAGTGCTGGAGTATGCCGAGTCGATCGCCTCTGGGCTTCGGGCGCAGTCGTACGACGGCCGTCCAGTCGAGGTGGTCGTCGATCGCCGCGATATCCGCGGCGGCGACAAGAGCTGGGAGTGGATTAAGAAGGGGATTCCCGTCCGGATTGAGGTCGGGCCGCGTGACATCGAGTCTGGGCAATGTGTGCTTTACCGCCGCGATCAGGGGCCTCGCGAGAAGTCCTTTGTGCCTGCAGCCACCGCTGTGGCTTCGATTGCCGAGACCTTGCAGTCGATACAGCAGTCGTACTTCAGCGCCGCTGTTGCATACCGCGACGCCAACATCAGGAGGGACATCTCCTCGTTCGAGGACTTCAAGGCGTTCTTCACCCCCAAGAACGAGGACAAGCCTGAGGCGCACGGCGGCTTTGTGCTCGCCAAGTGGGCGGGCGGCGCAGACGCGCTGGAGAAGCTTTCGGAGCTTAAGGTCACGGTGCGATGCCTGCCTCTCGAGCAGAGCGGCACAGCAGGCAGCTGTGTCGTGACCGGGCGGCCGGCGGTCAAGGATGCGATATTTGCGAAGGCCTACTAACGGGCGGCGGAGTGTGGAAGATGGGATCGCATCCGGTATCGATAGCGGCATTTTACAAGTTTGCGGACTTCTCGCCGGAGGACCTCCCCAAGATCAGGGAGGGGCTTGAGGCGTTTGCCAGCGAGCGCGGCATCCGAGGCCTCGTCGTGCTCGGCAGGGAGGGGCTCAATGCGACGGTGGCAGGCAGCGCGGAAGCGATAGTTGAGTTGAAGTCATTGGTTCGCGGGCTCGTGTCGGACCCCGCGCTTGAGTTTAAGGACTCCTTCTCCGAGAAGGTGCCGTTTGCGCGCTTTAAGGTCGATGTTCGCGAGGAGATCATCACCACTAAGGACCTCTCCATTCAACCGGGAAGCTCGGCCGGCACGCACCTCTCCCCGAGGGAGTGGCATGAGTTGATAGCCTCCGATCCAGACGTGGTGCTCGTTGACACGCGCAACGATTACGAGGTTGAGGTGGGGACCTTTGAGGGGGCAATTAATCCGGGGATAAAGAAGTTTAGTGACTTTGGGCGATGGGTTGAGGAGTCCGGGCTCCCCCGTGACAAGAAGCTCCTCATGTTCTGCACCGGCGGCATCCGCTGCGAGAAGGCGGTTCCTGAGGTGCAGCGCCTCGGCTACGGGAACGTCTACCAGCTTCAGGGAGGCATCCTGCGCTACCTTGAGGAGTACCCAGAGGGATTCTACAGGGGGGAGTGCTTTGTGTTTGATCACCGCGTTGCTGTGGACAGCGGCCTGCAGCCCTCCAAGCTGTACAAGCTCTGTCCGCACTGCGGCAATCCGGCCCAGGAGCAGGTGTCGTGCTGCAACTGCGGCGCTGCAGCGGTGGTGTGCAAGCGATGCTTGGAGCAGCCTGGCCGAAAGACGTGCTCAAAGAACTGCGCGTACCACGCTCGCCGGGTGGCGGCTCGGCCCCGCCAGAATGCGGCACGCGCGTGATGCAGCCGCGCTAGGCGGCTTTGCCGGTGAGCTGCGCGACAGCTGCTGGTGAGTCGATATTCACCCGGGCGATGCTGCCGTTAATGCGCTTGACGAGCCCCGTAAGCACGTTCCCTGCCCCGTACTCCCACACAGCATCAGGAGCCTTTGCGGTCACGGCGTTTTCGACGCACTCAACCCACCTAACCCGGCCACACACCTGAAGGGCGAGGTTCTCCCGAATCGCCTCGACGGTATCGGCTGCGGATGCCGTAAAGTTCTGAAAGACGGGGAAGGCGGGCTTCTTAATCGACACCTTTGCGAGGTCTCCCCGCAGCTTCTCCTCTGCTGGCCTCATGAGGCTGCAATGGAAAGGGGCGCTTACCGGGAGCTCTATGACCTTCGCAGCCCCCAGCCGGGCGACGAACTGGTCCACCCCCGCAACGGAGCCTGCAACAACGATCTGCCCCGGCGCGTTGATATTGGCGATCTGGGCCACCTCCTTGCCAGCCGGCTCAAGGGCTGCCTCGATCTCAGCGACCTCCTTGCCGAGCACGGCGACCATCTTCCCGGTTCCAACCGGCACAGCCTCTTGCATGTACTTGCCGCGCTTGTTCACTAGGCGGACAGCATCCTCAAAAGAGATAGCGCCGGCAGCCACGAAGGCTGAGTACTCGCCGAGGGAGTGCCCCGCTGCCGCAACGATCTCGTGACCTGCAGCGGCTGCATGCTCCTGGGCGATCCGGAAGCAGATCGTGCTTACGGTCAGGATGGCGGGCTGCGTAATCTCGGTGAGCGTGAGCCTGTCAGCGGGCCCCTCAAAACATGCCTTGGAGAGCTCGAAGCCAAGCGCCTTGTCGGCCTGCGCAAAGAGCTCGCGCGCCACGTCGTAGGATTCATAGAGCTCCTTGCCCATGCCCACCTTTTGCGAGCCCTGGCCTGGAAAGAGAGCGAAGATCTTGGTCATGAGTCACCCCGTAAAAGAGCCGCTCATTGCGCATGAGCAGCGTGAGCGGAGGATAATTCTAGGCGCAGGGGCTCATGTCAAGGGCGGGAAGTAATGTCGATGGGTTACGGACGGAATATGCCGACTGTCCGCGTAGGCTCCGTGTGGTATCGTGCCGCATTGTAGCCGTGTTTGGTCCCGATCTCATGCGCTGTAAGAAAAATGCCCGCCTCTCTGCCGTATCGTACTACGCGCTCGTCTTCCTCCCGATAGCGGCCTATCTCGGCGTTGTGGCGCTGTGCAGCCCGGCCGAGCCGCCTCTTTCGCTGGCTGGCTACTCTGCTGCCCAGCTGCTCCTTGCGGGAATTGTTGTGCTCAACCTGATCATCCTGTACGGGGTGACGATGTTCGGAATGGTGTGGTTCGGGGATCCCCGGGCCCAGAACATGCTCAACCTCGAGGAGCTTCGGGCCGCTGGCTGGGATCCTGCAAAGCGGCTGTTGTTCTGCTTCGCCTCCCAGGGCTTCCATGAGGAGGTGCTCAAGCGCTCGGTTGAGCAGGCGATGTCTGTTGCCCGATCGCTGGGAGTCCAGCACAGCGTTGAGGTGGTGGTAGATTCCGTGGTTCCGGGGGATCCGTTCTTCTCGCACCCTGCGATCCGCATGATTAGGGTTCCCGAGTCTTTTAGCACCCCAAACCAGACCAGGTTCAAGGCACGCTCGCTGCAGTATGCGGCCCAGGTGAGGGAGCCAGGGGATTCAGGCACGTGGATCGTGCACTGTGACGAGGAGACCCTTGTTACTGAGTCTGCCATCGCAGGCATCTGGAAGTTTTTGCGGGAGCCGGGCAGCGAGGGCAGCTGTGGCGCTGGCGAGATAAAGTACAACAGCGGCAGGTTCGGCCTCAGCAGCTTCTTTAGCCTCCTGGCATCCCTCTTCACCGGCGAAGACCTCGGGCGGTACCGGCTGCAGTACGGCTACTTCCAGCGGGCGCTCTTTGGCGCGCATGGCACGTTTATCATCGTGCCCGCGGAGCTCGAGCGGCAGATCCAGTTCGACTTCGGGCCGCGCGGATCGATCACTGAGGACCTCTACTTTGCCTTTCGCGCCCACCAGCTCGGGATCCCGTTTCGTTGGGTGGAAGGCTACGTGCGCGAGCAGCCTGCAGCCTCATGGCGGGACTTCTTTCGGCAGCGTGCCCGGTGGGTTCAGGGGGCAATCAACCTGATCTGCGACAGAAGGTTCTCGCTCGGCAACCGCGTGCTGCTCTGTGCGTACTATGGGGTGTGGAAGCTGACGGTGCTGTTCGGAATCGCTGCCGTTCTGGTCATGGCGGCAGCCGCGAACTATGGGCTGGCGCTCGCCATCTGGGGCCTCGATGTGGCGGTTATGGGGACCATTCTCGTCGTCGGAGCCTTTAGGAACCTGCAAGAGGACCAGCAGCGCTCGACGGCCGAAACGGCAGCAACACTCCTTGCAGTTTTCGCACTAACTCCCGTGGTCTGCCTCATGGAGACCGCCGCGAGCCTCGGAGGGATCGTTGCCAAGACGCGTGACTTCCACGTGGTGCGCAAGGCCGCCGAAGCATAGGATCTGCGCCCGGCCTTCAGGGAGCGCCAGCACCGGCGGGAAGCGCCTCGGTGACTGCAGGGACAGCTGTCCAGAATAAGATCGCCTTGCCGTCGGGACTGCGATGCTCTTCAAAGGCAAGCGGAGGGAAGCGCTCCTGAAGCCACGGCACCACCCAGGCGCGCCTCGACTCATTGAGGATGGCGAGGCACGGTTGCGGCGCCTCACGAAGGAGGGTGGCAGCGGCTTCAGGATCCTGCTTGTTGACAGCCCGAAAGCGCACACGCAGCCCGCCTGGAAAGCGATCATTGTCGGCTGCCAGCATCATCTGAAGCTTTGCCTGCCCACGATCCGAGTTGAGGATAATCACCGGGCAGCGCTCGATGAGCTTGCGCACGTGGAGCACCATATCTACAGCATACTCAGGCCCAAATGACGGCGCGGTGCCCACCGGCCCGTTCTTCGCTCCAAAGAGGTACAGGCCATGAGCCGGGATGAGGGCAAGGGCAGCGACCGCGCATGCGAACGCCGCCCGCCTGAGGCCCGATTGGTGATGCGCTTGGCGGATCGCTAAGAGGAGCTCGCGCGCAAAGAGCATAATCATGCACGGCCCGAAAAGCCTAAGGATCAGGCCGCGGCGGAGCAGCGGGTAGGTAAGTATCATTGGGAGCAGCCCAGAGAGGCAGAAGAGCGCAAAGGCGCGCCAGGCTGGGGAGCTCAGGAGGAGGGGTGCTGCGACGATCAGCAGCGTAAAGCCAGCCTCGTAGATGGGCTCAGTTCGAAGCGACTGGTCAGAGAGGTACTGCTCAACGAAAAGGGTGCGGATATTCGAGACGAGGAGGGAGAGCGAGCCGAGCACGTCCTGCGCAATCCCTCCGCCTGAGGCTTTCGCCGCCTTGACCCAAACCGCCGAGTCAGTGGCGAGCAGTGGCTTGGGGCCGAGGTAGCCCATGCGAGCCCCGTCAGCGAAGAAGATCCACACGGCGATAATCGGAACTGAGAGCGCGACGGCGAGGGCTGCCGGGCGCAGCCTCGGAGATCCTCGAAGCCTAAGCAGGGTGACCACCGCCATGGCGCCTGAAAAGAGCAAGATCGCCCTGAGCGGCGAGTAGCCGAACGGGACGAGCAGGGTCAGCACGAAGATAGCAGCGAAGTCGCGGCGCTTGGGCATCGAGGATCGTTGTATC
>JAFMJG010000203.1 GCA_017853605.1 bacterium
GAAGAGGGTCTTGTCCATTAGCGTCACGCGCGGAACGCCCGAGTACTGGGCGTGCCCCATGATCGCCGTGCGAAGCTCCTCCGGGTACCCCAGCTCGGCGAGGATCGCATTTCCCCTGAACGGATGCCCGTTTGGGCTTGTTGGTTCAGGAAACATCTCGTAGTCGAAGTCGTGCAGGAGGCCGGTGATTCCCCACAGCTCCGCGTCAACATCGTGCCCCCGGGCAGCGAAGTGTGTGGCGTACCACCGCATGCACGCCTCTACGCTGTGGGCGTGCTGAAGCAAGCTCTCGCTCTTGGTGTACTCATGCAGCAGCGCCAGCGCGTCGTCCCTGGTTTTCATGCCGCTCCCTTATGTCCGCTCGGGCTGAATAGCCGGCTCTCCGCCGCTGCTCGACATTACATCGAGGAGCTTGAGGAGGTTTTGAAGCTGGATGTTGCGATCGACATCACGAGCGGCGACCGTAGTATCGAAGAGCTTCTCCCCGTCCCGCACAGCGATAGACACGCTCGGCGTGTCACCAGCCGCATTGCGGAGGGGCCGCAGGCCAAACACCCCTGACTCGCGGATCAGCTGGAGCACTCGAGCCGTGCTGTCGCGATCCGGGCCCTCTGTCAGCGAGCGTGCCGGAAGGGTCCAGCTCTTGCTGGAGGGCGCCGCGGGGCGGCCCGTGACAGTTACCGTCACCGAGAGCTTTCTCGAGCCGAGCGTGCTGGGATCCGCCACTGCAAGAGCGGAGCCAGAGGAGTCATACCACTGGTTGAAGCTGACGAGCAGATCGCTCTGCAGGCCAGGCCCTGTAAGGTTAAAGACGAGCAGGGCAAGGATCGCGATGGCGCCCGTGAAGAGGGCCTGGGTTGACAGGAGTTTGCGCATAGGAGCAGAAGGATAGTAGCCCGTTAAGAGGAGGTCAAATGAGCCAGGGGCAGTCAGGGCAGGGGGTTAAGGGGGCGGGCGCTGCGTAATCCGCTTGCGAGCCTCTTCAATTAGGCGTTCCCGCACGTTCCACTCTGGGTCATCGAGCACCAGCTCCTCGAGCTCCTTGAGCAGCGCCCCCATCGGCGGGCCAGGGCGCATGCCGAGGCTAATGAGGTCCTGCCCATCAACAGCCAGCTTTCCATACGAAGGGCCAGCGAGGCGTGACTGCTCTGCCTGAAGGAGTGAGTCAAAAGATTGGGCGGTTGCGGCGAACGCCTCCTGAGCCACGGTCGGAGGGGCATCGGCCTCCTTAAAACTGCGCCATAGAGGGAGCCGCTCTCCGAGATCTCGCATCAGGCGGCGGACGCCCGGCGCACCGCAATCGAGTGGGCGCATGTGGTGGCGCACGATGGCAGCGATCGCCTCCGAGTCGTCGCGCGAGAACCTAAGCGCAGCCATTCGCGCCCGCGCCTGCTTCTCGCTCTCAAGCTCATGGAGGTAGAAGTGGCGGCTGCCGTCTGCATCAACTGAAAGGGTGTGTGGCTTGCCGACGTCATGGAAGATGGCGGCCCAGCGCAGGATGGGGTCTGGCTGAGAGCGCTCAAGGACCCATAGGGTGTGCTCAAAAACGTCGTGAATGTGGAACCTGTTCTGCTCAAATCCTATCGCAGGGATGAGCTCCGGGATAGTGAAGGGAAGGGCGCCGATCTCCTTGATGCAGCGGATGCCCTCGTGAGGGAAGCGGCTCATCAGGATCGCCTCAAGTTCGGCGCGGATTCTCTCTACGCTGACCCGCGCAAGGAGCGGGGCAAGCTGGTCAGCGGCGCTGCGCGTTGCAAGATCAATCGTGCGGCCCTGGGCCGGACCGAAACGCGCCATGCGCAGTATTCGGAGCGGATCCTCGCTGAGCCGCAGCGTTGGGTCCCCAACGGCACGCACGATGCCGGCGGCCAGGTCATGCTCTCCGCCGAACGGATCAACAAGGCTCTTGGCCTCGACGCTGAAGGCTATCGCGTTGATGGTGAAGTCTCGTCCAGAGAGATCGGTCGCTATATCGTGGGCTGGGGTGTGTGATTCCCTCCCGCTCGGAACACGGAAAGTGGTCACCTCCAGGTGCGTTTCCTCAATCACAGCCAGGACGGTGCCGTGCTGAATGCCGGTTCCGACCGTTCGGATGCCGTGCGCCGCACAGCGGCGCTGAACCTCATCTGCGGAGAGACTTGTGGCGAGGTCAAGGTCCGTGCCGGCCTCTCCTCCAAAGGCATCGCGAACGGTGCCCCCTACAAGGTAGAGCTCTGCCGGCCGGAGCGCGCGAGAGAGGGTCATGAGCGGGGATTGGCCCAGCAGCGAGCAAAGCGAAGCAGCCGCTTCAGCTGAGCTGCGCATTCGGATCGAGGAAGGTGTACCAGGCTGGCGGGATCTTTCCATGCAGCTTAATGCTCAACACCGGGAGCCAATCAGGCTTGTGAGGCTTCGACAGGAGCTTCATGTGAGCCTCTTTCGGCGTCCTGCCTCCCTTCTTTCGGTTGCAGGTGCCGCAGGCACAAACGATATTCTCCCAGGTTGTCTTGCCGCCCTGACTACGCGGAATAACGTGATCTAGCGTCGCCTCCTTTGAGGACATTTCGCGGCTGCAATACTGGCACTTAAAGTGGTCACGCGCCAACACGTTGGCCCGAGAAAGGGGAGGTGACCTCCTGCCCGCCCGGAAGAACCTGACGAGCTTTACCACGGCGGGAGCTTTAATCGCCAACGAGACCGAGCGTATGTGGTGATCGTACTCCTCGATTACCTCGACCTTGCCGAGGAAAAACATACAGACAGCATTTTGCCAGGAGATGACGCGCAGGGGTTCGTAGGAGGCGCTGAGAAGCAGTACCGGACTCATGCCCAAATAGGGGGAAAACCAGTTAAACAGCCCAATTTTTCTCTACTCTTTCAGTATCAATAGTCTCGGTAGGTTACGCAAGCAAGATATGCTTGAGCATCCGAGCCAGGAAAAAACGGTCATTAATCTGAGTGGTTAGCTTGACACTCCCAGGGCTTACCTTTATTTTGCGCCTTCGCACAGCGGAGGGCCAGTAGCTCAGCTGGTTAGAGTACACGCCTGATAAGCGTGAGGTCGGTAGT
>JAFMJG010000204.1 GCA_017853605.1 bacterium
AGAAACACCTTGATTCTCCTCTAGCCAGTATGAGCTCTACTACCCGCACCTTCAAGCGAAAGCGGCCCAGGTGTAGCACTGGGTGGAACACCTGCTCTCCCGCCCAATCCTTGGGGTTTCAGCGGGCAGCTCTCAAGCCCGTTTACCCTCGCAGAGCCAAGCTTCCGAAGGGGATTTCGACGTGAAGTCAGATTACAGCCCTCGCCTTTGACTTGCAGCGCGCCAGGCGGTACCGAGAGGGTATGTTCGACACCGGCTTACGCTCCTCACCCGCCCTCTGCAGCTCCCCTCCGGAGGCCGCTAACGATGCCAGCAAAGAGATCCTCTTTGACCAGGCGCTGTGCTATCCGACGGTTGAGTTTCTGGGCTGCGCTTCGTGGAGCGATCGGCAGCTCGAATGCTTTCAAGAGAACATGTCGATAATCCAGGGTGCGGTTGCAGCATTTCGTGCCAAGCTTGACCACGAATTTGAGCCCCGCATGACGCTCCTTCTGGCCCACGATGAAACTGCCCCCCTGCCCTTCGGAGCGCCAACGGAGCTCTTTGAGGCGGGCAGATGCATCCGCGACGCTGCCTGGGGCCTCCGGCAAAGCCTGGATTGGATGGAGCGGGACTATGCCTTTCCGGGGCTGGTTGGCTCATACCTCGACCGAACGAGCGCCCTGGCGCGAGCATCTTACGAAGAGCTCCTGAAAGCTCAGAAGATCGATCCAGCGCCGCCGACGAGCCTCCTCAAGCGGGCCCTATCGCTCGCGTGCAGCGCATACTACTGCGATGACGAGTTCCTCTCTCCCTTCGTCAGGCGTCTACGGGAGGAGGCGCTTGCGGAAACATGCCATCGCAGGCTGATCGATCTCGGGGCGAGCATCTGAGTCCACAGCGCTCTATAGCGCAGTCCCGTAAGCCAGCTCAGCAAACGCGCGCCCTTGCGCCGCTGAGCGCTCGTGAGCGACAAAGCTGTGGCAACACCAGACCATCTGTGCTACCCCTCGTGCATGTTGATTCCATTAGTTCTGAGGCTACCTCCGATGCGCTTCGCCACTCCTTTGCTCCTCTTCGCCTTCACCGCCTGCGCCTTTCACTCTACCGCCCAGCGCTTTGAGGATGCCTTCGACCCCGCCATGAGCCTTTGCATGGAGGAGCACTTTCCAAATCCAGCGGTGAGCCTCACCAAGGCTCAGGCCGCAGAGCGCCACAAGGCGTTTAGCGCGCGCCGTCAGGCAGCTGAAGCCATCTTCGACAACCCGAAAGGCGAGGCATACCTTCAGGCTGAGCTTGCTGACCAGGTAGACGAGCAGAAGGCCTTTTGCGTGTCAGAGATGCTCAAGCGGGTGCAAGAGACTGAGTCCTAGGGTACTGTCGAGCCTAGGCGCGAGTGGCGGCATGCACGAACAGAAAATTATCCTCATAACCGGGCCGTCTGCTGCAGGGAAGAGCACCCTGGCAGCGCTTGTCGCGCTGAATTCGTCATGGCGCTCTGTGTCGGAGGATCTCGCCTGGGATAGCACCGGTTTTGCGTTTGACCGTGGAGATCCGAACCACGGGGTCGGAAAGGAGCGTCATGAGCGGGTGCGTGCCCTCGTGATGGAGAGCGTCAAGGAGCATCTTGCGGCTAGCTGCAACGTGGTTGTTGACTTCCTGATGTACCAAAACCCGCCCGTGCCCGTGCTTGACTACATTGCGTCGTGCAACGCTCTCGGCGTTCGGCTCAAGACGGTTGTTCTTCGGCCGGCCCTTGAGGCCATCATCGAGCGTGATCACTTGCGCGGCCGCCCCGAGCCCCCAAACCTGGCGGCGCTGAAATTTCAGCACGAGTGCTATCAGGCATCCGAACTCGATGCCCTAACCGTGGTAGACTCGTCATCCCTCACCCCCCAAGAGACCTTCGACCGCTACCTCAGGGGGTTTGTGGTTGGGTGACGCCCCGGCCTCGGAGCCGGGATGTGGGCTGGCGAGCCGAAAGATGCGCCATCTGTGCCCTTCGCCATGCTGCCGGCATCTTTAGCAAGCCCCTGACAGCACACCGCTTTTTTACAGAGGTCCATCGGCCCAAAGTTGGCATCAAAAGGGGTATCGCTCTAACCAGGGAGAGGCCTCATGACCGCCAAACACAACACCACTCAGAGAAAGCTTCCCCTGGCCTTTGCTCTATTGTTTGGGGCGGTAGCTCCCCTCCTTGCGGCGTCACCCCCGCTCCAAGCCGATGATCAGAGGGCCTCACTGCGCCTGCCATCCCGTGAGGGCGATGGCACACACACCGCAACTTCACCGAGCGCAGCGCTCGTTGCTCCCATCGCGCCACAACCTGGCGGCGAGATCTTCGCCCGAACCCGCGAGGAGGCGCGACAGAAGATCCTCGCAGAACTACTTGACGAGCAAGCCGAGCTCATCCCTCCGCCAGAGACTAGCATCTCGGCGGTAGGGCTGTGCGAGGGAGCATTCAGCGAACGAGAGCTGCCTGCGATCCAGCAAGCGCTCAAGCCTCACGAGCGAATCGTTCCGCAGCTTGCCGTCGAGTGGGTTGACGAGACGGACGCAAAGAAGGCGCTCGCTGCAGTGCGCTCAAAAGTTGGGGATCGCCGGTACGAGGATGCGCAACAGAGGTGCGCTGAGCAAGAGAATAGCGCAGCCCTGCAGCCGGCGAGCGCGGAGCCGCTCTCTCCCGCTGCGATATACGCAAGAGCTCTTGAGCTCCTGGAAAGCCGCCAACGGGAGCTTGCATCGCTGCAGCCCGCGACGATCTCGCTGCGAAGCCCTTCAGGGAGCAAGGTTCAGATCCCCCGCATAGGGCCAAACGAGGCTCGGGTGCTGGCGCAGCGCCGAGCGCAGGCCGAGCTCCAGTATGAGCAAAAACTAAAGTCTCTCCTGGGCGATGAGGCGTGGAGTCGCCTCAGCCTTCATCTCGCTGCCGGGGAGCCCTCCGCGGAAGCCAGCCGCATCTGGCTCCAAGCCTCGATTCTCGGGACGCCACCGGACCAGGCCCGTGCCCGCCTCTCCGACCAGGCTGTGCCAAACGAGCCCTCA
>JAFMJG010000205.1 GCA_017853605.1 bacterium
GATCCGCTGGGGTGGATCATCAGGAACTCCGCCCCCGAGTCGGGCATGAACTGCCACACGCCGGCCGCGCCCGCATGGGAGAGCGCCTTGCTGTTGAAGGAGCTCTCCACCAGCGACAAAAGAGTGAGCTCTTTTGGGAGCTTCATCTGCTCAAAAACATGGTCCATCCGCGAGCGATAACCCGAGGAAGCGCGCAGGCCCTGGATCACCTGGTCACGCTGACCCCATTGCACCCGAAGGTGTTTCTGGAGCTCGTCCAGACGATGGGCGTGCCGAAGCCCCCCGCTCAGGCGACGGATGGTTGAGGCCTCGGCCGAGAGCCGCGCCACCTTGCGGCGCTTGAGCTGAGCAAATCCGGCGCGATACGCATCCACGCGCTCCTTGAGCATCTGCCGTGAAACAATTTCGAAAGCGGCGCGGTTCCGCGAGGTGCGCGCGAGGTTCCTGAAGTCGACCACCTCGTAAACGATTTCGGGATGGGCCTCATCGAAGATCACGGCCTGCCGGGAGGAGTACACCGTGTAGATTCGGAGCCAAAACCGCACCTGTTCGTCCATGCCTGCGGGAATGGCAAACTCCTTGGGAACGCGGTTCTCCGTGTCGCCCAGCATCTGCTGCAACTGCGTGCCATCGATGTGCGACTCCCACAAATTCCAGGGTGCCGCGAGGGAGGATGTCGGCTCGGCCTCCGGAGTGGAGGTCTCGGGCGAGACCCAGCTTGCGGGCGTGTCGAGTGCCGCACGCACGGGAATGGCCGAGGCAAGGGAGCCGGCACAGGCAATCAGGGCAACGAGGGCGCGCGAGCGGCAGGGCTGCATTCCCCGAAGTAGAGCAAGTGGCTTGCCGGAGCCAATCCCTTTGAGTTTAGGGACTTGTGCCGGGAGGGGTGTCCAAAGATTTTACACATGCACAGCCGAGAGTCGCCCGGGCTGTGTTACGGTCTGGGATCATGAGCAACCCAGAAAAAGAAGCCCTGAACTTTGACTCGGCCCTCACCCAGCTCCAGCAGGTGGTGAAGTCCCTCGAGGGGGGCGAGCTCTCGCTTGAGGATTCCCTCAAGGCCTTTGAAAAGGGCGTGGCACTTTCGCGGGCTTGCCAGGCCCAACTTGCTGCAGCCGACCAGAAAGTCGAATTGCTGGTCAGGGGAGCGGAGCCCGGCGCTTCCCCCGAGCTTGCGGCCTTTGGCGGGGGCGCGGATGAGTCGAGAAAAACAAAGACTTGATCTCCTTCTGGTCTCTCGAGGCCTGTGCAGCACGCGCCAGAAGGCGCAGGCGCGCATCATGGGTGGAGACGTGCTGGTCAATGATGAGCCGGCAACCAAGGCGGGACAGATGGTGTCCCTGGATTCCACAATCCGGCTGAGGGGGGAGGAGCATCCCTACGTTTCTCGTGGAGCACTGAAGCTGCTGGGGGCCATCAAGGAATTTCAAATTCCATGTGAGGGCCGCGTGGCGCTCGACGTGGGCGCCTCGACGGGTGGCTTTACACAGGTCCTTCTGGAGGCCGGCGCAACAAAGGTCTTTGCAGTGGATGCAGGCCACAACCAGCTCGATTGGAAGATCAGGCAAGACCCACGGGTCGTCGTGCATGAGAAAACCAATGCGAGGCACATGGACTATGCCCTGATTGGTCAAAGTGTTGACATCATTGTGGCGGATGTCTCGTTTATCTCTCTAGAAAAGATCCTTCCCTCGCTCACCCGGTTTTCGCTGCCCGGCAGCACCGACTGGGTCACGCTCATCAAGCCGCAGTTTGAAGTGGGCCGCGAGAAAGTTGGAAAAGGCGGCATCGTCCAGGACCCGCAAGACCGCCAGCAGGCTGTCGCCCGTGTAACGGAGTTTGCGATGTCCCTTGGCCTCGAGCGAAAGGGCTTGATAGACTCTCCCATCGCAGGAACCGATGGAAACCAAGAATACCTCGCCCACTGGCGGCAGCGCGCCGACGTCTAATTTTTTTACCCGTTGCCTCAGGCGCTTCCGCCTCTCGCACGGGATGGTCTTGTGCCTCGCCTCTGCGGTGCTGTCTTCCTCCTGCTCGCACCTTGTAGCGAGGCCGGGGCCCCGGCAGGCCCAGCAGGGAAATTCGGCGCAGCCCACGGGAGATGTTGCGGGTCCGCCCGAGCCCCAGGCAATACAGGGCCCCATCGCGCCGCAGGAGCGCAAGGTGGTCCTGATCCTCGGGCCAGGAATGGCGAGTGCCCTCGGTGGCGCGGGAGTGATCCGCGCCGTGCGTGAGCAGCAGATGGAGATTGCGGCAATCGTGGGCCTTGAATTCGGAGCGCTCGTTGGGGCGGCATACGCCTCGTCAGGCACGCTTCCTTCGATGGATTGGAAGCTCCTTCAGGTCCGGCCAGAGTGGCTTGCTCCTCCCGGTGGACTGGGGGCCATGTTTGGCTCATCCAAGGCCAAGCCGAAGTCGCTGTCTGATGGATTGCTTAAAATTTTTGGCGATGGGGATGCCTCATCGTTTCGTGTCCCGCTCTGGCTCAATGGGTCTGCGGGCGGCGCAACAGAGTTCAGTCCTCGAGGCCCCATTGCCAGGCGCCTGGTCCAAACCCTCAGTCACCCCGAAACCATGGAGGATGCGGGCCAGGGTTTTTCGTCCCCGGATTGGGGCGACCTGATCGCGCGACTCCAACAAGAAGGATATTCCCAGCCCAAACTCTGGGTCATCAGCACGCTGGGCGACGGGTGGCCACACGCAGCGGCGGTGCGGGCCTCTCGTGAGGCCAGAAACTGGGTCTCGCCCGACGATCTCGTCATCGAGCTGAGGCCTCCGCAGGGAGACGCTCCTGCGTGGTCCTTCGAACAGCGCTCGGCCCTCATCTATCAGGGCAGACAGGCGGCAAAACGGCTGCTCACGGGTTGGCGAGACAGGCTGGGTTGGGGGTCCCCATGAGAGCGCATCGTGCCGCATGGTTTTTTCGCTCGCTCTTTTTCATGGTAGTCGCAGGGACGGCGCTGGGTGCGGTCCTGAGCCTGCTCGTGTTCTGGCAGTTTTCTAGGAGCCTCCCGGAA
>JAFMJG010000206.1 GCA_017853605.1 bacterium
GGTGCCCCGTACAAGTCAGTGGGGATGTATGCGCGTAAGCTTGGTGCCCTGGATTGAGACCCCACCCATCAGCCCCCGCTGCTCGAAGAAGAAAGCGTACATACCCTCCTGCGCCGTGGTGGTTGACAGCGATCGTGCAACACCTTGGTCAACTACGGTGATGCTGGGGCCTACTCCCAACTCCCAGCCTCCCGACCGATCCAGGTATGCAAGGTCGGATTCTGTCATGAAAAAAAGGGCGTATCCGAACTTCTGCGCGCCGGCTTGAAGGCCAAAGGAACCCGATGAGCTTCTAAAGTATCCGGAAACAGCTCCCTTTCGAAAAAGGACCCCCTCCCCGTACTGCAAACCTACGAGGAATCCCCCCTTAAGTATCTCTGGAAATACGAGCACACCCGCAGCGTGGTCGCCGAGCGCCCTGGCTGCGGGGGTCGAAGCATACAGCCGACTGAGCGCCCGCTGCGCCGAGGAGCGCAGCTCTCGCGCACTTTCAGCCGAAGCAGATCGCGCCAGGCCCAGCCACAAAAGCATTAGGACAACAACTACGTAGCACCACCGGGGAGGAGTCATGCGCTGTAGACTATAGCGTCTGAGGCAGCGCTTCCGACTGACGGCACACAGGCTCGATTTGCTTTGCTCATGTAGCCGGGCTACTCGGCTGCACCTGTTCACGTAGCCGGGCTACTGCTATGCACCTGTCGCGCAACTCGCTATTACCTCTTCCGATTCTCTCCTTATGGCCAAGCCCATGAAGTATCACCCCCACGGCAGCGTTCTCTTCTGCACCTTGAGCATCGAGGAGGGGCTTCTTTTGCAGAGCAATCCGCTATGCATCTCTATAATCAAGAGCTGTCTGGCGGCTGCCCAGCTCCTCTACCCGGTCACTATCTGTCACCTCCTTACTGAAGCTACCCACGTGCACATGATCCTCGTCGTGAAAGATCCAGATCATGTCGCAAGCTTCATTCGACACTTCAAGACAGAGTCAGCTCATATGCTTAACCGCCTCTTGGGGCGGCGAAAGAGAACGATTTGGTGCGATGGCTACGACAGCCCGATCGTGCTGACTCCCACACGAGCGCTCGTTGCTATAGCCTACCTGTACTCAAATCCTGCCAAAGACAATCTTGAGTCAACAATCGAGCGTTACCCCGGATTTTCAACGTGGGGCATGTTCCGCTCAGGCAGCTTCTCGCAGCGCTGGCAGCGGCTTCGGCGCCACCATTTTCGTCCGCTGTCCCAGCGACATCATTGCCTAAGGGGTTACACTCAAGAGGCTGCTCGCCTTGAGAGAGAAACTGAGGAGATGCTTCCCTTCTCAATTCATCCCAACGCCTGGATGGAGGCTTTTCGTATCACCGACCCTGCAGAGCAGGAGAGAATTAATCTCCGCCTCCTCGAGCGTGTCACTTTGCTTGAAGAGCGCGCCGCTGCCAGGCGGGCTCGAGAGCGCAAGACAATCATCGGGCGAAAGCAGCTTGAGGCACAGCCGATGGATCTCGCCTACAGGCCGCAACGCTCGGGGCGGCGCATGTGGTGCCTCTCCGAGAAACGCTCGATTCGCGTGACTTTTATCAATTTCTTCAGGAATCTCATGGCTCAGGCGAGAGCCGTCCGGGAGCGATGGCAGCAAGGCGACACCTCGCTGCGCTATCCTCCAGGTCTATTCCCGCCGTCCATGCCCAAGCTCGCCAACGTCTGCGCGGCGTAGGCGAGCAATGTCGATCAAGGATGCGTTCTCCGGTTCGCAGGGCATTCGTGTATCCACCGTCATCTCTGTTTCAGCGCATACCCTCCAACCGACACCCCGTACTCGCTGTCCCTCTGCCCCCTTAGTGCGGCTGGTGCGGCTGTAGC
This sequence comes from bacterium, assembly GCA_017853605.1. Lineage (GTDB taxonomy): Bacteria > Bdellovibrionota_C > UBA2361 > UBA2361 > OMII01 > OMII01. The sequence continues at coordinate 1,858 of JAFMJG010000206.1, forward strand.
CCGGCTCCAGCTCCGCTGGGGGGTGGATGGAGCCGGGCTACAGCTAAGTGGCTGATCTGATTTCATGGGGGCAGAAAGTGACTAAAAAAGCACAGCCCTTACTCAACACTGGGACAGCGATCGGCAATAACCTAGTCGCCAATGGTTTGAGCGGGGTCCGCCTGGGCCCCGACGATGCTGCTGCGCCTCCTGCTGTTTGTGGGGCGAGTAGCCCGGCTACAGATTTTTTTTCGGGGCGCGCGCGACATGCCAGTTCTAACTGCACAACAGCAACGGCTAACAACCGACACCCAGACCAAGCTCATCGTCGAGGTCTACAAGCTAAGCACAAAGCTTGGGCTGTCATCGGCTGAAACCACATCCCTCATAGATCATTCCAGCAACACGATCAGCAATCTCCGCGCCTGCTACGAAACCGACAGAATTGACGCCAAGATCTACAGCTCGCTCCTCACGACCCTCGAATCGGGCTTGCGCAAGGCTGTCGATGAATCTCCCCACCACCTAGCTCCCACTCCATCACCCTCTCTACTGGAGAAGCTCTACCAAATGAGCGACATCCCCATGAGCAGCGATCCTGAACGACCTGTGCGCCTTGCCCTGCTCAGGCACACACTCGAGCACCTCGCTGGATCGGATCGCACGATGGTCGGTGCCCCCGACGCAGCCATGCCGGCCCTCATATCACGGCAGCTCTTTCAGCTTAACCCGAGCCGTTGGATCCAGGCGCGCGAGTCTCTCATTACCGGCACCCCACTGTCTTCACTTCCTGGGGGTGTTTCATTTGCAGTTCCCGCAGGGTGGACCCCGCTCACGCCACCCCTTACCGACTCGTTTGACGCCGCGGTAAAGAGCTCCTTTCTCCCACCGGGCGCTACCTACGATTACAATCGTCGCGGCTTCCTAGACTCTACCGGCAACATCACCCCCGCCATCATCACCAGCCCTGCCGCCGCCAAAATCCTCTCTGCCCTCTCTACAGAGCCACACGACGTGCACCACGTCATGCAGCACGGAAAGCAGGATGCGGAGCTTATGAAGCTGGTCTCTATCGCCCTGCAGGACTGCTCAAAGGCAGGCCCCATGCTGGCAACCCTGCAGATCAGCCGGGACCCAAATGAGCCTAAGGTCCCAGTTCTCGTCGAGCAGGTAGAGAA
>JAFMJG010000207.1 GCA_017853605.1 bacterium
GCCGAGAAGGGCGAGGTGCTCGTCGGCTGGGATGTGATCCGCGAGAGGCTTGGCGGCGCGGTGCTCGACCTGGATGAGAAGGAGGCCAAGGCGATCTGCGAGCAGTTCGACGTGATCGTCAATGCCGGAGACGAGCTCAAGGCAGACAAGGTCAACTCCAAGGGTGAGGTGGTCGAGAAGGGCAACATCACCGCCCAGCGCGAGCTCGGGCTCGACCGTATCCGCGTGCTCTACGTTGAGGACAACCACATCGGCGAGTCGCTGTGGAAGACCCTCGTGTCGGACAAGATGGCTGGCGACAGCTCCCTGTTCTCCCGGCTCTCCGGCCGGCCGACCATCGACAGCCTTGTTGAGATCTACCGGCGCTTGCGCCCTGGAGATCCCCCCCGCCCAGAGACGGCGCAGGCGACGTTCAAGAACCTCTTCTTCAACGCCGACCGCTACGACCTTTCGGACATTGGCCGCTACAAGCTCAACCACAAGCTCTATATTTCGCAGGGCCGCGAGGCGCCGCCGATGGACCAGGGCGTGCTCTCTCCTGAGGACATCAAAGAGACGGTCCGATACCTTCTCGAGCTGCGTAACTCAACCGATGCCCAGCGCTACTCGATCGATGACATCGACCACCTCGGCAACCGCCGCGTGCGTGCCGTAGGCGAGCTCATTGAGAACCAGTACCGTATCGGGCTTGTCCGCATGGAGCGCGCCGTCAAGGAGCGCATGGGGATGCAGGACATCGACACGCTCGTTCCGCAGGACCTTATTAACTACAAGCCAGTGGCGGCGGTGGTGAAGGAGTTCTTCGGCTCTTCGCAGCTCTCGCAGTTCATGGACCAGACCAACCCTCTGTCGGAGATTACCCACAAGCGCCGGCTTTCCGCGCTTGGGCCCGGCGGCCTTACCCGTGACAGGGCGGGCTTCGAGGTGCGTGACGTAAACGCGACCCACTACGGCCGCATCTGCCCGATCGAGACGCCGGAAGGCCCGAACATCGGCCTCATCGCGTCGCTTGCGGTGTACGCGCGCGTGAACGAGTTCGGTTTTGTTGAAACTCCGTACCGCGTCGTTGACAACAGCGCGCGTGCCACAGGAGATATCGTGTACCTCTCGGCCCTTGAGGAGGAGCGCGAGACGATCGCGCCGGCGAGCGTTGAAATGGACAAGAAGGGCTCCCTTACTGAGGGAGCGGTCCCGGTCCGAAGGAACGGCGAGTACCTGCTTGTTCCGCCAGCTGAGGTGACCAAGCTCGACGTGAGCCCGAAGCAGATCGTCTCTGTTGCCGCATCGCTCATTCCGTTCCTTGAGAATGACGACGCGAACCGCGCGCTGATGGGATCCAACATGCAGCGCCAGGCCGTTCCGTGCCTTGTGGCCCAGGCTCCGCTTGTTGGGACCGGCATGGAGCACATCGTGGCCCGTGACTCGGGCGCAACGGTGGTAGCAAAGCGCGCTGGACAGGTGCTGTCGGTTGAGTCCGAGAGGATAGTGATCAAGTCGGACTCGATGACGGATGACTCTCTCGACACAGGCGTCGACATCTACAAGCTCGTTAAGTATCGCCGCTCGAACCAGAACACCTGCATTACGCAGCGCCCAATCGTTCGCGCCGGTGAGCGGATCTCAGCGGGTGAGGTGATTGCGGACGGCCCGAGCACTGACATGGCGGAGCTCGCGCTTGGCCAGAACTGCCTCGTCGCATTCATGCCGTGGAACGGCTACAACTTCGAGGACTCGGTGCTGATCAACGAGAACCTCGTAAAGAACGACGTGTTCACCTCAGTGCACATTGAGGAGTTTGAGTGCATCGCCCGGGACACGAAGCTCGGCAAGGAGGAGATCACCCGAGACATTCCGAATGTCGGAGAAGAGGCGCTCAAGAACCTCGACGAGTCGGGCATCATTCGCATCGGGGCAGAGGTCAAGCCAGGCGACATCCTCGTTGGCAAGATTACCCCGAAGAGCGAGACCCAGCTCAGCCCTGAAGAGAAGCTCCTCCGGGCGATCTTCGGCGAAAAGGCCGGAGAGGTGAGGGACAGCAGCCTCAAGCTTCCGCCGGGTGTTGAGGGCACGGTGATTAATGCGCAGGTGTTCTCCCGCAAGGGCACGGACAAGGACGAGCGCACCATTGAGCTTGAGAAGCGGGAGATAGCGGCGCTTGAGCAGGATCACAGGGACGAGATAAACGTGCTTCGCGATGCCGCAATGAAGGAGATCGTGAGCTTGCTCAAGGGCAAGACAACGACCGCCCGGCTTGTGGATGACAAGCGTGCCCAGCTCATCGGAAAGGATGAGGCGCTTACGCCGGAGCTCCTCAACTCGGTTCCTTTCGAGTACCTGCGCGATGTGCAGGTGGGAGATGAGGCTATACAGGAGCAGATAAACAAGACTGTTGTCCGCACTGGCCAGCTCATCAACAACAAGCGCGCGCACCTTAATGAGAAGATCAAGCGCCTTAAGGAGGGAGACGAGCTTGCGCCTGGCATCATCAAGATGGTCAAGGTGTTTATCGCCTCGAAGAGGAAGATCCAGGTGGGCGACAAGGTCGCAGGCCGGCACGGCAACAAGGGCGTGCTCTCAAGAGTGCTTCCCCAGGAGGACATGCCGTACCTTGCAGATGGCACACCGGTAGACATGGTTCTTAACCCGCTGGGCGTTCCTTCCCGAATGAACGTGGGGCAGATCCTTGAGACTCACCTTGGCTGGGCGTCGTACATGCTCGGGCGGAGGGTTCGCGACCTTGTTGAGTCGGTCGTGGATCCTCTCACGGGGGTAGATCGGGTGGACACCACGCCGGACACCAAGAAGGCGGCAGTCGCAAAGATTAGGGAGATTCTTGCGTTCGCCTACAAGGGGACGAAGCAGGCGGATTTCGTGGCCGGGCTTACTGACCAGGATCTCCTCGACCTCGCGCGTCGCGAGATGTCAGGGGTCCGCGTTGCAACGCCGGTGTTCGATGCCGCACGGGAGAGCGATATCCAGGAGCTTCTCAAGTACTCGGGTGTTCCGA
>JAFMJG010000208.1 GCA_017853605.1 bacterium
ACGCCTCGATTCCTAAGGAGATCCGCGAGAGGTCCGGCATATCGGATGGGCTTATCCGCCTATCGGTTGGGATTGAGGACCTCTCGGACCTCGAAGGGGACCTCAAGCGCGGCTTCGCCGCTGCTGCCTCGGCCTAGCGGACAAAGTCCGGGAACTGGTGATCCGGATTCTTCTCGCGGACGTACTTCTTCTCCCATTCCGCTGTCAGCAGGAGCACCGTGCGGTCCCTCGCGTCCAGGGCGACAAACGAGCCCATCGGCAGGTTGAGCGCCTTAACGTCGCCAACAACGTAGACGCTGTGGCGATACGGAAGAAAGTCGATAGCTGACGTAACTCCGTACTCCTCCTTTAGCCTAAACTGCAGGACCTCAAACTGAAGCTTTCCAACAGCCGCCACGAGGGGAGGGTCCTTCGGATTCCGGTAGGAGCGGAGGATCTGGACCGCCCCCTCGTGCGCCAGCTGGTCGATCCCCTTGTCAAACTGCTTGTGCTTCAGCACGTCCGTTGGCCGTATCTGTGCCACTATCTCGGGCGGAAACTGGGGCATCGGCTTATAGTTGAAGTCGCCGCCAACCGACACCGTGTCTCCGATCGCAAAAACGCCGGGATTGATGACCCCTATAATGTCTCCGGGGTAGCCCTCGTCCACCGTGCTGCGGTCCTTGGCCACTAAGCTGTAGGAACGGGAGAGCCGGATCTCCTTGCCCGACCGATGGTGCCTCACAACCATGTCGCGCTCGAAATGTCCCGAGCAAACCCGAAGGTAGGCCATGCTATCACGGTGCTTTGGGTTCATGTTCGCCTGAATCTTGAAGACGTAGGCGGAGAAGGGGCTCGTGACGGGGTCCACCTCCACCGTGCCGCCGTTCGGTGCGTCGGCTGGATAGGCGTGGGGAGGTGGCGCCAAACTCGAGAAGGAGTCGAAAAATGGCTCAACGCCGAAGTTGGTGAGCGCAGAACCGAAGAAAACGGGGGTTATCTCGCCCTGAAGGAACTTTTCATGCGAGAAGGGGTTCCCCGCCGCAGCCAGCAGCTCAAGCTCCTCAGCAAGCTGCTTGTGCTGCTCGCCAGTAATCTCCCCAGCGTGCAGCGCCTCGTCTAGGGACATGGAGACAAACTCTGCCTTCTGCGCACCACGCATCTCAGAGCGGCGAAAGAGCATCACTTGACGCGACTCCGGGTAGACCACCCCGCGAAACTCCGCCCCGTGGCCGATCGGCCAGTTCATCGGGCAGGCCAAGATGCCGAGCACGTCCTCAACCTCCTGAAGCAGATCAAGGGGCTCCTTGCCGTGAAGGTCCATCTTGTTGATGAATGTCAGGATCGGCGTGCGCTGCATCCGGCACACCGCAAAGAGCTTGCGGGTCTGCGCCTCCACGCCCTTGCCAGCATCGAGCACCATGACAGCGCTATCCGCCGCCGTCAGCGTCCTGTAGGTGTCCTCGCTAAAGTCCTGGTGGCCGGGCGTGTCGAGGACGTTAATGATCGCATCTTTGTACGGGAACTGCATCGCCGAAGCAGAGACAGAGATTCCGCGCTCCTGCTCAAGCTTCATCCAGTCTGAGCTGGTCGCCCGTCCCCCTTTTCTGGCACGCACCATTCCCGCCACGCCGATCTGCCCCGAATACAGGAGGAGCTTCTCAGTAAGGGTGGTCTTGCCGGCGTCCGGGTGGCTTATAATCGCAAAGGTGCGCCTCTTGGCGATCTGGCTGGCGATCTCTCGCTGCTGAAGGGGCTCAGTCATAACGCCCTAAGATACCATACTCAATCAGGAAAACATACTAGCGGCGCATCGGGCGGCACGCCACGCCCCGTATAGCGATGGCATCCCCCGTGTGGTAGCGTCGCGGGCAAACGTCGCCGGCTGGTGTTTCAACGTGGCCTGGCGGCCCTTCCTAAAAGGAGCTCCTCGATGACTTCGTTACAGCTGGTTGCAAAGGACATGGTTGTCTCGTTCCACTACACGCTAAAGAACAGCGGGGGCGAGGTGATCGACACGTCAAGCGGAGGGGAGGCGCTGTCGTACCTCCACGGCCACGGGCAGATAGTGCCGGGGCTTGAGCAGGCGCTTCTTGGCAAGGCTGCCGGCAGCGAGTCCTTCACCGTCGTTGTCTCCCCCGAGGAGGGATACGGGGTAAAGCGCCCTGAGCTTGTCATCTCGGTGCCAAAGGAGCAGTGGAACCTCCCCGAGACCGTCGGAGTAAACGATGTTGTTGAGCTTCAGTCCTCGGACGGCCATACGATTCCCGCTCGTATCATCTCGCTCAGCGATGAGGGCGTAGTTCTGGATGCAAACCACCCTCTGGCTGGCGAAGCCTTGCACTTTGAGGTTAGCCTCACCGAGGTGCGCCCAGCGACTAAGGAGGAGCTTGCTCACGGGCACGCTCACGGCCCGGGCGGGCACCACCACTAGCAGCGTGTAGGCTGCCCCTCAATCCCGCTGTGTGGCGGGCTCCCTGAGGGGTTTTGGAACCCCCTAACGGTTGCTATAACACCGGAGATGATCATTCCGTACACCATGCTGAGCGGCCCCGCTCTTCAAGGCCTCATAGAGGAGTTTGTCTTGCGAGAAGGGACGGACTATGGCTTTGGCGCGTCAGTTGGGTCTGAGTCCGCGGCCGCTTCGCAGGCCCTGCACGCTAAGGTTGAGCAGGTCCACAGGCAGCTCCTCTCAGGAGAGGTGCTTGTTGTCTACGACGCCGAGACAGAGAGCTGCGACATAGTCACGAGGGGCAGTGCAGCGTTCCGCGCAGCAGCGGGCAAGCAGAGGGACCCGGCATGACGCACAGCCTTATTTTGCGCCTCCCGGCCATCGTGTGTGCTTTCGCCGCCGGCTGCGCCACAGCTAGGCTCTACGAGGGAGATCCCCTTCCTGAGTCTCAGGTTTCACAGCTCTCGCTCCTTCGCCCAGAGCCGAACCTGAATTTCTCATCGACGCGCATCGACGGCCACCCAGTCGACGCAGC
>JAFMJG010000094.1 GCA_017853605.1 bacterium
GTATCTTCGTGGGAATCGAGGATGGCATCGATGGCTTGGTGCACATCTCTGACTTCTCGTGGACGAAGAGGATTAAGGACCCGAAAGAGATTCAGGACCTGTTCAAGAAGGGCGATGATGTTGAGGCCGTGGTGCTCGACATCGACGTTTCGAATGAGCGCTTGAGCCTCGGCATAAAGCAGCTGTCAGAGGATCCGTGGGACACTATCGCCCAGCGTCATCCAGTTGGCACAAAGATCAAGGGCACGGTCACGGCGATTACCGAGTTCGGAGTCTTTGTGGAGATCGAGAACGGAGTTGAGGGGCTGATCCACAACTCTCAGCTCGGGCTTGAGAAGGGTGCCGAGGTTGCGCAGAGCTTCCCGGTGGGTTCTCAGGTCGAGGCAGAGGTCACGAACGTGGACACCCAGGAGCGCCGCATCAGCTTGAGCGCACGCTCAATCAAGGAGCGTGCCCGCAAGGATTCCGGGTTTGACACCCAGTATATGGGTGACGACGAGGGAGCCCGAGTGACTTTCGGAGACCTGATCCGTGAGCAGCTTCGCGGAGACAAGGAGTAGCGCTGAGGGCCGGACAACGGGGCCAAGAGCTACGAGGGCCGGGAGAGGGATCTCCCGGCCTTTTTTTTGCTCGCCACCAGGGAATCGGTGAAGCCAGTCGTCCAATAGGGAAGAGAGCTAGAGTGCCTTGAGCTGGGATGGCGCTCCCATGGCCTGGGCCAGCGCTTTCGTCAGGGTTGCCGGGCTGAAGGGCTTCGCCAGGAAGGCAGTTCTCGGCGCCTCAAGGAGGCTAGCGATGTCCTCCTCATGTGCGTGACCGGACATCAGGATAAAGGGGAGGTGTATTGAGTTGCGCCGCAGGGCCTCGAATAGCGCGGCTCCGCTTAGTCCCGGCATGCGCTGGTCGCTCAGCACCACCTCGGCTTCGACTCCTGCTTTCAGGTAGGTGAGCGCTTCCTGGGGATCCGCAAAGGCCAACACCTCGCAGCCCAAGGCCTGGAGGAGCAGTGTAAGGGCCTTGAGGACGCCCGGCTCATCATCAATGAGCACTATGCGGCGTGCAGGCAGGCTGTTCATGTAAACTCCGTACGGCAACCTTCTTTCGAGCGTGTGCCCCTTTTGTTTCTGATGCCGCAGCCTTGTTATCTGCGCGCAACTTCCTGATCTTTAGGAGAGGTGGTTCTTAAGGCCAGGAATTTGCTGAGGAAATCTATTTACCAGGGCATCCGAGGCATGGTTTTATTCCTCTCATGGGACTGGCAGCGAGCAAGCAAGATCTCCCCCCGATGATGGTGCGCTACTTGGAATACAAGGAGCGGTATCCAGATTCCATCCTCTTCTTTCAGGTGGGGGATTTTTATGAGCTCTTTTTCGACGACGCGGTGGCCGTTGCAAGGGCGCTGAACCTCACGCTCACCTCGCGTGACAAGAACAGCCCAAATCCCGTGCCGATGTGCGGCGTACCGGTCTCTGTTCTGGACGGCTACGTGGACAGGCTCCTCCCCTTGGGCTTTTCGGTGGCGGTCGTTAGCCAGACCGGTTCGGGTGCGGGAGTGGAGAGATCTCTTGAGCGATTCGTGACGCCTGGCATGAGGCTGTTTACGAGCGTGTCCTCAGACTCAAGCGAGAGCCTAGTCGCTGCAGTCGCTGTTGATCCGGAGGGGAAGGGTGCGGCGGTTGCGGTCACAGACCCACAGACGGGCATTGTCCGCGTGGTAGAGTCTATAGAGATCAGCTCCCTTCCCCGTGAAGTTGCGAACCTGATGGTTCGAGAGGTCGTGGTGCCGCGCCTCAGCGGGGGAGAAAAGGTGGACCGCCGGACCAGCTGGGTGCGCTCGCTCGAGGCGGTGGTTGGGACGACCATGCTCAGGTTCCGGCCCGAGGCCCCCGCAACGACTGAGCTGGAGAAGCAACTCAGCGCGAAGGCATCAGCAGAGCTGCATGCCATGGGCAGCTCCGCCAAGCGCGCTGTTCGCGTGCTCCTCGCCTACATTGACGAGGTCTCCTTGGGCAACCCGATTCCGGTGCGTGAGATCGCCTTGGCCCGAGCTGAGGGCACCGTTGTGATCGATGCCGCCACTCGCAGGAACCTCGAGCTCGTCCAGAACACCAAGGATGGCTCGGAGGCCGGAACCCTTTTCGGTTTTCTCAACAAGACAGTGAGCCCTGGAGGCGCCAGGCTCCTGAGGAGCTGGGTGCTGCACCCCCTGCGCCAGGTCGCCGATATTAGGGCGAGGCAAGACGCTGTGCGGGAGCTGATCCCGAACGCGCGTGCCGTGCTGCGCGCCCTCGACGGGCTAGGTGACCTTGAGCGCCTGGCCGCTCGGGCGCAGCTGCTGGTGGCGAACCCAAGAGACCTTGCAGCAATTCGGGACACGCTTCAGCGCCTGCCTGCTGTGCGGCACCTGTTGGAGGGGAGCTCATCGGAGATGCTTCGGCAAGCGGCTGCGGCAATCGAGGCCCCTGGCGAGGTGAGTGATCTCCTGTGTGCAGCGTTGGTGGATGCCCCTCCGCACGTGCTTCATGAAGGGGGCGTTATTCGGGACGGTTTCGATGCCGCACTCGATGAAATTCGGGCGATTCGGGCAACTGCCGATACGTGGAGGGCTAGCTTCGAGGCGCAAGAGCGGCAGTCAACGGGCATAAGCAGCTTGAAGGTGAAGTCCAACAACGTCATCGGCTTCTTTATTGAGGTGCCCACCTCGCAAGCCACGAAAGTTCCGGGGCAGTATGCCAGGAGGCAGAGCACGGCGAACGCTGAGCGCTATACGACTCCGGAGCTCAAGAAGCACGAGGATGCAGTGATCTCGGCGGTAGACCGGCAAATTCGCCGAGAGCAGGAGCTCTTTGGCCGCGTGAGGTCAGATGTTGCAAGGTCGGTGGATGAATTGCGCCGCATCGCCGGAGGGCTCGCCTTCCTGGATGCCATGAGTTCGCTGGCACTTGTTGCCGAGAGCAACGCATGGGTAGAGCCGGAGATCGTCGAGGAGCCGCTGCTTGAAGTTCAGCGGGGCCGCCATCCGATCGTCTCGGCCCTGCTTGAGGGATCATTCATCCCTAACTCGCTTCATTTTTGCGCGGGGGGACCCACCTGCTTTGTGGTGACTGGGCCCAATATGGGGGGCAAGTCCACGTACCTGCGGCAGGCGGCCCTCATTGCAATTTTGGCCCAAATGGGGTCGCAGGTTCCGGCAGATCGCGCGCGCGTGGGGATCGTGGATCGGATCTTTGCCCGTCTTGGCGCTGCTGATGACCTGCACGAAGGGGAGTCTACCTTCATGGTTGAGATGAGGGAGGCCGCGCACATACTGGCGCATGCCACAAGCCGCTCGCTGGTGCTCATAGATGAGCTCGGCCGAGGCACGGCAACCTCAGATGGCCTATCGCTTGCTCAGGCGATCCTGGAGGAGCTTGCAGGCGCCATAGGGTGCCGGACCCTGTTTGCCACCCACTACCACGAGATAACGGCGCTCGTCGGTGTGCTCCCCCAGGTGGCCAACCTGTCGGTCGGCTCGGTGGAGCGGGACGGGGATGTAATCTTCACGCACGAAATTCAGGAGGGAGCGGCGCCTCGCTCGTACGGGCTTGAGGTCGCAAAGCTCTCCGGCCTTCCACAGCGCGTGATTAGGCGCGCCTTTGAGGTCCTTGCGGCGCTCCCTGCTCAGGGAGCAAGAAGGGCGGAGAGCTGCACGCCGCCAGTTCGCCAGCCGGAGCTGTTTGCCGTCCGGGCTGCGGAGGCTGACCCAGTTTCCAAGCTGCTTCGGGATAACGTTGAGGGCCTTGAAGTGGACGGACTCAGCCCACGAGAGGCCCTTCAGGTCCTCTATGAGCTTAAAGCGCTCATCGCGCGCTAGGGGCTGTCTGGGAGTGAAGGGGAGCGTTGCCGAGGTAAACGAGGGGCTGTATCCTTCGCCGAGGAACACTCGCCCCATTGAAGGCCCTATGCGGAACATTGTGCTGCGCACGCTCCTGTTTGCCTACGCTTTGGCTCTTTATGCCGGGGCTGTGGCGCAAGCCGAGACCCCTGGTCGTGTGGCTGCTCTTCGCGCCGAGTACCTAAGGCTTCGCAATAACGATCCTGCTGGCGACTCGGCAGCATTTCAGGCTGACTGGCACAGCCTCCTCTCTCGCATGGTAGCGGCCCTGCCTCAACAGCAGTCGGGTGAGGGTGTGTCGCGCGCGAGGGTATACGCTGGTGACACCGCCCTGCGCCTCTACCGCGCGACTCGAGACAGGAGCTTCCTCGCCACCGGTATCGCCGTGCTTTCTCCGGTAGCCGATGCCTTTTCAGCGGCGGATGAGCGTGCTGAGGCGCTGGTGCTCCTTGGGGATCTCGAGCTGGCGGACGGAAAGGGCGGTGACGAGGCGGCTGCCCTGTATCGGCGAGCGGCTCAGGCTGGTGGACCGGCAAGCAGCATCGCAAAGCAGCGGCTGCAAGGGCTAAAAAATGGCACGTTTGCTGCAAGGCTGCCCTCTGCGGATGTCGCCCCTCTGCGACTGGTGCGGCAGACGCCTTTTCGGCAGCGGTGGTTTGTGGCTCCGGTCGTGATCGACCCGGGACACGGAGGGTACGATCCGGGCGCAGTTGGGCAGGCGGGGCTGCAGGAGAAGGAGGTGACTCTGGATGTGGCCAAGCGTGTCCGGGACATCCTCATCTCGCAATATTCGCTGCCGGTGCTGTTGACGCGTGACCACGATGAGTTCGTGCCCCTGGCGCGACGAACCTCATATGCGAACTCGAAGGGTGCATCGGCGTTTGTGAGCCTGCACCTCAATGCCTCGCCTGACCATGATGGGAACGGCTTGGAGGCTTACTACCTCGACAACACGGATGATGCTGCAAGCCGAAAGCTTGCCGAGAGGGAGAACGCTGCTGAGGAAGATGGCAGGATCGATGACGTGTCCTTTATTATCAGCGACTTGATCCAGAGCGGCAAGCTAGAGGACTCAATCCGGCTGGCGACGGCCGTTGAGGGCTCGGTGAAGATGCGGGTGAGGAGGGGATATAGTCGGGCCCGATTCTTGGGGGTAAAGAAAGCGCCATTTTTCGTCCTTGTTGGCGCTCATATGCCCTGCAGCCTCCTTGAGATGTTCTTTGTCGACAATCCCGAGGATGCCCAGAAGCTTCGCCAGGAGCGTTTTCGGGCGCAATTAGCGGCGGGAATTGCGCATGGGATTGCCCGTTTCCTGCTTGCGGGGACGAGGCAGGCTGGCCCCCAGGCGGCGGTGAAAAAGGCGGGGGAGGCGTGGCGTGCTAAGAATTGAGACGGTTCCAGTTACCGAATTTCTGCAGAACGCCAGGGTGCTGTGGGACAGTGACACCAGGGATGCAGTGATCGTAGACCCCGGGGGAGATGCGGAAAGGATTTTATCATTTGTGAGGAGCGAGGGGCTCACGGTTCGCGAAATTTGGCTTACTCATTCTCACCTGGATCACTGCGGCGGAGTTGCGCCGCTCCGTAGGGCGCTCGCCTGTCCGCTGGTCGCGCATCCTGAAGAAGCCATGATGCGGGGCGCTGTGCAGTCGATAGCCTCGGCGTATGGCCTGTCGGGTGACGGTTGGCACAACTGTCCAGAGCCTGACGTTCTGGTAAGGGGTGGCGAGACACTTTCCGTAGGTGCTTACAAAGCCAGCGTCTTGTTCACGCCCGGCCACTCTCCGGGGCACGTAAGCTTCTATTTCCCCTCTGAAAAGACGATACTATCAGGGGACGTGCTGTTTGCTGGCTCGATCGGCCGCACAGACCTCCCCGGGGGAAATCACAGGGAGCTGATTAGCACCATAAAGGAGCGTATCCTGCAGCTGCCCGATGACACTCGGGTGCTCAGCGGTCACGGTGAAGATACTACTGTTGGGAGGGAGCGGAGGTCGAATCCGTTCCTCGGTTAGGCAGCACATGAAAAAGCCCAGAGAAGGTATTCGAGTTGTCCTTGGAGTGAGCGGCTCAATCGCGGCGTATAAGAGCGTAGAGCTCGTGCGTTACCTGATGTCGCGAGGGTGCCAAGTTCGGGCGATCCTCACTGATTCCGGCGCACGATTCGTCACTCCGTTTGTCCTCGAGACGATCACCAGGCATCCTGTCACGACCAGCTTCTGGAATGAGACGCAGCCTGGCGCAATTGGGCACATTGAGCTCGCGGACTGGGCAGATGTCGTCGTTGTTGCTCCGGCTACTGCAGACACGATCGCCAAGCTGAGGCACGGCTTCGGGGAGAGCCCGCTTTTGGCGGTAGCGCTGGCGACCAGGGCGCCGCTCGTGGTTGCGCCTGCGATGAACGCCCGCATGTACGAACATCCCGCGACTCAGGGAAACTTGGAGGAGCTTCGTGCGCGGGGGGTTATTGTGGTCGAGCCGGAAGCCGGACAGCTGGCCTGTGGCTGGGTGGGGCGGGGCAGGCTGGCGGATAAGCGTGAAATCTATGCCACTCTGCAGAGATCCGTGGCGACGCAGGACTTGGCGGGCAAAAGGGTTGTTGTGACGGCAGGCCCGACCCGCGAGGCGGTCGACCCGGTGCGGTTCCTGTCAAACAGGTCGTCGGGCAAGATGGGGATAGCGTTAGCCCGCGAGGCCTTTCGGCGTGGCGCTGAGGTCACGCTCATTCATGGGCCCATCGCGGGGGCATTCCTTCCGCGAGGCGTCACTTGCGTTGGCGTGAGCACCGCAGCGGAGATGCTCGAGGCGGTCGTAAGCAAAACGTTTGCCGGTTGCAGCGACGTGCTCATTATGGCGGCGGCCGTCGCGGACTATCGGCCGGCGTCCTCGTCCCCCGCGAAGATCAAGAAGGGGACGGCAGGGCTATCTCTTGAGCTTGTTGCCAATCCAGACATCCTTCGGCTGGTGGGAGAAAAGAGGGGAGACAGCCCGAGCCCTCTCATCATCGGTTTTGCTGTCGAGACTGGCAGCCCGGCGGAGCTTGTCGCCGAGGCCAGGAGAAAGATGATCAGCAAAAGCGCTGACATGATCGTCGGCAACCTAGCAGGCGATGCCTTCGACAAGGACACCAACCGAGTATGGATTGTGAGGCGGGATGGATGCGATGAAGAGGTGGCAACTGCGTCAAAAGGGAGGGTTGCCCGCCGGATCCTTGACGCGATTGTGTCTTTACAGGAGTTGGCATGCCGCAAAGCTCTTCAGCACTAGCCCGCAAGCTGGACCGCATGCGGATGCTCTATCCGCACGGAGTGCCGCAAGCAGCGCTGCGCGGCGCGCCCGCTGCACGAGTTGCTTGTGCCTTCGTCGTGATCGCGCCCGAAGCCTCGCTACCGGCCGATCAGGAAGCGGTGCTCGCCTCGATCTGCACGAAAGCGCTCGGGCTTGCCCGGGACAGCTGCCGGTTTAGGATCATCAGCTTGCAGGAGGACAGCAGCAACGAGCTGCAGGCCCTGTCGGCTGCCCCGGTTACGGTAGTGTTTGGAGGGGGTGGGAGGAAGGGCGAGGTGCTAGAGGCCGACGGGAGAGTTGTGCTCAGGACCCACTCCCTCAACGATATTTGCGGAGTCCCGCAGCGTAAGCGGGAGGCCTGGGGGCACTTGCAGGGCATCTTAGGGGTGCTGCGGGTCGCATAGCCAATATTTGGCGGCGTGTGCATGCGCCGCTTCCCGTGCTATCGTCCTAGGGTGGTGGCCGTTGTGCTTCTAATACTAGTTGGGGCAGGGGTTCTCCTCCTCTTTGCGAGAGCCCGCGCCCTTCCTCGGGCACAGTTCGACGTTGTTGGGCTGGTTGGCAGCGAAGGGGAGGCTCTTGAGACGTTTTCCACGGTCGGCCGAGTCGCGGTTCGTGGCGAAACGTGGAGGGCAGCGGTGAAGAAGGGAATTATTGAGCGCGGGGCGCGCGTTAGGGTCGTGGCTGTTGAGGCGGAGCTGACGCTTGTGGTCGAGCACATGAGCTAGAGAGCGCGAGCTTACAGGAGCTGGGAGGCGGCATATGGGAATAGTTGTTTTACTCGGGGTTGCGCTAGTCGCGATGGTGTTCTTTAGCGCCTACTCCATTCGCGCCTACGAGCGCGGAGTTGTGCTGAGGTTCGGAGTCTACCAGGGGATGAAGGAGCCGGGGCTCCGCTTCATCCTGCCTTTTGTCGACGAGCTTACACGAGTTGACCAGCGAGTAATTCCCCTTGATATCCCCCCACAGGACATCATTACGCGTGACAATATCTCGATTAAGGTGAATGCGGTCCTTTTCTTTCGTGTCATCGACCCCTCAAAGGCTGTGCTCGCTGTTGAGAATTACCTGGATGCAACAAGCCAGATCTCCCAGACCACGCTCCGCAGTGTTTGCGGCGAGGTAGAGCTCGATGACCTGCTGTCCCAGCGGGATGACATTAACCGCCGGGTGCAGGATATTGTGGATCGGCACACTGATCCTTGGGGAATCAAGATTTCGCTCGTTGAGGTGAAGGACATAGATCTTCCGCAAGAGATGCGCAGGGCGATGGCGCGGCAGGCTGAGGCAGAGCGGGAGCGCCGTGCCAAAATCATTCAGGCGGAGGGGGAATACCAGGCAGCAGAGAAGCTGACAGCAGCGGCCGCGATTATGTCGCAAGAGAGCATGTCGCTCCAGCTTCGCTATCTTGAGACGCTCAAGCAGATCTCGGCTGAAAACAGCTCCACAATCCTCTTTCCCATGCCGATCAACCTGCTCGACGCCATCTCCAAGCCGAAAGCCTAGAACGTCCGTTGAAGGCCTCGTGAAGCTTGAGCCCTACAGCTACGTCCTCCCTCGAGAGCGCATTGCGCAACGCCCGGCGCAGCCTCCAGAGAGCGCACGGCTGCTGGTGGCTGATCGGGGGACGGGCGAGATCTCCCACACATCTTTTGCTCGAATCGGCGATTTCCTCCGGCGGGGAGACCGCCTGGTCTTCAATGAGACCAAGGTCATTCCGGCGCGCCTCTTTGGGCAGGGTGGCTCTGATGGGGCAGCAGAGATCGAGGTGCTGCTTGTCGAGCAGCAGGGCCCGGCGCGGTGGCTCTGCATGGGGCGGCCCCTGTGGCGGGTGCGCGCAGGGGCAACCGTCACGTTTGGGACTGCCCTGGAAGCGCGCGTGATTCCCTCTGATCATGTTGATCGGGTCATCCTTGAGTTCTCCTCGCGCGTGCCAGGACGCCATGTTGTCGGCCTGATTCAGGAGGCTGGAACGATGCCGATTCCCCCCTACATTCGCGCGGGCCATGGGGATGAGCAGGATGTTGCCGATTACCAGAGCATATTTGCCCGCCAGGACGGCTCTATTGCGGCCCCGACTGCGTCGCTCCATTTTACTGAGAGCCTCATGTCCCTGCTGCAGCGCGAGCCGGGTGCCGATGTCTCAACGGTTGTCTTGCATGTAGGGACAGCAAGCTACCAGCCGGTTGTGGTGAATGGGCAGCTTCGAGCGCCGGCTTCAGAGCGTTTTTGCGTCTCTAGTGATACCCTCGCCGAGGTTGGCGCAACACGGGCCAGCGGGGGGCGTGTGGTGGCGGTAGGCACTACGGTGACTCGAGCGCTGGAGACGGCCGTGCGGTTGCCTCTGGGCGCGCCTCAAGGCGCAACGGAGCTGTTTATTAGTCCGGGGTTCGAATTCCGGGCAGTGGATGCGCTGGTGACCAACTTCCATCAGCCGGGCACTACTCACCTGCTCCTGGTGGAGGCTCTTCTGGGGCGAGATCTGCTGGGACGGTGCTATGAAGAGGCGCTACGCGAGGGATACCGGTTCTTAAGCTACGGGGATGGGATGCTGATTGTATGAGCGAGAGATTTGGGGTGCGGGCGGTCTGCGGCAAGGCTCGTCGCGGCGCTTTTCGGGCCCGCCAGGGCACATTTGAGACGCCGACCTTCATGCCGGTCGGGACCAGGGCTTCGGTGAAGGGAGTTGATGTTGAGCGGCTGGCAGAGGTTGGAGCTTCAGTCATGCTGGTCAATACCTACCACCTCTGGCTGCGGCCCGGAGCTGAGCGCATCAGCCGGTTGGGAGGCATCCATGCGTTTACCGGATGGAAGGGGCAGATCCTAAGTGACTCTGGAGGCTTCCAGGTCTTCAGCCTGAAGGGCATGCGGACGCTTACCGAGCAGGGCATAGAGTTCCGTTCTCACCTGGATGGCTCCCGGCAGTTTCTCTCACCCGAAGTCTCCGTGCGCGTGCAGCAGACTTTGGGTGTCGATATAGCCATGGCGCTCGATGAGTGCCCCTCGAGTGACCTCCCTTTTGGGCAGCTTGAGGAGTCGCTCGATCTGACGTTTCGGTGGGCAAAGCGCTCGCTCGATGCCCGCTCGGATCCAGGCATGTGCATTTTCGGCATCACTCAGGGTGGCTGCCATCGGGAGCTGCGGACCCGTGCGGCGCAACAGATAGCGAGCCTTCCGTTCGATGGGTTCGCGATAGGGGGACTGAGCGTTGGAGAGCCGAAAGGCTCCATGTATGAAGTTTTGCGCTACCACGTTGATCAGCTGCCACCTGGCAGCATTCATTACCTTATGGGGGTTGGGACACCGGAGGACATCGTGGAGGCCGTATCCCAGGGCGTGGATATCTTTGATTGCGTGATGCCCACCCGTGCGGGACGGTTCGGGCGAGTTTTTGTTGAGGGAGAACCTCCCTTCTTTAACATCAAAAACTCCCGGTTTGCCGAGGATTCCTCCCCTATCGACCCGGGCTGTGCCTGTGTGGCGTGTCGGACCTACTCAAGGGCCTACGTGCACTACCTCTTCAAGGTTGGAGAGATGCTTGGGCCGCAGCTTGCGAGCATCCATAACCTCAGCCACTACCTCTCCTTGATGAGTCGCATCCGCAGCTCGATCGAGGGGGGCTCATTCGACGCGCTCTACGCTTCGATCAAGGCGCGATGGGCTAGTCTTGACCTGCATGAGCTCGCGTAGGAGGAGCGCTCTTTATGCCCTGTCCGGCGAGGAGGGGCTTGGGTCCCGCCGGCCCTGCGGTGCGGGCCCCTGGCGGCGCATCCGGACAGCGCTCCTGGCCTTCTGCAGTTTTTTCTAGGTAATGGGGCTTCGCCGTGGTGTAATGCGGCTCAGGTTGGCGGCCCGACGAGCTGCCATAACGGCGTATTGCAGCGTGCTATTGAGTTTGTCGCCCGGCGCTGATAAGAGTTGCGCCTTTCCTTTCGGTCGGTGATACGCATGGAATCTGAGTCCTTTCGCTCGCGCGTGATGTCGCTCATTCAGAAGAGCCGCCGCGCCCTTCGGCTGTACAACTCTGCGGGCAGCGCATCCTTCGTGCGCATGGAAGGAGTTTCGGCCGAGCTTTCCGGCGCTCAGGTTGCCGAGTGGCGAGAGATTAACGGCGTCCTCCTGCGAAAGCTGACAGAGGCAGCCGATGCCCCCAACACGAAAAAGCTGATCTACCAGGTCTTTTCCCTTCGAAATGAATTCCATTCTTTGTGGAGAACGAGCGAGAGCGAGCTCGTTCTTGCGCAGCGTGACCTGATCGCCTGCGCAGAGAAGGGCGATTTTATCAGGGCCACTACGCTCTCTACCCAGCTGGTAAGCCTTAAGGCCAGGGTGCAAGCCGGGCAGGCTGCTCACCACGAGCTCGATTCGCTCATCAAGAAGAGCCGTGTGGTTCGCCCAGCCGCAGAGCTCTCCGAGGAGGGAGCAACGGTCCTTTCAACCATTGCGCTTCTCGATGAGCAGGCTATCGCCAGCGAGGGCCGGATTGCCAACGATGACCAGCTGATCCAACCCTCTGCGCCGCAGCTAAGGCTGGCGGCCGGCGGCAGCAACGTGATCCCCCTTAAGCCTAGAAGGTAGGGCAGCGCCACCCAGGCGCAGCCTAGCCAACTTGGGTCAGCACCCGGACCGGGGCACCCGTAAAGGCGGATACAACAGGCACGGGTCCTGGGCCAAATGTCCTGTCTATTAGGGTAGCCCAGCACAGCACCGGGATGCCGCGCAGGGTGGCCCGGGTGTGAGCTTCCAGGCTCGAGCGGGCGGTGGTTATCACGTCCGTAACAAGAATCGCCGAGTGGCCACGATACTTCTCGCCGTGGCCATTAGACATCTTGCTCTCAAGATACTGCTCAAGGGGAACCTCTTTTCCCTTGTTGTAGATCTCTGAGTATACTGCGCACAGCCGCTCTGCAAAGAAGGAATAGCCGCCCGGAAGCTTCAGGAAAAGCTGGGGCTTGTTTGGCGCGACAACGTTCTTAATCCTCTCTGCCACGTATTCCGCACACGCGTCCAGGTCTGAGTCGGACAGATCTTCGACCCTGTAGAAGATTCTGCTTTCGCAGCGGCCACCGATGGGCACCGGCTCCTCGTATTCCTCCGTGATGCGCCCGAAGATCTCCTCCAATTGTTCCATGCTTGTCATGGGCTTTCCTCATTTTCGAATGCGGCCCCTGGCCGCTGTTATAGCCTGTAGAAGTGCTCAGTCCCTTTTGCCAGCCCCCGGAAAGGTAGCGGTCGACCTCAGCCACGACTATGTCGGGCGTTGCGCCAAGCCCAGATCCCTCCTCGGCCCTGCACGGCATCCCTAGAACCCTCTCCTGGGCACTCGTTCGCCGCGCCAGTTTCGCGGGCCGTATCCCTCCATCTCCATTTGCCAGGCGCCCAGACACAACCTGCCGCCTGCCTTGCCGGCTACAGAGCTTCCTGGCTGGAGGGAGCGGGGAACGGAGGCTAAGTGTCCTGGAGCCCCTTGTGCTCACGCCAGACAACGAAACTAGAGCGCTACGAGCGATGAGCCATGCATCTCGCAAGGCACCTATTCTAGGCTCCTCACGGAGCCTACCCGACCCCCCAAACGCCCTGGACTAGGGACTAACCCCCGGAGGATACAATAAAAGTGGCTCCTTAACAGGGGGATTTCGCGGCTTGGCTTGCACGGCAACCTTCTGTAAACTTTAGGCCTCGGTGTCTGGCATTAAAGTGGGTAAAAAGTTAAGTTCTCTGGAGTGTTATCGGGTTTTCCCCCGTCCTCGCTGCCTGGCGGCCGTAAAAAACGGTTGTGGGACCTTCGCTTGGGTCCGGCCCTATTGCTGGCTCGCGGAGCCATGGAGGCTCGGTCTGCGGAGCGGCGGCGATAAGTCAGGAAGTGCCTATGAGTGAAGCTAATTCAACTAACCGCGCTGGTTCTCCTTCTATCACCCGAAGGCCAACCCGGCCGGTGCGTGTGGGTGATCTGACAATTGGCAGTGGCCACCGTATCTCGGTGCAGTCGATGTGCGCCACCAAGACGCAGGACATCGCCGCGACGAGTCGACAGCTCAGCCTCCTTCAGG
>JAFMJG010000209.1 GCA_017853605.1 bacterium
CTGGGGTTCTATCACGGGGCAACCGCTCCTACCCCTACTGCGAGCCCCCACACCCCCTTCAGCATCATCGCCTTCCTTCCCTTCGCGCTCCTCTCCCCGGGAACAGCGCACCAGCTGTGGGTTGCCGTATCAGCCATCTTCGCCTTCTTGGGATTTCGCGCACTGCTCGCGACCACAACCATCAAAAGAAGAAATGAGATGGCGCTTCTGTGGGCATCCCTCTCCGTCCTTTCGACACCCGGCAGCAGTGACCTCTTTTTTGGGCAGTGGAATTACCTTCAGCTCCTGCTGGTGTGCGTGTTTATTCTCCGGGTGCACCGGGCAGGCGCCCTGGTTGGAGCTCCGATCCTAGCGGCAGCTCTCGCCCTTAAGCCAACGGTTCTCCCGATAGCCCTCTACTCGCTCATTATGGCCGGCTGGAGCTTTCGGCTGCGCTTCCTGGCAACCTGCGCCGTGCTTGCAGCCTCGCTCTGGGCCGCCCTCGGCACGGATGTGCTCGCAGCGTATCCACAAGCTGCCGAGGCGGCTGCCGGGTTTTGGCACAGGACGTTATACAACCAGTCGCTCACCGTTGTGCCACGCTTCCTCTTTCCGCAACCCGCTCCAGAAGAGTTTCTTGCCGCGATCTCTGCCCTTGGCGCCCTGCTGGTCGTGGCTATCACGGCTGTTGCCATCAAGAGAGCCCGCTCGATGCCTACCGTATCGGCCCTGGCATACCTAGCGATCATCTCTCCGATCATGAATCCCCTGTGTTGGGAGCACTACTTTATCTTCCTCTTCATCCCGCTCGTGCTGCTGGTGCACGGGATGCTCGAGCAGAGGCGGCCCTGCCTCCGCAGCGAGTGTTGTGCACTGTCCATTCTCCTACTCGAGTTTATGCCGCGGCCGTGGCAGGTGCTCGGCATCTCTGAAGCGCAAGGAGTGTTGGGGGCCGCAAGTGCCTTTCAGTCGCTTGCCTGCCGAATTTGCCTGGGGCTCGCGCTGTTCGCCTGGGCCTCCTTCCCTACGTGCCTTCCAGGTGCCCACACAGCATCGGAACCGGAAGGCGCTGGGGAATTACGCGACCCAGTCGAGCGCGGTGAGGAGGCCGTAACAAACAGAGCCCCTGCCGCCTAGCTGAATCTTCGCCAGCTGTCCCTGCCCCTAGTACTCCCTCGCCTCCTCAATCTCCTCAACGATCTGCAGGTAAGAGTCGTACCTCCAGCGGGCTATCTCTCCCGAGTCGATTCCTGACCTAACGGCGCATCCGGGCTCCTTTAGGTGCCGACAGTTTGAGAATCGGCACCGTGCCGAGGCCTCAACGAACTCCGGAAACGCCGCTGCAACCTGCTCGACAGCTACGTGCGAGAGCCCAAAAAATTGGACCCCAGGGAAGTCGATGATGATGCGCCCGCCAGTGGGATCAGCGAGAAAGGCCCTTGGCTGGGTTGTAGTCTGCTTCCCTTGCCCTGTGCGGGCGCTGACCTCACCGGTGCGAGCCTTTGCCCCCGGAACGAGCTGGTTGAGGATCGTGCTCTTGCCCACCCCGGAAACGCCGCAGAGCGCTGCCACGCGAACCCCAGCAGCCCCGACCCTGCGCTCAAGCTCATTAAGATTGTCGCCGTGCTTTGCGCTGCAGAAGAGCATGTCGACGCCTATTGAGCGATACACGCTCGTGACAGCCTCAACTGAGCCAACCCCGAGGTCGCTCTTGTTTACGACGAGAAGCGCAGGGATGAGCTGCACCTTAGCGGCAACCAGCATGCGATCGACAACCACCGGATTGAGCACCTGGCCTACTCCGGCGATGACGCACAGCAGATCTATGTTCGCCCCCATCCTCTTAAGGGACCCGCGGTACGAGCGGTAGAGGCTGCGAGACGCCGGAAGAACCCCGGTGACAAATACGCCGTCGTCACGCCCCTCAAAGGTGACGAGATCGCCGACCACCACATCAAGCGCCTTGGAGGAGACCATCCCGGTGACGATCCCTGTTGCGCCAGAGAAAAGGGCCACGTATCGGCGCGAGACCTCCAAAACCCTCCCTGTTGATGCAGCCTGTTCAGCCATAGGCACCGCGACACGATACCCCAAAAGTTTCCGCACACCCTAGGGGCTAAAGTCACAAAGGTCCCGGCGGGCCCCTCGTCATGGGCGGCATATCCAGCAAAAGCCAGAACCGTTGCTGGAAATGCCCAAAAGGCGTGGTTAAGATAAACCCCGTAAGGTACATTGAAGTGATGCAAAAACAGTTCTCATCATGGGGCCCACGGGTCTCCGGGGTGGTCTACAGCTCAAGCCGCCATGGAGCCCCATTCCTGCCGGGGGTCCTGCTCGTGTGTCTCGCCCTCGTGGTGCTCGTCGCCCCGAAGCTCGTGTTTGGCGCAGTGGCGCTGGTGCTGCTCACGGTCGGCCTGCTGTTGTGCTACGTTGCCTATCGGGTGATTCAGTTCAAGCGGCAGCTGTCTGAGCTGGTGAAGGGGCTGGAGAAGCGCTTTACGGTGCAGGGCTTTCCTATCGAGCGCCCCGACATCGATATCACAGAAATTGACAGCAAGAAGATAGTCTTCCATTAGCCGCATGGCGTGCCTACGCAGCCACGCAGCCTGCGCTATACCAGCTGGTCCTCGCCTGAGCCGCCGCCAATCACGATCTTCCCTTCCGCCTCAAGCTTGCGGACCACGTCTACGATCGCCTGCTGCGCCTTCTCGACATCACGGAGCTTGACCGGCCCGAGCGCCTCGAGGTCCTCTTTTATCATCTCTGCCGCACGCTGCGACACGTTCCTGAAGATCTGGTCCCGAATCTCGGGGCTGGCGGTCTTTAGCGCTACAACGAGCTGCTCGCGCGGAATGTCCTTGAGAACCGACTGAATGCCCTTGTCGTCAACTCGCTTGAGGTCCTCAAAGGTAAACATTAGGCCCCGAATGCGCTCAGCCAGCTCGGGAAACGTCTCCTCAATCTCTGTGATGATCCG
>JAFMJG010000210.1 GCA_017853605.1 bacterium
ACCGCACGCAGGTGGGATGGAGGGGAGGGCGGTTTTAGGGGCATGCGAGGCTCCTCGATGCTCTCTCCGTGCTGGCTTAGGTCAAGGCCCTGCTCCTCCTCTGCTTCGCTGACCCTCATGGGGATAATCCCGTGCGCGATGAGGTAGAGAAGATATGAGCCCCCGACAGTAAAGGGCACTACGACTGCCAGGGCACAGAGGTGACTGAGGAACGTTGCGGTTTCACCATGCACAAGCCCAACCCGCTCGGCGAATACGGAGGTGAGCACCATGCCGACGATGCCTCCAACGCCGTGGCAGGGGAAGACATCCAGAGTGTCGTCGAGGGAGCTCTTCGTTCTCCAGTGCACAGCGATGCTGCTCACGAAGCTCGCAACTGTCCCGATACATATGCTTGCGCCGACGCTGACGAACCCAGCGGCAGGAGTTATCGCCACAAGACCCACAACCGCGCCGATGCACGCTCCCAGTGCTGATGCCTTGCGGCCCTTCGCGCAGTCCAGAAACACCCATGCAAGCATCGCGGCAGCAGATGCCGTGTTCGTCGTGAGAAAGGCCCTCGCGGCGAGCCCATTCGCCGCTAGTGCAGAGCCCGCGTTAAAGCCGAACCAGCCAAACCACAGCATGCCCGTCCCGAGCAGGACGTAGGGTATGTGTGCCGGAAGCTGCGGAGCCTGCAGCCTGTGAGCAGCTCGGCGGCCGAGAAACACGGCGCCGGTGAGCGCTGCCAGCCCGCCTGCCATATGCACCACCGTGCCCCCCGCAAAGTCGAGAACTCCCCACTGCCGCAAAAAACCGTCGGGATGCCACGTCCAGTGCGCGAGCGGACAGTATATCGCCAGCGAGAATAGGCACACGAAAAGCATGTAGCTCGAGAAGCGCACGCGCTCTGCGAACGCGCCAGTCACGAGAGCCGGCGTGATGATCGCGAACTTGAGCTGGAAGAGGGCAAATAGGGCCAAGGGAATCGTCGGCGAGAGGGCGGCATGGGGGACCTCACCGACGTTGCGAAACATGAAGAAGTTCCGGGGATCCCCAATGAAGCCCCCCAGTGAGTCGCCAAATGCGAGGCTGAAGCCTACGGTGACCCACAGAAGGCTTACGAGCCCCATGGCGATGAAGCTCTGAAGCATTGTAGAGAGAACGTTCTTGCGGTCCACCATGCCGCCGTAAAAAAAAGACAAGCCGGGGGTCATCAGCAGCACGAGCGCTGTTGCTGTGAGCATCCAGGCCGTGTCACCTGCATTGATCGGTGGGCTGTTAGCGCCCAAGACTGGTGGCTGGGCTCCCGAGAGGACGGCCCCTGCTAGGCTTAGGGAGACAAGGAGGGCGAGCGGGATGAGCCACAGGACAGGCTTAGAGCGAACGAGCTTTGCTGGTGCCATACACTTAAGATTAAAAGCGCATAATTTATCCTAATTATCGCGTTATTTAATCTTAATACATATTATTTAATGCTATCCGACCTGTTTTTTATGTAATCACGTATCCTGTCAGCCACAGTAAACTTGTACGAGTGAGGAACGTAACTATTTATTATAATTGCAAAACGCGCCCGACTCGCATTGGGAAGCTCAAGATAGCCAGCCAGGGAGTTAACGCCGTTGAGGCTGCCGGTCTTTGCCTGATAACCCTCCTTGATCGGCAGCAGGTCTCGATAGGGCTCGAAGCTCTTGAGCAGCTTGGTCATCAGGTGCGCGCTGACCTGGTTGCGGCGCGACAAACCCGATCCCTCCTCAACATGAAACCCGCGCCACCCGACCTTCTGTGTCAGGCACTCGCTCATCGCGCGTTGTGCCTTGGCCACGGTGGCAGGCGGCCCAAACTTCTTTACCCCAAGCGTTAGAAAGATCTGGTTTGCGGTGAAGTTGGTAGAGTGCTCAAGCATTCCTCGCACTACCTCTTCCAACGACCTTGAGGATGTGTGGCGAAGGACAAGCATCGCGCCTTTCGGAGTGCTCCCGAGCCGCACCGTTC
Source organism: bacterium (assembly GCA_017853605.1). Taxonomy (GTDB): domain Bacteria; phylum Bdellovibrionota_C; class UBA2361; order UBA2361; family OMII01; genus OMII01. The sequence goes on from JAFMJG010000210.1 coordinate 1,978, forward strand.
GCTTGCCGATTGCTCCGGCAGTTGAGAGAAACTCAGAGAGGAGCTCTCCGCCGTAGAGCGATCCGGCCTGCCATGTGTCGCCGACCTTGATCCGCTCGGTCGTGCCCCGCCGCAGTGTCTGCCCAAGCCGCTTGCTCATCGGTGTCAGGGGCGTCTGCGGCTCAGCGCTCGCCACGGAGCCATCTTTCTTGCGCGAAAGCGCAACGGCGCTGAAATTGCCCACAAAAGCGGCGTTTTTTGCGTCGTAGGGATTGCGGGAGGGAGAGGCCCCGTCAATATCGATCGCTGGATCAAAAAGCGAGGGATCGATAACGATGGCATCGATGCGCGATCGCTTGCTGGCGAGCTGCGCCGCAATAGAAGCAAGCTCCTCAGACACCATCATCGGATCGCCGGAGCCACGGACGTAAAGCGTTCCAGACGTATCTCCCCAGATCTCGGTCTCGTATCGGTAGGATCTGCCAAGCTCCTCAAGGGCACAGAAGGCAGTTGCCACCTTAAGAATTGAGGCAGGAACGAGGAGATCCTCATCCCTGTAACCAAGAAGCTCCCGCCCGGACTCGGACTCAACCCGAAGTGCCCCATTCTTTAGGAGCCCGGGCAGGTTGAGGGACTCTGCTGCTGCGCTTCGAGAGAGGAGGATTGCGAGGAGGAGGGCGGCGCATCGCATCGGGCAATTAGACCACAATTGTGTTGGGGCGGGTAGGGGAGGCGGTGCGGGGTAGCCTCCGCACGAGCGCGAGGTTTTGCCCGGAGGATGCCCGACAAGACTCTCTGCGGCCATGAGGCGTCAGCGCAGCAGGTCGGATGAGCACCAATCTGTGAGGTGTCAGCGCCAGCAAATTCCTGCTATCGTTTGGGCGACAACCGCCCTGGCTTGAGGGCGGCTCGTGAATCACGCGGTGTGCACTATGAAGGGAATTATTCTTGCGGGTGGATCAGGAACCAGGCTCCATCCAGTAACCATAGCGGTGA
>JAFMJG010000211.1 GCA_017853605.1 bacterium
CGCGCAGTCAGCAGCGCTTGTAGTTCGCCTGTAGGCGACTCCTTAGGTGCGAAGGTCACCAAATCCCCGATTTCGATCTCCCGGTCCTCCTCGTCCTCGTCAAAAACTAGCACCTCTGCCTCGGCGTCCTCCGCCGCTAACTCTGCAGGATGACCGTCGTCAGCGGCTCTTGCGGTTATCGCTCTCTCGGCTACGGATCCATCAACCTCGCGATCACCCCCGTTAGTTACACCTGGACGTGTCCCATCTGAATGCGGGCTGTCCGGAGAACCTCCGAGCACGTGCTCTGCGCCAGCCTGTGCCTCTAACTCCTTCAGGAAGTGCAGCATCCGCTCGGTCTCTGATAGCGGATTTCTAAACCAGTCAGTTGACCAGATTCGCCAAATCTTGTTGCGCCAGCCCAGGCTCTCCAAGATTTCCTGCCTAATACGGTCGCGGTCGCGCACCGAGACGCCCGAGTGATAGGAAGCGCCATCACATTCCACTGCAGCAAGGTAACCGGAAAGGTTGGTCGGATGCCGCACCGCGATGTCGATTCGAAATCCCGCAACGCCCAGCTGAGGCGTAACCTCATATCCCTTAGCGCGAAGCACATCCATCACAGCGATTTCGAAGTCGCTGTCAGGCGGCAGCCCAGTTTCTTTGTCTGCGGGTAGCACTCCATCTCGCGCGAATTCGAGGTAATTGCGCAGAGCGCGTGTGCCCTCAGGGGTGCGTGCGTCCGACACGATATCCTCTGGCCGCATTGAGCTGTACACAGCTACAGACTTTCGCGCGCGGGTAAACAGCACGTTTAGCCGGCGCCAGCCTCCTTCTCGGCTGATGGGGCCAAAGTTCTGACGAACCACCGTCGTGTCTTTGGCCTTTCCAAAGGTCGTGAAGATGAGGATGCAGTCACGCTCATCTCCCTGCACGTTCTCGAGGTTCTTCACAAATAGGCCCATCCCCGCGGCTTCCCACTTTTCCTTGAAGTCAGCAGCCTGCGGGATGCTGCGAAGCCGCTCTTCAAGTAGCTCAGCGACAAGGTCGCGTTGCTTAATGTTCAGCGTCACGATGCCAAGCGAATCGTCTTGCCTGTGCAGGATGTGCTCCACGGCGGCATCGACCAGGCGACGCGCCTCAACGTGGTTCATCTGGTTGTCATAGGTGCCTTCGCTGACATAGTGGTAACTCAGCCCGAGAGACTTGCTCTTGGCAAATGGTGAGGGGAAAACCACCAAGTTACCGCGGTAGAAATTTTGGTTGGAAAAGGCGATGAGCGACTCGTGCCGTGAGCGATAGTGCCATCGCAAGGTGCGCACCGGGCGGAAGTGAGCGATACACACATCCAGAATGCTCTCCGCGTCCGAAGTGGCGAGTTGTCCAACACCGTCACCGTCGCCATCACCATCAGCTGACGCGGTGCGCGAGAAGAACGAAGTTGGGGGCAGCTGCTTAGGATCGCCAACCACCACAAGCTGCGAGCCTCTGGCAATAGCTCCAATTGCTTGCTCGGGCCTAAGCTGAGACGCTTCGTCCATCACGACGATGTCAAACTGAATGAGCCCCGGCTCAAGGAACTGAGCCACCGCCTGCGGACCCATCATGAAGCAGGGCTTAAGTTCCTGAATAGCTCGACCTGCTCGGCGCATGATTTGCCGGACTGGAACCCGTGGCCTCGGCTGTGGAATCAGATGTTGCAGTAGCTGCATCTCGGTCTTGTCGCCAACTCGCATACCGTGCTGACCTGTAGGCGGTCGGCTCAGCTGACGGCATGCCCTGGCCACCTGCCGTCCTCGAAGCTCGATGATTTTCCGATCCAGTTCGGCGTATTCTTTGCGAACGGCACTGTGCCGAGCACCACTAAATTGCTTCAGTTGGGGGGTCTTGTCAAACACCGACTTGGCGATGGCGGCATAGAACCGATAGTTGAACGCATGCTCTAGCTTGTCAGGCGCTACTGCACCGCTTTCAAGCTCCTCGACGAAGCCCTGCAGACCCAGTGCTAATGCCCGCTCACGGGCCGCGATGTATTGAACCCAGGAGAGCAGGCCCGAAAGGCTGTCAGCCGCCTTGGCAGTCTTGTTTGCTAGCTCGGAGGCGTATTCCGCACTTGTCTTGTCCGTTGGGTCTGCCCACTGCGCCGGCTCGAATCGGCCAAAGGCTGACATTGCCTTCGCAAAGTCCACGCAGTCTTGCCAGCCGCGGCTGATGGCTGTGGTGTGTTTCTTAAGCAATGCGTAGTTATCTGCGCACCTTGCTGAAATCAACACGTGTTGAACCGCTTGCGTCAGACCAGCGTTCATGACGAGGTTGCCGTAGATGTGTGCAGCAAACAACGTAGAAAGATTCGTCTGTGCACCGCAAAATCGCTTACCAACCAGCTCCTTGGCGGTCCGATCTGCTTGCAATTGCTCTTCGAGCCTGGGTGCCTCATGGGTAGCAAGCAGGGCCGCGAGACCCTGTGCAAGCGAGGCGGAGGGCCGAAAGACAGGCGGTGCAAAGTCGTGTCCAGTCTTTGCTACCTTGGCGGCGTGCGTCCAAGTGTCCAACCGTAGGGCCCACGCTGGAGAGTCCAAGCTCTTGAGAATTCGCGGCTGCGCTTTGCTTAGGACGTTGCGCGCGGAGGTGTGCAGATTCGCCAGCAAAGCATGGCACTGCTCGACCTGCTCAGATGAGGTCTTCAGCGCCTCGAGCACTGTGCGGCTGGCCGTCAAGGGGTCAAAAACGGCGATTCGAATCCCAGCAGCCTCGAGCGTCACGCGGGACCGAGCCAGCCATTCCGCAGCCTGAAGCAGCAGCTCAAAAGGTGTCTTCTCGACGGCAAACCAGGCTCCCGAAACTTCCTTGAGCGCGTTGTCCTCTCCGATTTCCTTGCGAAGAGACTGCATCTGCATCAGGAGTTCAAGATCCTGAAGGCATTGCGCGCCGGGCTTCTTTGCCTTGTTACGGGAAAGTGACCGGTGAAG
>JAFMJG010000212.1 GCA_017853605.1 bacterium
TAACAGGACCGCCACTCGTGATGTAGCTAACCGGATAGACGGTCGTGGAGCCCCCCGTTGTTCCCCGCACACGCAGTGTGTAGGTAACTCGATACGTCGTGTCCGCCATGTTGAGGCCGGTCCGGTACAGGCTGTTCACGTACGTTCCGGTGTTTCCGCCAGAGAGGAACTCAATAGTGGAGCCTGTAAGCTCAAAGACGCCGCTTGGCCAGTTGGCGAGGCTAGCCGGGGTTGACGAGAAGATCCTGGGCGTATTGTTGCCCATATTGCCCGTTAGGCCGTTTACGATGAAGGTGATCGTTCCCCCGATAGAGGGCTGGGCTGGAGAGACCGAGATAGAGGTAACGGAATTAGGATTGGCCTTGATCGTCTCCTGAACTGTGTACCCGAAGTTGTCGGCACAGGTGGCAGATGAAACGCTGGGATTTGAAGGGTAGAGCGCTACATCGTGGGTCTGAGAGGTCGCCGTGTCTCCTGTGCCGGACGCCGTCAGGTAGAAACCAACAAAGGTCGTTGCGCCATTTGCCAGGGGTCCGACGTGGAGGAGCCCGTTCTCCCCCGATGCAAGAGCCAGCCTCGTTCCAGTAAAGTTCTCAAGCTTCACCCAGAGATCTGAGATCGCGGAGCCGCCGTTCTGAATCGTGTACCCGACGTAAGCGCTCGTGAGCTGCGGGCTGATGCCCGTGTCGATGTAAAAAACCGGAGACCCGACGCGGGTCACCGTGACGCTTGAGCCAGAACACGGCGCGGCAGCAGCCTGAGAGGGGAGCAGCAGCAGGGCCAGTGAGAAGAGAGCAGCGATGGGTTTGAGTAGCGAGTTTTTCATTGGCCCCTTGTAAGCTGGCAGCTGCTTGCCTCGCAAGATGAAAGTGCTGGCTAACGGACGCCAGCATCTCTACTTGAGGGTTAAGGACTCTCCATGACGGCTAATGAATCACTTTTTTCGGCGAACGCACCATGCAACGGTAACTTCGGTCACACCTTTTTGGCCGAGCAGCCGTGTTAGGAGACCCAAGACGCACGCTCATTGCGAGACAATCCTGCTTTGGGCGTCCGGTCGGCCTTGCCGCGCCTTACGCTGTCTCAATCGCGCGCCACCACTCCTCTCTTGCAAACTGAGGCAGCCGCGCAGTGTAGTTAGAAACAGCCATCGCGGCGATCCGAGCAGCACCGGTCGAGGCCGCCCTCGGCGTGACGCCCTGCATTACGCCCGCCACGAATGCACCGAGGTAGGCATCCCCCGCGCCAGTAGTGTCTACGACCTGAGTTCCGCTGGTGACGGCGGGGGTAAAGAATCGCTGCCCCTCGTGCGACGTCCACGAGCCGGCAGCCCCCGCCGTTATGATGGCGGCGGGCACCCTGCGCTCGAGGGCAGAGAGCGCCCCGGGCACGTCAGGGGCGCCCGTGAGGGCCAGGGCCTCCCGCTCGTTGGCCGCGAGTAGGTGAATTCTTGGCAGGATACTCTCCAGGATCTCTTCCCGCTTGAGCTGCGCTACGTGCTCAGAGGACACCGGGAATATCCCCTTAGCCGCAGAGCCGGTCACCGCGCTGAGCGCCTCATAGAACGCAGAGTAGTTTTCATCGCTGCCGACCAGAAAGTACCCGTCAAGCAGGAGCCAACGGGTTCCAGCATAGTTCACATTTTCCAAATGGACCCGGCCGAGCTGCGCCGCCACGCCAAGGGATGTCACCATCGTCCGCTCCCCATCTGGAGTAACGAGCGAGACGCACACGGCAGTCATCGCGCCTGGGATAGGGGGCAGGGAGAGATGGATCTCCTCCTGCCTCGCCTGCTCCCTAAACAGGCTTCCTGCGTTATCATCACCAATGAGGCCGACGAGGTCTCCCGAGCTTCCCAGCCTCGATGCCGCACTCAATGCGTTGTACCCGGTGCTGCCGTTCGCTTCCCACCGCTCACAGTGCTTTACCTCACCGAGCAGCACGGCCACCTCTTCTGGCGTGCGCGGATTGTAGGACCCCTTAGCATACCCTAGGCGCTCGAGCGTCTCGTACGGCACCCGTACTATCACATCCCGTATCGGCTGGGTGACGGCAGAGATCCGCGGCTCCCCCGAAAGGAGTCGGCCTGAAGCAACCATGCTGCTCGGTATCGGCTGTGACTGGGTATGGAACATACGCACCTCGCCCCCACGACGCCCCCCAATCATCGGCAACGTGCCGAATGGGGACTACTTCCAGGAAGTGGCAGGATAGTACGCGGTCAAAAGGGGGTGATCCAGCTCGGCTGAGCCGTGCCTTCCTCCCTACGGGAGCTTACGCGCCTTTCTGATTCGCTATCGGCTCTTCCCACGGCGGGACAAGCTGCGGAACCGCTGCTCACGGCCACAAGGGCAAGAGGGGATTAATCGGTTGTCCGGTTGCCCCGTTCGGCACAACGCGTGTCGTTGTCTCGGTTACCGTCTTGCTTCCGCCGAGCGCTGCGCCGAGCGGGTTGAAGCGCTCGTAGGTATCGGTAACCACGCTGTAGCCAGTGTTCCAGCCGGCGCTGTTCGGTTCGCCATACAACACCCCTCCCTGCATTGGCTGGCCCAAGGCATCGTTGGGAACGATCTGGGTTATGGTCTCTCGTACGGCGTCACCTCCCCCTAACGCAGCCCCAAGGGGATTTGGCCGGTCGTACGTTGAGGTCACAGCGCTGTAGCCGGTGTTCCAGCCGGCGCTGTTTGGAACTCCTGGTCGCGGGGCCGCGGGCACTGCAACCACCTGCTGCTGGCCAATCACAAACGGCACACCGTGCCCAGGCTGGGCAACTCCGGGGCGGGCGGCAACGGTCAATGTCACCCCAATAAGTAACGCTACAGCTATCGTCTTGGCCATGCTCTTCTCCGTCTCGGCGCAATCGAGGCATCCTATCCCAGCGGCGCGCAACTCCATCGACGACTGACTACTTTGGGCTCGCTCGCGAAGAAACGCCTTG
>JAFMJG010000213.1 GCA_017853605.1 bacterium
CTTTAACTCGCAGCGGGAGCTCGGCGAGCTCTACGCGCGGCTGCCGGAAGAGACCCGAAACCGGATAGGCGACCTGCAGAAAAAGCAAAATTGTCGTGTGTCTCACGCCGTCAATAGGCGCTTCTTCGAGGAGCATCAGGAGGCTTTTCACGTCCCCCAAATAGCGCTCGAGCTGCGCCAGCAGCTCTCCGGTGCGTCGCTTAAGGCCCTCTACATCCTTTTGGAAGATGGGGGCTTCCGGGCGGCGTGCGCCCTGAATGCAGCGCGTTTTGATTGGGTTGTTGCCCATGCAAAATCATTTTGTGACGCCGAGAGGGCATTGCGGCTCGATTGGAGCGACGACGAGTTCAACGAGGCGTTCCGCAAAGCCCTGCCGCCGAAGGTTCAGGATGCCCTCGAGGGGCCGCTCCCCGATATGAGCTGCGTGACAACTGGTAGGATGAAATTGCTTCAGGAGATCATCCTGACCCAGTGCCAAGAGCTTGACGTGACGCCGGTGGCGCATCCCTGGCTCGTTGATAAGCTGGCTGCGGAGTGTGCGCGAAACATGCTCCAGGAGCTGCGGCGCGAGGTTGCGCTCTTCCTTGAAGAGAAGCTCGCAGGACAGGATGCCGCGGTTTCGGCTCTGCATCCGGTAACGCGCGCCCAGCTGCAGTGGTCCTTCCCCCGAAACGATCCGAGCTGCGAGGGGCTTGATCGAGCCCTGATTCTGGAGGAGCCAAGGCTCCTCCAGCTGCTTTGCCCTCTCAAGGACGTGAGTCCGGTGGTAGCAGCGATGCTTGGGCTTGAAGAGCGGGAGGGAAAGGCTGGGCAGCTTGGCGCCCCGACCCCTGCAACTGACCGGCTCTTGCGGTTCCTGCTTGCCAATTGCCAGGCGATCACCTGGAGCGCTGGTATTGAGGTTGCCGAGCACGGAGTCCCTCCGGAGCTCGATGAATTTTTTTCGGGGGAGGGCACGCGAGAGAGGTTTTTCTTCTCTGGGGCCCCTTTTGGGAAGGGGGCTGCCCATTTTTCCTGGTACCCAAAAGCTGGCTCAGTCGTGCTGTCTGGCAGCAACCACTTCGGAGAGTATGGCCGCGCCTTGGAGGAGACCAGCAAGCACCGAAGCACATTTGCAGCTGCGATTGCAGCCTACGTGATGACTGATCTTGTGCGGGCGTGGCGCCCCTCGGGAAGGCGCCCGCATAACCTCCTCGCTCGGCAGGTCGGCAAGCTTGCCCAGCACTGTGTGACTCATGGAGTCGGAACCAACCAGTTCCATGTGGGAGTTTTGCTCAATCACTTCCTGAAAGTCTCTGGCGGGCCGTCGTCAGAGGCAAAGCCTTCGTGGGCCAAGGGAGAGCGGAGCGTCGCTGCGCTTGGGGCCATCGCCCTCTTTCCGATCGAGGTGTTTCGTGAGCTTGAGGCGGCTTGGTTTCGCTTCAGAAACCTGCCGAAGGCTGATGTTGTCATCCCGCCCATCCCTGCGGCAGAGGAGCCGCGGCATCGGCTTGTTGCGGCAACAGGAGAGCCGCAGGGAGTGTTCCCCGAGCACCTGCTGCTCGGCCAGGTTCCGACCAAAAAACTTCTTGGAATGCTCGGCTACTCAGCACGTGAGATTCCATGGGGAGAGATCGGTGTTGCTAAAGATGCTTGGTTGCGGAGCATGCCACTGTGGGGGTGCTTTCGGGCGCGTAACGGCGGCCGCCCGTCCCTTGAGCTTGTTGACGAGCTCGTGCGGATCTCAAAAGATGAGGGGGATCCCCTGCAGCCGATTCTTGGGCCCCTGCTCGTGCGAACCTCGAGGGCAGAAGGCTTAGGGCGCGACTCTTTTGACCGGGTTCGCCACATGCTCGTTGCGCTCAAGAATGGGGGCGCCCCTGACTCCCTCCTAACGAACGGCGTGCTATGGGCCGAGGTCACGGCGGCTGCTGGCCTTTTGGACGATCGAGACACGCTGGCACAGCTGGACTTTAAGGCTGGGATGCAGAGGGTGTTTGAGAAGGCTCGTAATGAGGAGATCGGAGCTGAGTGCTATTCCATGCTCGATGCCCTCCTCGTTGCGCACCTGGTGGGGCTGGACCGGTTCAGTAGCCGCCGTTCGGTAGCCATGTCGCTGCAGGAGTGCCTCGGTGACATGCGCGCTGGCCTGGCGCGCAGGACAGCTCCGCATATGGCAGCCAGAGAGGTGCTCCTTCGGGCCCATCCCTCAGGCACGTTGAGCAGTGCAGACAACGGCCTTAATTCCCTGCCTCGCGATGTGGGTATCCGTGCAGCCCTGCGCCGGCACGATCTCGCAAGAATTCAGGTGTGGGGAGACCAGTGGCCAAGCTACAGAGGATGGGAGTGGCGTCCGGCGGGAATCCTCCGCCCCGAGGAGGTGCTCGCAGAGGGAGCCGAAAGCCCACTGCACCTGTTCTTCCGAGCCATATCAATGGGGCCGTTTGAAAACGAGGAGCTCGAGAGAGTCAGGCCAGTAGGCTCGTTTCTTGAGGAGATACGCGCAGGCCTGGATCAGCACCAAGGCACGAGCAATGCCTCGATAACGGCCTCGGTTTCACGCTCAATTTTGGCCCAGCAATTGGAGAAGCTGTCGTTCGTTCAGATCGCCTCCTATATTGAGCAGCTTACCTACTCGCTCGACTCTATAAACAGCTCCGATGGGAATGCGATTCGGTTCAGCCCCGCCTTGAGGAGGCAGATCGCTGACGCGCTGCAGGTTGATGAGATGATAGCCGAGCTGCGCAACTTTTTTAGGGAGCCAACGCAGCCATCAAGCCGGGACCAGGGGTTCAGGCTCACATTTCTGCCCACTCGAGGCGTGCTTATGGAGTTTCTCGGGGTCAACTCGGGGAGCTGCATCCGGCGGCACCAGAACCTTGCGCGCTCGTACAGCGAGGCGACGGCG
>JAFMJG010000214.1 GCA_017853605.1 bacterium
TGAGGCCGCACAGCGCAACCGCAATCGCTTCCTGTCAGGCCAACTGCAGGGCCGGGTCCCTACGCTTCCACGGCGATTGAGAAAGCCTCTTCACCAGGGACCCGAGGGCCTACGGCCAAAAAGGCGTCCCTGCTCTTGGGCGCTCCCTCAACTAGCGGAATTTAGCCTGCTCCCTTCCCGGGGCCATGCTTGTCCGACACGTGCCGCAAACTCCCCTGCCGCGAAGTTCCGCGCGCCAACGCAATCGCGCCCTCTGGCCCCTTTCGCTTCGTAGCTGTCACATCCCTCTGCCAAACTGGGACGGCTCAGGGGAATCGTGCCTCGTGCACGCAGCGGCGCTACGGCTCAGTAGAGACTGCGGCCCCTTTCAGGGCCTCATTTCGGCGCCGCATCCTCTTTCGCAGCTCCGTCTGGTGCCGGTGCCATTCACGGGAGCGAAGCAGCGGATGCCCAAAGTAGTCTCCTGGCTCCAGCACATCCTCGGTAACCGGAGCGCCACCGCCAATTCTCACGCCCGGGACTATCCGCACATGGTCTGACACGCCAACTTGCCCGCTTAGAACCACCCCATCGCCAATAATGGAGCTTCCCGCAACGCCTACCTGTCCGCACAGGACACAGAACTTTCCAATAATGACGTTGTGCCCAACCTGCACGAGGTTATCGATCTTGGTGCCGTGCCCAACCATCGTTGACCCTAGAGCGCCCCGATCAACGCAGCTGTTGGATCCGACCTCAACGTGATCCGCCAGGATAACGTTGCCTAGCTGGGGCACCTTTCGCAGCCCGAGCACGCGGTCTGGCGCATACCCGAAGCCGTCAGCGCCGATCACAGAATTGTCGTTGATAATACACCGCTTCCCGATGACACACCTTTCGCGAACCACAACGCCGGTCCTAAGAACCGTTGATTCGCCAATATGCGCCCCGGCAAATACCCTAACGCACGGCTCAAGAACCGTATGGGCATCGAGAGTCACATCAGCCCCGATGATGCAGAGAGCCCCGACCGAAGCAGTGGAATGAACCTTCGCCGATGGATGAACTGACGCGGTTGGATCAACCCCGGCCGGCGGCACAACTTCACCGTAAAAAAGCGAGATGGTGTCCAAGAAAGCCCCGTGAGGATCGTCGACAAGCACGAGCGAGTTTGACCCGAGCTCCAGATCAGTTGGCAGCTCTTGGCTGATCACGAACGCAGCGCAAGAATCGAGGCTCTTGAGGGCGCGCCTAATGGCGAGAACCCCCTTGGCCCGAATGAAGGTGATGTGATCAGGCTTGGGCTCATCAAGAGTGCAAAGCCCCTTGATGACATGGGCTGCGTTTCCCAGGACCGTGCCCCGCACATTGTCGCTGATCGCCTGAAGGGCATGGGCACTTGAGAGTTCTATCATCGGCGGATGATACGACGCGCCGCCCGTTTGCGAACTGGCATAAATCAAATTATTTTCCCGGAGGCCCTCAGACCCCAAAAAAGGCCCTTTTTGCCGAGTTCGGCATGCTTTCCGCGCATTTGCCGGGCAGGGCTTGGTTATGTCTGCGGCACAGCCCGCCGCGTGAGCACCTTAAACTGCTGGGCAAAGGTGATTGAGTCTATTCCGTACCCGAAATCGTCGTATACCTGCTGGCAGAATGCGTCGAGCTCGGCGGGCTCTTGGGCCTCGAAGCGAAGCTCGTAGTCCCAGCTTCCGGTGCACGTGATGATCGCGCCAACACCGGGGTGGCGCCGGAGAAACCTCAGGAACGACTCCTTTTGCTGGGTATTGAGCCCCCGGTCAGTAATCATGACCCGAAACACATGCAGGCCGAGCTTCTCAGTGGCGAGCCAGTAGCCGCGCCCGAGAATGATCCCCTTCTCCCTCAGCTTGTCGACTCGGTACCCAAACGAGTTAGGGTTCATCCCGAGCGCCCTCGCGACCTCGGCGAAGCTCTGTCCGGGCGCCTTGGTGAGCGCCCGCAGCACGCGCAGATCGGCCTCGTCGGCCTCAGCCGGCTGGCGCCGGGAGGAGTGCACGATCTCCCGGCGCTCCTTGAGCTCAGGCAGCAGGAAGCTCGGCGCAAAAGTGCGCCACTCGATGCCGATTCGGACGGTCTTCTTAAAATACGCGCCCACCTCTGTCGGGCGCAGCATGTCGTAGAGCGGCTCCACCTCGTCGACACGCCGGATGTTGAGCACAACTCCGTACTGGAAGCCGCCCCCCATCGCTGAGAGCCACGTCACCGGCGGAAACTGCGAGATCTGCTGCTCCACCTTGCGGCGGGCGCCCGAGCTCTCTGAGCCTCGCGTGAAAAAGATGCCCAGGTCGATGAAACCGAGCCGGCACGTGTCCACAAACCACACCGGGTGTATCAGTCCACGCTCGAGCAGAGAGTCACGGACGTAGCGCGCCGCGTGCTCACGCATCCCCGCGTTCTTGGCGATCTCGGCGAGGGGGAGGTCCGCGGACACGCCCGCATGGACGAGGAAAACCTTCTCTTTCTCCGACAAGCGGTGCTGCTGCACGGCCATACGCCCCTCCTAAAGCCCTTGGCTACTGCGAGAGCGCCGAGACAATCCGGCTGTGAATCTCGCGGTTTGCCGCCACAATTGCGTTGGGCACCGTGCGCTTGGGCGAGTCCCGGAAGCCCTTGAGGGGCTTGCCGCCGAAATCAGACACAATGGCCCCGGCTTCCTCGGCTATCAGCGCAATTGAGCCGCCATCGATAGCCTGGCACGCGCGGTGAAGGGTGGCTGCCGCGAGCCCCTCAAGCAGGTCTGTCGAGTGGAAGCGTCCAGGGTGCGACTGGTAGACTTGCGCAAGATCCTTGACCTCCATGAGCGGCGCAAGCTTGGCAACCAGGTCGGGCATGTGGAACCCAAGGACCGGGCCGTTACAGTCGGGACTA
>JAFMJG010000095.1 GCA_017853605.1 bacterium
GGGGGGCATACATCCCCGTTGACGCTGCGGACATCAAGGTCAGCAAGTTCATCCGCATCCATCCCAGCTCCACCGTGGCAGACGCGAAGATCTGCGGCCACTACGTCAACAGCATCATGGCGGTGCTTGAGCTGCGCGGGACAAAGTACCATGAGGCTCTCTTTCTCGACTCGGAGGGCGCGATTGCGGAGGGTCCGGGGGAAAACTTCTTTATCGTCAAGGGACGGGAAGTGATCACGCCGCCGCTCGGCGCGATCCTGGCCGGAATAACGCGCGCGACCCTGATCGAAGTTGCCCGCGACCGCGGCTACTCGGTCGTAGAGCGCCGGGTCTCGCTGCAGGACGCGCTCTCTGCCGACGAGGCTTTTTTCACGGGCACCGCTGCCGAGGTGACGCCCATCGCCACCATCGACGACACTCCGCTCGGGACGGGGCGTGCAGGGCCGATCAGCCTCGAGCTTAAGCAGGCCTACCTCGATATCGTGCGCGGCAAGAATCCGGAATACGGCCGGCACTTAACGTATGTGCGATAAGCGCCCCTCAGTTTGGCAACCAAGGAAGCAGACGTATGACAACACATGACAACAGCAAAGACGCCGCCCAGATCGGCCCAGTCCGCTCTGAGATTGATCGGCTAGACGGTGAGCTTTTGCAAATCTTGGCGAAGCGCCGGGACCTCGCGAGGCAGATCGTTGAGGCAAAAGAGGCAGGCAACCTGGCGCTGCGAGACACGGCGCGCGAAACACAGCTGCTGAAGCAGCGGATAGCGGACGGGCGAGATCTCGGTCTCGACGCGCAGTACGTGACAGCGATCTTCCACGAAGTTATCGCCGAGAACGTTCGGACCCAGCACGAGCATGTCCAGGCGGGCCTCAACGGCTCCTCGATTCTGGCCGGCAGCGCCACCATCGCGTTCCAGGGAATTGAGGGATCCTTCTGCCACCTGGCCGGACGGAGCTTCGTTGCCGGAACGGGGCCCGAAGGAGGCTCGCCGAGCTTCCTCGGCTTCCCGGACTACCAGGAGGCCGTCAGGGCGGTTGAGTCTGGAAGGTGCGACTTCGGCATCCTGCCCATCGAGAACACAACATCCGGGGGGATTAACGACGTCTATGACCTGCTCCTAAACTCGCGCGTCTCAATCGTCGGAGAGGAGAAGGTACCGCTCAGGCCCTGCCTTATCGGGCTGCCAGGCGCGTCCCTGTCTCACCTTGAGCGGATCTACGCCGATCCCCTCTCGGTATCGGAATGCTCGGCCTTCCTCGGCTCGATACCAGAGTGCCGGATCGAGTTCTGCAGCGATGCCGCGCTCGGGCTCAAGCGGGTGCATGAGTCGGGCAGCCGACTGCACGCCGCGATAGCGACCGAGGAAGCGGCAGACCTGTTCGGGCTTGCGGTCCTCAAGGGGGGCATCGCCAACCAGGAGGAGAGCAGCACCCGCTTTTTGCTGATCGCACGCAAGCCGCGAAAGGTTGATGCGCGCATCCCGAGCAAGACCTCAATCGTTATCCACACCCTCAACAAGCCTGGCGCCCTCGTCGAGGCGCTCGCGGTCTTTAAGGAGCACGGAATCAACCTTACCAAGCTGGAGAGCCGCCCCGTTCCGGGAAACACCTGGGAGGAGATGTTCTACGTCGACTTCCACGGAAACAGCGAGGACGAAGGGGTCAAGAGCGCGCTCGGCGACCTCACGAAGCTGGTGCGCTTTATCAAGGTTCTTGGCTGCTACCCGGCGTGTGACGTCGAGCCCACGGCTGTCGAGGCTCAAGGCCCGCAACCGAGCGCTGCCGCCGAGCCCGAGGCGTGCCGCGCGCCGCGCGCCGAGCCCGCAGCCCCAAAGGGGGCTGCGGCCAAGGACAAGGGGTACCGTCTCGTGACCAGGGAGCACAAGGAGAGCGACACCGTCATCCAAGTTGGCGGGGTCTCAATCGGCGGCGGAGGCTTTGTGGTCATCGCCGGGCCGTGCTCAGTCGAGTCACGGGAGCAGATCATGTCGTGCGCCCGAGAGGCCCGGAACCACGGCGCGCGCATCCTCCGTGGCGGCGTCTTTAAGCCGCGCACCTCGCCGTACAGCTTCCAGGGCATGGGGTACGAGGGGCTCGACCTCCTCGTTGAGGCCGGGCAGTCGGTCGGCATGCCGGTTATCACCGAGGTGATGACCACGGAGGATGTGGAGCGGGTGGCAGAAAAGGCCGACATTATCCAGATCGGCGCGAGGAACATGCAGAACTTCAGCCTCCTCAAGGCCGTGGGGCAGATCCGCCGGCCCGTGATGCTCAAGCGCGGCATGAGCTCCTCGATCGAGGAGGTGCTGCAAGCAACGGAGTACATCCTCGCTGGCGGCAACCAGCAGGTCTTCCTTTGTGAGCGCGGCATACGCACGTTCGAGACTGCAACGCGCGGCACCCTCGACATCAGCGCGGTGCCGGTGCTCAAGAAGCGCACGCACCTCCCGGTCTTCGTCGACCCCTCGCACGCTGCAGGGGTGCGCGACCTGGTGATCCCGCTGGCTCTGGCCGCCAAGGCGGTTGGCGCCGACGGCATCATCGTCGAGTTCCACCCAGAGCCGGAGAAAGCGCTCAGCGACGGCCCTCAGGCGCTGCGGTTCCCGCAGTTTGAGCGCATGATGGAGGATCTGAAGAAGATCCAGGTGCCCTAGTGCGCTCGCTCTCGATCCAGGTTCCGCGCACAGAGAGATCCTCCCGCTTATGGGCGGGCCGGGGCCTCATCGAGCAGGTCCCATCGCTGGTTCCGGTCGGCGACTACTCGTCGGTGGCAGTAGTCGCCGACGCAGGAGCGCACGAGGCATGCTCGCGGCTTTTTGCAGCACTTCCCCAAACCTGTAGCCGCTGCCTCGTGCTCGATGGCGGCGAGCGCAACAAGGATATCAACGGCCTCGGGCGAGTGTGGCAGTTTTTTGTCGAGCAGGGCCTCGACCGGCGCTCACTGGTCGTCACGGTCGGGGGCGGAGCCTTGAGCGACCTGGTCGGCTTCGCGGCCGCCACGTTTATGCGGGGAATCGCCCTCCTGCACATTCCGACCACCCTGTTGGCGCAGGTTGATGCGAGCATCGGCGGCAAGACCGGCGTGAACTTCATGGGGATCAAGAACCTCCTGGGCGCCGTGATGCAGCCAGCCGGGGTGGTCATCGACATCGACGCGCTCGCCTCGCTGCCCCCTCGGGAGCTGTGCTCCGGGTTCGCCGAGATACTTAAGCACGGCCTCATCCAGGACGCCCCATATTTCGAGCTCACGAGCTCCCGCCCTTTTTCGGCCTGGTCGCCGGAAGAGCTCGTTGAGGTGGTGTTTAGGTCGTGCGAGATCAAGAGGTCTGTTGTGGAGGCAGATGAAACTGAGCAGGGCCCCCGCAAAACGCTCAACTTCGGGCACACCATCGGGCATGCAGTAGAGGGGTATGCGCTTGAGCACGGCATCCCGCTGACGCACGGGGAGGCGGTCGCAATCGGCATGGTGGGGGAGGCTCTCATATCATGGCGCAGCGGCCGGATCTCAGAGGGTGAGTTCCTCGCTGTGCGAGCTGGGATTGGCCGAGCCGGGCTGCCTGTATCCCTCCCTACCCCGTTCCCTGTTGCAGAGCTCCGCCAGCTTTTGGCTCGTGACAAGAAGAACATCGGCAGCCAGGTGCGCTGGGTGCTCCTTGACCGGATCGGCGCGTGCTCCTTCGACCTCTCTGTGCCAGAGGCCCTCGTTGTGGAGGCCTTGACCGCAATTCAGGCCAACTGCCCATGAGAACCGCTACGCTCTCCCCATCCACGCGGCCAATCTCGGCAGAGATCGCCATCCCGGGCTCCAAGAGCTATACCAACCGGGCGCTGCTGCTGGCAGCGCAAGCCCAGGGCACCTCCACCCTGTTGGCGGCCTCAAAGAGCGCAGACAGCGAGGCCCTAGTTTTGGCGCTTCGAAAGCTGGGGGTCATCATCACGGAATCCTCGGGGCCTATGGGAGTGTGTTTTGCTGTTGAGGGATCTGGGGGCGCCTTTGGGCCGATTCGTGCCGAGATCGATGTCGGGCCGGCTGGCACCACCATGCGCTTTCTCACCGCGCTCTGCGCGGGTATTCCAGGCTCAGATATCACGTTGCGAGGGTCAGAACGGATGCACCAGCGCCCGATACGGGAGCTGGTCGAGGCGCTGCAAAGGGTCGGTGCCGAGATCGAGTATCTCGGCACGCCGGGATGCCCTCCGCTGCGCATTCGTCCCACGCGGAAGCTGCGCGGCGGCCAGATAGAGATGGATGGCTCAGTGAGCAGCCAGTTTGTCTCGGCCCTGCTGCTGACGGCGCCCCTTCACGAGCACCCCCTGTGCATCTCGATTGCGGGTGAGCAGATATCAAAGTCCTATATCGACATGACTCTTCAGAGCGCCGGTGATTTTGGCCTTGCCGTGGACAACGAGCGCTACGCCAGGTACTCGGTTTGCGGCCCGGCCCGCCTCGTGGCGCGCACGTACGAGGTCGAGGGGGATGCCTCCGGGGCTTCCTACCTCTGGGGCCTTGCCGCCATCTCAGGTGGCACGGTCACGGTGCACAACGCCAACCCAAGCTCAGCGCAGGGGGACATCAGGTTCCCGGAGCTCCTTGAGCGGATGGGGTGCTCAGTCACCCGCAGGGCGCGCTCTATAACCGTGTGCGGCGCCCCCCGCCTGCGTGGCATCGACGTCGACATGTCCAACATGCCCGACACAGCCCAATCGCTTGCAGTTATTGCTGCCATCGCAGAGGGCCCAACGCGGATAACCGGGCTCAGCACCCTGAGGGTCAAAGAGACGGACAGGATCGCTGCGCTCCACAACGAGCTGGCGAAGGTCGGCATCTCAAGCGAGCCCGGCCCGGACTGCATCACCATACGCGGCGGCTCACCGCATGCCGCACAGATCGCCACCTATGAGGATCACCGTATGGCGATGTCGTTTGCGATGCTGGGGGCGCGGGTTCCTGGGCTTGTCATTGAGGAGCCTGAGGTCGTTGAAAAATCATTTCCTGAGTTCTGGCAGGTGCTGTCGAGCGCCGGAATCGCCGTCGCCTGCCCTGAGTAATCGGGCAGCCCCGTGAGGCTCTTCGCGGCAATAACGCTCCCGGATGATTGGCAGGCGACGTTGTGCTCGCTGCAGGGGATGCTCCAGCGCCGCTTTCCGGCAGGCATCAGGTGGGTCCGCCCCGAGAGCCTTCACCTCACCGTGAAGTTCATCGGGGAGATCGAGGACGAGCGAGCTCTGCGCCTGGCCGATTCATGGCGACGCACTGTCATCCCGCCAGATCCACTCGTCCTTGAGCTCACGAGCTGCGGATGCTTCCCCGATGCGGGCCCTGAGCGGATCCTCTGGGCGGGGGTCCAGGAGCGTCACGGATCATGGCTTGAGCTTGTGCGCTGCGTTGACATGGTGCTTGAGCGGAATGGAATCACTGTGCTCCCGACTGAGCCCGTCATGCACGTGACACTGGGCCGGATTAAGGCTCCAGGCCAGCTCCGTGCCCTGCGTAGCGAAGTGTCATCAATCAGCGTGGCCTCGGGCTTGCTCACCGTTGAGTCGGTTGGCCTCTTCTGCTCGCGCACAAGCCCACAGGGCTCCCGCTACGAATGTCTTGGGGCGATGTGCCGCCGCCCGAAAGCGACGGCTTAAGCGCGCTGCAGCAGGGATGCAAAAGTCGAGGCACTGCAGCGTCTTGTCGTGCCCTAGAGCACACAGACGCACTCTGTGGGTGCCCTCCGGAGGTCGTTAGGTTACCATGATCCGTGGAAGTATCGCCGTTGCCGGGGCCAGCGGCCTTGGACACCGGTTGGCATGCCGTGGCAATTTTTGGAGAGCCCCGTGAAACACCTCGCTATCTCTTGGATTCTCTCGCTTGCGGCTCCAATTGCTGCGGCTGCACAGTACGAGCCTATAGATGTCTTTCTCTCCGGGAGCGGCCCCAAGTACGGCAGCCCCGTTGTGGCAGAGGTGGACGGAAACAGCGAGAACGGCAAAGAGATCGTTGTTGCCTCGGCCAGCGGGGTCGTCTCGCTGGTCTCGTCTTCTGGCTCTGTGCTCTGGGAAACTTCGCTCCCAATCTCAGCCTGTTCCGCCTTGAGCGGCAGCAACCGGCTCCTCTCCACCCCGGCTGTTGGAAGGCTGTACCGGAACCAGGAGACGCAGTATGTCGTTGTGGGCTACGGCGGCATCGGCGGCTCGGAATGCGGTGGCGGCGTTGCTGCGCTCAGAGGTGACACCGGAGAGATCGCGTGGAACTTCGACCTCAAGCAATTCGCCGCAAGGCGGAGGATCTTCGCGCTCGCCCACGCTGTAATCTCATCTCCGGCACTCTTCGACTTTAACGGCGACGGCAACCTTGAGGTATCGTTCGGCGCCCTGGACCGAAATATCTACGTCATCAATCACAATGGCAGCTTCCGTGCCTACTACCAAGCGGCGGACACCGTGTTCTCGTCCCCAGCGGTGGCGACTCCGAAGGGGGCAGACCAGGCAGCGATCGTCATCGGGACCGACATATCGCTCAACAGGAAGCTGCGCCCCCCAACGCCCAACGGGGGCTACCTCTATGCGCTCAAGAGCTCCCTGTTTGCTCGCGGCAGGGTGATCGGATTCCGGCAAACCGGCTCGGCCTACTGGAGGTCCCAGTTCGACCAGGTAGTGCAGTCTTCGCCCACGGTCGGGGAGCTTAACTCGTCGAACGAGGGGCTTGAGGTCGCCGTTGCAACGGGGTGCTTTTTTCCGCAGGACTTAAGCATTAAGCGGGGCCGTTACCTGCGCATCGTGAGCCTCAAGACAGGCGCAACACTCCGCCAGGTAGAGCTCCCTGCCTGCACCAACTCAGAGCCAGCGATCGCCGACATAAACGGCGATGAGCTCAACGAGGTGGTCCTGCCGGTGCAAACTCTTGCGCAGTACGGGGGAAGCGGCCCGAGCCAAGTGCTGGCCTACCAGCCCGAGACTGATGCCACCCTGTGGATGGCCTCGCCGAGGGTAAACGGCAGCAATCTTCGTGAGCTCGCGCTCTTTAGCGGGCTGGCGATAGCTGACCTAGACCAGAACGGCTCTCGTGAGGTGGTTGTCGCGAGCGGCTCGGGCGTTACTGTATTCGCGGGCTCGACTGGCGAGTACCTTAGCTGCGAAGAGCGTGAGTGCGACGATGGAAGGTTCGCCTTCAAGGGGTTCTCTGCCCTCCGGAACGCTGTGGCAATCGACGATCTTGATGGCGATGGCGACCTGGAGATGGTAGTTGCGGGATCGAGTTCCGGCGGGGGAAAGGTCTCTATCTACTCAGGCCTCAGCTCGCTCATCTCAAGCTCCCCTGGCAGCAGCGCTGGCTATCTTCCCTGGCCGACCTACCGTCAAGATGCGCGCCACAGGGGAGTTCAGTCTGGCTTTTAACTGGCGGCAACGACTGCCGTTTGTCTCGTGATGCTCGCCACTCGGCGCGCGCCCGGACGCGCCGGGCAGCGGGCCGGGGGCCATTTTTCTCGTGACTCTCTCGGGCTGCATGGGTACTCTCAGGAGCAAGCATCAGGAAGAGGCCGGCGAACGTCGGCCCTACCAGCCGGGTCAGGTGACCACGGTGGTTGTCCCCCTCTCTGCAGAGAGAGGGGGAGATGTGGGCGGGGCTTCCCGTCAAACATTCACCCTGATGCCTCACGTCTAGCACTGTGGAGGTATCATGAAACCGCGCTTCTCATCCTACCCTATTGGGGAACTTCTCATCCGGCTCCTGGTTGATTCTGGGCTCTCGCTGCCGGACTTCATGCACGCGATCGGCTACGGCAACTCGGCCAAGGGGATAGCAACGCTTGACCATTGGCTCCAGACGGGCAGCGGCAACCCGCTCTTTCTTGAGCGGCTCGCCTCCAGCCCTCTGGCGCCCGAGCCAGCCGCACTGCGCTCTGCGATCGCTGCCACAACAGCCATCCTTCGGGATGAGCGCCGCACCGAGAAGCAGCGCCGGATCGAGGAGGAGAAGCGGGCCTTTTATCCATTCGTGCAGGGGATTGCAGAGCTGTCGCGCCCAACATCAATCACGATGTTTGCCGTTACCGGCGGCCCAAGCCGCTACACCGTGAGGCTGCCACAGGACATCCTCTCCTGGCCAGATGACGCGCGGGAGGAGCTCCTGCGGGACACTATCTCTCGGAACTACGCTGACAACGGCGGCCGCACCCTCTTCATGGGAAAGATCACAGGCTACCTCTTCTTTCGCGAATTTGGCGCGCGCCCGATCAGCTATACCGTTGACGGGATCGCGAGAGGAGAGCTCGATGCCCGCCCAGCGGGAGAGGCAACCTTGACGATCAACGGGCGGACAATACCCCACGGCATCTTTGCGCTCGGGTCGCTGCGGCCCTGAGCGGGGCCGCGGCGGCTCGCGGCTAATATCGCCGTTGCCCGACAGCAGGGGGATCGCGGTATGATCCCCCTGCCCGCCGGAGGTGCCCGTAATGAGCCTAGCATCTGAGCTTCTTGAATCCTTGATTGCCCTCTTGCCGCTGGCCCTATTGGCTCCCCTGCTCTTCGTGCCGCCTAAGACGATCGCCAGCTGGGTCGCTTCGGTGCTCCTGACTGCGGTGAGCTCCGTCCTGAGCCTCGGGCTCCTCATGATGCGCCTGGTTGCCCAGTGTGTCACAAATGACTCGCCGTGCGCTGGCGAGGCGCTCGCCGATCCCAGGGTGATAGCCGCCGTGCCCGGCATCCTCGAGCGCTATCCCTCCTGCTCACGCTGCGTCTCCGGGGACCCCTCGTCGGGGGAGCGACTGGCCCTGCTCATTAACCAGTGGCTAAACCCGCTCGCAATGGTCGCAGCCGGCCTGTGCACCGCAGCCAGCGTTGTCGTGCTCGCGAGGTTCGCTGCGTGGGTGAGGAAGCAGCAGGCGGCGCAACCCCGCAAATCTGGCACCCCCTCCCCCTAGTCGCGAACGGCTCCTCAGGATAGACTCCCCGGATGGCAAAGGTGATCCTGATAGGCTTCATGGGGAGCGGCAAGAGCACGGTCGCCCGGCGTCTCGGCGAGCTGCTGGCACACCCTGTGGTCGAAATGGACGAGGCGATCGTTGAGCGCTCGGGGCTCCCTTCAGTCGCTGAGATCTTCGCCCAACGGGGAGAGGCCGCCTTCCGCGATCTCGAGTCAGCCGTTGCTGAGTCGCTTGCGGCAGCCTCTGACGTGATTGTGTCAACCGGGGGAGGCGTTGTCACGAGGGACCGCAACATGGAGCACCTGCGGGCCAATGGCGGCAAAGTATTTCTTCTGCACGCCCCATTCGACACCGTCGCCGCCCGCAACGCTGGGCTGGAGACCCGTCCCCTCTTTAGGGACGGCAGCCGCGCCCGCCAGCTCTTTGAGGCCCGAGCGCCGCTCTATGCCCGCTGGGCAGACGAGACCCTGGACTCAGCTTCGCGCTCGGTGGATGACCTTTGCTCCGGGATACTTTCACGGCTAAACTTCCGCCCATGACAGCAGCCGAAGTGACAGCCCGGTCATCCCTCTGCCTCGTGCTCGGGGACCCGATATCGCACAGCCTCTCGCCTGCGATGCACAACGCCGGTTACCGCGACGCGGGGATCCCTTTCATCATGGCGGCCTCGCACGTGGTTCCTGCAAGCCTGCCGGACGCCATTCGGGGCGTGCGCGCCCTCGGGGTTCGGGGCCTGGCGGTCACCATGCCGCACAAGGTCGAGATCTGCGCGCTCCTCGATCACCTCGACCCGGTGGCGGCCGCCATCGGCGCCGTTAACACGGTAGTGAATTCCGGGGGGGTGCTGATCGGCCACAACACCGACTGGGAGGGCATCGTGCGACCGCTTGAGCGTCGCACCCCCCTGCAGGGCAAGCGTGTCGCGGTGCTCGGCGCCGGGGGCGCTGCCCAAGCCGCCGCATATGGCTGCTTTTCGCGGGGCGCCTCGATCGCCATCTTCAACCGAACCGCACAGAGGGCCCATGCCGTCGCCAAGGCAACCGGCGCCGAAGTTCTCAGCCTCTCTGATGTGGCAGAGCTGAAACGGTTTGACATCGTCATTAACACAACATCCATCGGGATGGGGGAGGCCTCAGGAGAGTCGCCGGTGCCGCCGGGGATCCTCGCTTCGGGCCAGATCATCTTTGAGACGATCTACCACCCCTCGTCGACGGCGCTTGTCAAGATCGCAGAGCAAGCCGGCGCCACCGCTATCCGCGGCATCGAGATGTTTCTTGCGCAGGGGCTGGCGCAGTTCGAGCTCCACACCGGTGTCAAGGGGCCTCACGCGGCGATGGAAGCCGTGCTGAGAAATGCCCTCACCCCGTGACCTTGAGCCGCGTTTCAGGTATGATGCCACCGCGCGCGAAATCGCAGCAGCACGGCTGGCATGCGCCACAGCGCATCAGCCTCCAGAGTTGAACCAGGCCTGTGACATGAGCTCCCCGAGAATTAACAACAAGTACTGCCTCCCTATCATCAAGAGCGCTCGGGCTGAGGTCCAGGCAGCCATTCAGGCGAACATTGATCGCTTCCGCTTCTTTGAGGTGTGGCTAGACTACATTGACGACCTCGATCCAGGGTTTGCCGCGACGCTGGTGGGCCTCTACCCGCACCGGCTCGTCATGGTGTTCAGGCGCCAGAACCTCGAGCCTATGCGGATGGCTCCGGGCACAAGGCTTGAGATGATCTCAACCTTGGCGCGCAAGCAGGTGCTGGTGGATTTTGACGTGTCGACCCAGACGGAGGAGATCACTCAGGCCCAATCTGCGCGCCTTTCGCTGAAGACCATCCTCTCGTACCATAACTACTCGCTCACCCCTTCGGACACGGAGCTGCGCTCGCTAACCCACCGGATGGAGGACTGGGGCGCGCACATTATGAAGTTCTCCACCTACTGCTCAATCCAGCGCGATGCCCTGCGCCTCCTCTCGCTGCTTATCGACCTGCGCGAGGGGGGCCACCGCAGCATCATCCTCGGGATGGGCAAACATGGCGTGATCACGCGAGTTTTCGGGACCCTGTGGGGCAATGAGATGGTCTTTGCGCCGGTTGATGCCGGCAGCCGCTCTGCTCCGGGCCAGATCACCGTGGACAAACTGGACTCGATCATGCAGGCCCTTGGATGATAGTCTCGCGCGCAGAGCTTGTGAGGACGTAACGTGGCCGGCAGCAGCTTTGGAGAGCTTTTTCGCATCACCACCTTTGGAGAGTCGCATGGGGGCGCCGTGGGCGTGGTCGTTGACGGCTGCCCTCCGGGGCTCGAGATCTCGCAGGCTGAAGTGCAGTCGGAGCTCGACCGCCGCAAGCCAGGGCAGAGCGACATCACCACTCCCCGCAAGGAAGAGGATACGATCCACATCTTGAGCGGCGTCTTCGAGGGGAAAACAACCGGCACTCCGATCCTCATGCTTGCGCACAACAAGGATGTCAGGCCGCAGGACTACGACGCCCTCAAGGATCTCTATCGGCCCTCTCACGCTGACTTCACCTACCTTGCCAAGTACGGGCGCCGCGACTGGCGTGGCAGCGGCCGCGCCTCCGCCCGCGAGACCCTGGCGCGTGTTGCGGCAGGCGCGGTGGCGAAGAAGTACCTCCGCCTGCACGCCGGCGTGGAGATCGTGAGCTTTGTGGAGCAGGTCGGGCACATCGTGGCCACGTGCGACCCCGAGCGCGTCATTCCCAAGGATGTTGAGTCTACCATCGTACGCTGCCCGGATGCGGCAGCGGCCGAAAAGATGGAGGCCCTTATCCGGGAGGTCCAGTCGGAGGGCGACTCAATCGGCGGGGTGATACGCTGCGTCGTTCACGGCTGCCCCCGGGGACTGGGCGCCCCGGTTTTCGACAAGCTCCACGCCGACCTCGGCAAGGCGATGCTCAGCATCAACGCAGTCAAAGGGTTTGAAGTTGGCCTCGGGTTCGGCGCGGTGCACCTGCGGGGCAGCCAGCACAATGACCCCTTCGTTGTTGATGAGGGGGGCGAGGTCTCAATCCGCACAAACAACGCCGGCGGGATCCTCGGCGGCATCGCGTCTGGAGCGATGATCTCATGCCGAGTCGCTTTCAAGCCCGTTGCTACCATCGCCAAGGAGCAGGACACGGTCACCACCTCTGGAACACCGACGAAGTTGGCCGCGTCTGGGAGGCACGATCCCTGCGTGCTGCCGAGGGCCGTGCCGATCGTGGACGCGATGGCTGCGCTCGTCATCATGGACCACCTCCTCCGCCACAAGGCGCAGAACGGGTAGCAAGCTCCGCCGGGCCGCAATGCGCCCCACACTAGGGAGGAGTTGAGCAGTAAGCGGGATTCTGTTTCGATGGTCATTCATCTAGGCTGGCCGTTGCCGGCCAGCTCAAGCGACGCTACCCGAAGGCCCGGTGCGGGTCGCACCGCCCACGTTTCCGTGGGGAGCCTTCCTATTCGGTCTTGCTTCAGCTGGGGTTTACCAAGCCACGGGGTCACCCCCGTGCTGGTGAGCTCTTACCTCACCGTTTCACCGTTTCCCGCCCTTATTCAGGACAGGCCGTCTTCTTTTCTGTGGCACTTTCCGCCGATCACCCGGCGCCGCCGTTAGCGGCCAACTCACCCTACGAAGTCCCGACTTTCCTCCCGGAGTTGCCCCCGAGCGACCATCCGCTTAACTCCTCCCCACTG
>JAFMJG010000096.1 GCA_017853605.1 bacterium
TGACTGGGCTGATGAAAGGGCGGCCGTCATTCACGAGCTGAAGGTCGTACTGCGCATTGGCTGGCAGCCGCACGTAGCAGCCTCGCGAGCCTCTCAGGGTCGCCATCGTGGCGCCTGGAATCTCGCGCTTGGTGCCAGCTTTCCCGGTTGAGATCTGCTTTTTGTCTTTCTTGCGGGTGGCCTGGATCTGTGAGCAGCGGTTGGGCGTTATCACAGAGTATGAGTCAGCAGGAACCGAGGCTGGCCGAGGGTGGCTGGGACTAGGCGGCTTTGCAGGAAGGCGTGGCGGCTTATGGGAGCCGCAAAAGGGGCACGCAAGGGGCTCGTACCGGGTCGAAAGGAGGGTGACATCCATTGAGCCGGAGCCTCCCTCCCACGGTGCAGGATCCTCCCTTGGATTGAGCGCCGCGCCGGCGTAGCTCCAGTGGTCCTGCTTTGCGTCGACGTCAACGTATTTTTCAGAGCCGGGATAGTTGTTGTCGTAGACAAACACCCTGTACATCCCATCGCCACGCTGCTCAACCTTGTAGGGCGTGACGGCGTGCCCGCCATCTGCGCCGTAGATGCCGAGAGTCGGGTAGTCCTTGCCAGACTTGAGGGTCGTGACGAGCGTGTCCACGATCTTCTGCAGGGGCCAATCCCTGGTAGTGGCTGTCTTTGACTGGACGGGCTCAAGCGCTTGCGTCGCAAAGTACGCCGATATGGTCGACATGAGGGGACGATCCTTGGGGCTCAGCTCAAAGGGCTGCTTGCCGCCGAAGTCCGCAGGGGACTCCTGTTTGGCATGAAAGGCGGCGCTCAGCGCGGCCATGCCCTCGCAGTGGCCGCCCTTCATCATCTCGTTCACCTCCTTCAGCCATGTCTTGGTTGCTGGAGTTGGCACGCACACCTCTCCCTCCCACCGTGCGCAGACCCGCTCTCCGAAGAGCGCTACGGCGTCATTGGCTGTTAGGTCAGAGTAGGGGTACTCGCTGCCGCCCCAGTTCTCAAATGAGAAGCCGCCCGGCTGGGGCCGGAAGCCGCTGTCGGCGAGAGTTTTTTCGCCGGAAGCCTGCTTTGCGCCGTCGTCCGCAGCGAGTGAAACGAGCGGAGAGGCGAAGAGTAACGCTAGGGACAAGATGCTTTGGGCTAAAGCGCGGTAGGCCATAAGGCTCCAAGTGAAGAAGGTAGACCGGTGAAATGTGGCACTAATCGTGGACAGTGTCACGCGACTACGAAAGGCTTTGTTGGGCAGGCACGCGGGATGGCCCCGGCCCAGATAACACCGGTTAGCTGAGGGCAGCATGGGCGAAAACTGATCTTCAGGGAAATTCCTCGTGGGTGCACCCGCAAGCTTGCCAAGGGGTGCCAGGCTTCCCTAAAACCAAACCGTTGATTCTTGGGGTATCGCTGGCTACTATGGAACTCGGGCCCTCAAGGCCCTAACGTGGCGTGGGTTATGCAAAAAACAGCACCATCGGATCTGCCGGCCGCAGGGGCTCGGGTGAGGAAGCTCCTCCTTGATCTCCACTACGGGGCGCGCTCTGGCCACGTTGGCAGCGCGCTGTCATGCGTTGAGATCCTTACCTTTCTTAGGCTTGGGTGCATGTCTGCGTCAGACACCCTAGTGCTCTCGAAGGGGCATGCGGCATCAGCCCTGTACTCGACCCTTGCCGTGGCCGGCGAGGTGCAGGAAGACGAGCTTCGAGCCCGCTACTACAAGGACGGCACGCTCTTCTCGGCCCACCCGCCCCCTAACAAGATTTCAGGCATCCGCTTCGCGACTGGCAGCCTTGGCCATGGGCCTGGCATCGCGGTCGGGCTCGCGCTTGGCAGCAAGCTTAGGAAGCAGCCGGATGAGCGCGTGTACTGTGTAGTGAGCGACGGCGAGCTCAACGAGGGAAGCGTGTGGGAGGCGTTCGCTTTTAGCCGGCACTTTAAGCTCGATAACCTCCTCTTCATCGTCGACCGAAACAACTTGCAGGGGTTCGGCCGGACGAGCGAGGTAATGGACATGTCCCCTCTCAACGAAAAGCTGCGCGCCTTTGGACTGGCAGTCACTGAGGCTGATGGGCATGATTTTGGGTCGCTTGCGGAGGCTTATGAGTCGGTAAGCCAGGCTGCGCGCAACGGGTCGACCGCCGGGATTATTGTCGCTGCGACGGTTAAGGGACGGGGCATGCCAGGGCTGGCCGACACAGTTGCATGCCACTACGTCCCGATGACCGAAGAGGTCTACGGTGGGGCGCTCAAATTGTGTGGTGATGCAGGCGATCAGGGGTAGGCGAAGGCCGTTATGCGCGTAGAATTTGCCCAGACGATACTCGAAGTTGCCACCCAGGACGCTTCGGTGCTCTTCCTCACGGGAGATCTTGGTTTTATGGCGCTTGAAGAGGTTCGCGACCGCCTCGGCGAGCGTTTTATCAATGCCGGTGTCGCCGAGCAGAATATGGTGTCAGCGGCAGCCGGCCTTGCTGCGCGAGACTTTAAGCCGATAGTGTACAGCATCGCGCCCTTCGCGACGCTTCGCCCCTACGAGCAGCTTCGAAACGACGTCTGCCTGCACAATTTGCCCGTCAAGGTGGTCGGGAACGGCGGCGGCTACGGGTACGGCATTATGGGCTCAACGCACCACGCGCTTGAGGACGTGGGCGTAATGCGGACGCTACCGAACATGAGGGTGTTCGTGCCCGCTTTCGGCAGCGATGTTGCCAAGTGTGTTCGTGCGATGATGGCGTACAGCGGGCCTGCATACCTTCGGCTCGGCAAGTCA
Source organism: bacterium (assembly GCA_017853605.1). Lineage (GTDB taxonomy): Bacteria > Bdellovibrionota_C > UBA2361 > UBA2361 > OMII01 > OMII01. The sequence goes on from JAFMJG010000096.1 coordinate 2,753, forward strand.
GTGCCGAACTTTGGCCTTGTGACAGATGCCTCTCCGTGGGCCCCGATGCGGCGGGTTTCTCAAGGCTCTTCGCTTGTGGTGGCTGCGATGGGGCCGGTTGTCGAGCATGTCATTTCGCTCTTGCCTGAGCTGCCGCCGGGCTCAGTCGATCTGTGGTCAGTTGGCGAGCTTTCCCTGTCCAGCCTCGACGGTGAGTTCCTGCGCTCGGCGCAGGAGGCCGGGCGCGTGATCACGGTTGAGGAGCACTACCTCGCCGGAGGAATGGCGGAAAACATGGCCCCCCACCTCATCAATGCATGCAGCGGCCGGCTGCGCTTCAAGAATCTCTTTGCGCGAGGGTACCCCTCTGGACTCTACGGCTCGCAGCGCTGGCACCAGGACGAGAATGCACTGGCCGGCCCAGGGCTTCTTGCGGCGCTCAGAGAGATGCTCGGCCTATGACCATGGCAGCGGCCATCGACACGCGCGAGATTCCACAGCTCGCTGCTGCGCTTGAGGGCCCGATCGCGGTTTTCGGGGCGGGCGGATTCATCGGCGCCAATATTGTGCACGCCTTAAGCGCCCATCGGGGCGACGTGTACGCGGTCACGCACCAGTCGTTTCGCCCGTGGCGTCTCAATGATATTGAGCAGCGCTGCATCATTAAGTGCGATATCAACAGCCAGCAGGAGGTTGTAGACCTCTTTCGGACGTTTAAGTTTAGGACGGTCCTGTTTTTTGCCGCCTACGGCGCGTACGCAAAGCAGGCGGATGGGGCCCTTATCTACCAGACAAACGTCTTGGGGCTCTTCAATGTCCTGTCAGCTGCGGAGGAGCAGGGGGTGCGTGCTTTCGTCCACGCCGGATCGCAGTCTGAGTACGGGACGAACTGCGCTGGCTCGGCAGAGGACTGGGAGCTCCAGCCAAACAGCCACTACTCCGTAAGCAAGGTTGCGGCTGCCTACATGATTAGGTACTGGGGCCAGCAGCGAAGCCTGCCAGCGGTTAACCTGCGCCTCTACTCGGCCTACGGCCCATGGGAGGAGAGCGACAGGCTCATCCCCGCGCTTGTTCAGAAAGGGCTCTCGGGAGCCTACCCGCCGCTCGTTGACCCGGAGATATCAAGGGACTTTGTGTACGTTGCTGATGTTGTGCGGGCGGCGCTTCTTGCCGCGCTCCGTGGGGTCGAGTCAGCAAAGGGAGAGTCGATCAACATCTGCTCCGGCCGCAAGACAACGATCAGGCAGGTTGCGATGGCTGCCAGGGACCTCTTTGGCCTCGATACCGAGCCAGCGTGGGGCTCCATGGGCAACCGGGCCTGGGACCTCAAGGACTGGTACGGGGATCCGGAGCTGGCAAAGGCGAAGCTGGGATGGGAGTCGACGACAAGCTTTGAGAGGGGACTTGCGCTCACCACCGAGTGGTTCTCGGCCAACCAGGGACTCGTTCCAACGGTGTACCTGCCGGTCGATGTGCTGTCACCGGTGCGCATTACAGCGGTCATCGCCTGCTACAAGGATGCCCAGGCGGTTCCCCTCATGCATGAGCGGCTCACAGCGGTCTTCCGCTCTATGCAGGTTGAGTACGAGATTGTCTTTGTCAATGATGCCAGCCCTGACAACACGGCAGAGGTGGCCAGCGCTATTGCCGCCAAGGATCCTCGGGTCATAGTCATAGAGCACTCGCGAAACTTCGGCTCGCAAAGCGCGTTCCTGAGCGGCATGAGCATCGCCACGGGAAACGCGGTGGTGCTGATGGACGGTGACCTTCAGGATCCTCCCGAGCTGATTCCGCAATTTTTTGAGAAGTGGCACAGGGAGGGATACGACGTGGTGTACGGCCGGCGGGTGCGCCGGGAGGCGTCGGTGCTCATGGGGCTTGCCTACAAGGGGTTCTACCGTCTCTTCCGGCAGATGGCCCACATTTCGGTCCCGGTTGATGCGGGCGACTTTTCGCTCATCGATCGGAAAGTGGTCGATCAAATGCTTCTTCTTCCCGAGACGGACCAGTTCCTTCGGGGGCTTCGTGCCTGGGTGGGCTTTAGGCAGACCGGCGTCGACTACGTGCGGCCTGAGAGGATGTTCGGCGTTTCTACGAACAACCTCCTCAGGAACCTTCGATGGGCCCGGAAGGGGATTTTTAGCTTTAGCTACGCGCCGCTTGAGTTTCTGCTCTTTGGCGGGCTCGCGCTGATCGCGCTTGCGGCACTCGCTCTCGTTGGCACCATAGCGATCCGCCTCTATGATCCTGCAGTGCCGCGCGGAATAACGACGATCGTCGCCCTCATTCTCGGCTTTGGCGGCTTGCAGCTCTTTGCAACTGCGATTGTCGGCGAGTATGTCGGAAAGATCCTCGAGGAGACCAAGAAGAGGCCGAAGTTCATTGTGCGGTCGATAGCAAACGGCAGCCGGCGCATGAGCACGAGCACTGCGGTCCGGTCGTTTATCCAGGAGCGGGCCAGGTTCCGCGAGGGCGGCTGCTAGCCGCGCTCGATCACTTAGCGGCTTCGATGAAGAGGCTCTGGCTTAGGTGGTTGACGATCGGAATGCGCTCAAGGTAGGCGCTAAGGGCGATTGAGGGGCGAATGAGCGGGCTTGGGATTCCGGGCACGAGAAAGTCCCTGTACGAAACAGCCTGCTCCGCGAATCCAGCCCTCTTTATGAGCCTGCTGATGTACCTGCGGGAGAAAGCCATCTCGCCCGGCTCCAGCTTGGCGAGGCTGCGCGTGAAGTTGAAGATGACAGCGCAGTAGGGGTTGTAAATGTTTGGCTCCATGAAGAGCATCTTTCCTCCCGGCCTGAGCAGCGAGCGGATCGTCACCAGGCAGCTCTCGAGGTTCGGGTAGAGGTGGTGCAGGATGCCGTTTCCAACAACGTAGTCGAAGGTGCGGCCCTTCACCTGGGCGGGATCGTTGAAGTCCACGACCTCGTAACGCAAGTTGCCACGCACGTACCTCGACGCTGCCGACTGGATGAACGGAGCGCAGATGTCCGTCCCGAGAACTGAGTACGCGCTTCCCTCGGCGATCCAGTTGCTGATCTCGCCCGTTCCGCACCCGATCTCGAGCACGTCGCCGGAGCGGGAGAGATCCATCTGGTCGAGGAACATCTGCGCCCGGCGCCTCATGCGCACGACGGTGCTCTCAACCAGCTTGAAGCCTTGGTTGTAACCGCGATCATCGATAATACTAGCCATGCGCCACTCGCTTAATCCACAACTCTCTAGAGGGCGGGTCGATACGCGACCCAAGAGCACCTGTCTTAACTCGACCTAACGTTGAATTCAATCTGCCGCGCCAAAAAGGCTATGACCCTGCCCGAGTTGCGTACAGGTCTCCCCACGAGGCGCTGGCACGAAGCTCGACTAACGCCTTGATCTGGGTTGGGAGGAGGTAGCCTGGGCAGACCAGAACGTACCTCACCTGCCCAGAGGCAACCCCCCGCACGACAGCTTCCGTTGGAACTCCTGGCGTGAAGCCGCCCCGTAAGCCGTTTCCGGGGTGAGGGAGGTCTGTGGCGATGAGCGAGTAGCCAGAGAACACGTGGCGGAGGTACCAGAGAGAAACCCTGTCCCTGTCGGTCCCGGTGAGGCTGTCCCAGCGGCCGATGATCGCCACAGCGGCTGCCTCTGCTTCGCTATCTCCCTCTGGCACGCTGCGCACTGCAGCGCTGAGCGAGCGCATGTCAGGGGTCAGGATGCTCGCATGGGTCCTGGCCTTAGACGACAGGGGATGGGCCGGGCCAACGAGCAGTGGCGCTGCGTCGAGGGTGCTTGACCAGAGGCTCAGCGCGAGACAGAGAGCTGCAAGAGGCTTCCATGCCCAGGAGGAGCGCCCCGCCGCCAAGAGCGGAAAGCATGAAATAAGTGCGCCGAGAGAGAAGAGTATCTTACCATAAAAATAGATCTGCGATGAGCGGTAAAAAGCGGCACTGAGAATCGCTATCAGGAGCGCGCTGATGGGCAGCACGCCTGCCATAGTGCGCTCGCGCACGATGCGGGCGCCCGCCACGACCCAGGCAACGGCGAGCACGATTGCAAGCCAGGTTGTAGCGCCCGACAGGAGGCTCACGATCCCGGCCGGAGGAAGAAATCCCGCCAGGGAAAATGCTGTCGCGATCTCGTCAAGGTAGCGCGAGTTCATCACCCAGTCCTTCATGCCAAGGGCTCTCGAGAAGACGTCGGCGGAATCAAAGAACGGAAACACGTGGTAACGGGCGATTCCGTTGAGGTCGTTAGCGTACTGCGAATTGCCGCCAACCTGAACGAGTGTCCGGAGCGAGAGGTTGCTCCAGGCAATGGCTGCGGCAGCCAGCGCAGCAGCGGTGCCGGCTGAAGTGCGCAGTGGCGCCTCTCGGCGCGCTAGGAGTGTCACCACAAAAGCGACGGGCACCACCTGCACGTACGGATACAGGTCGAAGCCTGCCCCGAGTATCGCCCCGTACAGGACGACGGCGGCAAGCCGGAACTGGCGCGTGGCTGGGGCGCCGCACATTGGAAATAGCACGAGGGCGCCGAAGACTCCGTAGATCACCACGTGAGTCATTAGGAACTGGGCCAGATAGCACTGCGTAAAGAGCGCGAACGCAGCCGCAGAACACCCTGCAACGAGCGCTCCTGACAGTGCCGCATCCTCGCCCAGGCGAAGCCTGCGGTAGATCGCATGCACCGGCCAGGGCAGGGCAAGCGTCACAGCGGCAGCCAGGCTCGTGTAGCACGAGAGAAGGGGTGCTGGCAGCACAAAGCTCGCGAGGGCCACAGAGGCGATGTCTCCCAGGCGCTGCAGCTTCCAGAGCTCCGGGTCAAAGTCGGCGGGAGCTATCGTGCGCAGGTCGGCGGCAACATTCAGGTACCAGTAGGTGTCGGTGTAGTTGTGCCCGAGAAACATCCCTGGGTATAGGGCCTCGGGCGCAAAGAGCGTGATGGCCGACGCGACGCTTATACAGAGAAGTGGGCAGCACGCCCAAAGTGCCCGACGAAGCGCGCGAGCCGAATGCTGCATGCCGCTGGCGATCACGCTTCGCACGGCGCACAGGCAGGCCAGCGAGCCAGCCGCAGCCACGTAGATAGCTGCCGCCTGGCCCAAGGGCACTCCAACAAGGCCCAGCGTGACGGTGCTGCAAAGCCCAACGCTAAGGGACAGGATAAAGGCGAGGGCAACTGTCTCAGTCGTAGAGAGCTGGCAGCGAAATGGGAGGGTGAGCGGGAGCCCAAGCAGCACGAAGCACGCCACAAGTGTGGCAGCACGAGCCAAGAGAGCAGCCAATCCGGCTGCCGCTGCCGCAAGTGCCGAGACCAGTTGCGACGATGTTATGTCTGCTGAGAAGCCGCGCAGAGGACGGGGCCCCTGCGTGTCGAGCAGCATCAATGAGCCGAGGGACACTGAGAGCCGCTCAAGCACAACTCCGTCGGATGCTGCCCTGGTGGCGAAGAAGAGGTAGCGGGGCCGTGCTGGAATGCGGGCCACTAGAGCGCTGCGGCCCGAGCGGGAGACAAACGATATGGGTAGGGAGGCGCCCGCAGCAACGTCGGTTACGTAGTCGTCCTGGCCGGGCCTAGAGGCGGTGATGCGCAGCAGGCCAGGCAGGGGCGAGACAGTGAAGGTGGAGTCAGGCAGCGAGCCTCGCCACACGACCGAGTTCCCGGACGCCTGGGCAGTTTCGAGCGTCGGCGAGGCGCCGCTTGCTGTGCGCACAGAGACCGCACGGACTACATCTTCAGCTGCTGGCAGGCTGGGACCGTCAAAGTCAAGGCGCAGCCCTATCGGAGCCGGCGCTGGCACAGCGTTGAGCGACAGGGGCTCCTTGCCGCCGCGCCAGGACACCGCAGCACGGATGCCTTGCAGCGCAGCTGGATCAGCGGGGAGGCTCGACACCTGCGCTTCGAGGGTGAGGCGCTGGGCAAGGATAAGCGCAAGCCAGAATCCCAGGAGCAGCGCAAGGAGGGCTAGCCAAAAAAAGCCATAACGTCTTTCTTCTCTGCTCATCGCAGGGATCGCCTCAGTCATTTGGCAGCTCGTGCCCGGTTCGGAGGGGGATTGTAGTCAGGGTTTACGCTGAGGGCACCGGTACAGCGAAAAAAATGTCGTGCCTGGCAGACTGCCGCGGGCTGTCCTAACGGTAACCTGCTGATAGGAGGCTACCGCGCCGCGTCTAGCGGCTTTGGGGCGATCTCCGGATGGTGGGCGAGACTCGCGGTCCTTCGGATAATTCTCCTGCGGCTCAGCAGCTGGGTCGAGGCGAGCGCCTCGCCGAAGGTGTCCTCCAAGCTTTCGCGCAGGGCGACCAGATCCTCAATGGAGTGGGACTTCGCCAAGATCTTGTAGTTCCAGCTGCCAAATGCGCGCACCAGCTTGAAGACCGTGTGGTGCCCCTTGCAGAACTTCACCATTTCTTCATGCAGGCTTGAGCGCAACTCAGAGAAGCACGCCAGTATCTGGCACTCTGCAAACCCAAGAGCAAAGACATTAGTGCTGTATAGCGGCGGGGTTATTACGCCTTGGGAGATGAGGCGCTTCATGCGGTACTCGACTGATGCTGTTGGCTGTCCAATAGCGCGTGCGGCGGCGGCGGTCGAGCTGCGCTCCTGAGAGCTCATTTGGTCCAGGATCTGCAGATCGAGCGCATCAAACGGGATAGGTGGGGCCGTCAAGTCAACGCGAGTCACCTGGAGCGGGATGGTAGGCACGAGGAAGCGATCCCCGAAGAACAGGAACTCAATCTCGATGGCCCAGGTCGGATTGACGACCGTAATTCCAGTCTTCTCGGTAAGCAGCGAGCAGAGGTTTAGCAGCTCGGTTGGGTTACGGGCCACGATAGTTGCCTCATATCGGCAGTCGGCCACGTTTTCCGCCAGCCAAACGACGCGTGGATCGACCGCAAAGAGGTCGAGCGCTGCTGTTGGAATCCGGCTGCCTAGCCCGAAGTAGAGATTAAAGGTTTGCAGGCCAAGCGCACCAAAGTTGACCTGCCGGTACTCCGAAGAGAGGCCCTGCTCGAAACAGCGCTGCAGGCCGTACCGGAACGAGTGCTCCTTTAGGCCGCACAGCCGCGACTGTTCCTTGGCTGAGAGGTGGCTGTGGGTGCTCAAAACCCCAAGGATGATGTTCTGCGTTTCAGAGGGAGATATGCTCATGCGCGCTTCACCGTTGGCATCGCCCAATCCTACTAGTCCAGGTACGACTCTCCAATCCCTAAGAGTGCGGAGTGAAGCTCGGCGCAGAGGCGACGCAGCCCGTCAATGTCCCCCTGCCTGCCGAAGGCTGCATGGAGGCTTGCCAGGGGCATCCCAGTCCCGAACTTCACTATGGTGTCTATCTCGTCGCAAACGCTGTAACGGTGCCAAAAATCCCCTGTGTTGAGTATCCGGACGGGAACAACAACGATCTTTTCGGCATCCAGCCCCATGGTTTCGAGATCGTGAGTCATGAGCGGCGCGATGGCCGATGGCTTGAAGGTATTGATCGCTGGCACCCGGTCGCCGTTGCCCTTCAGCAGGTGCTGGAACGCTCGGTGCGCCCGTTGTGCCATGAGCTCTATCCCTTGGCCCTCAGGGAAGAGCAGGGGCGCCTTGCCGGCCCTCATTGCAGCGAAGAGGGCTGCAAACGGGCTTCCGCTGAGTGTCTCGAGCGGCTGGCCGAGCGCGCTCTCCACCGTCTGCCCGGTTCGCACAATTGTTCGGCCCCCCTGCAGAAGCGAACGGACGAAGTCATTCGGAAACGAGTCGCTGCAAGAGAACTCGACCAGCTTGTCTCGCGCAAAGTCGCCGAGAGTCGCGGCGATTAGCGCGGAATCGGTCATGTGCCGCTGGTTGGCGACAAAGACGGGAAGCGCGCCGCCCTTGAGAAGCGGCTCGACGTTTTTCTCAAAGCCTACTGAGCCCAGGTTCAGGCCAGCCAGAGCCCTTGCAACCGCGCCGCAGATCTCCGCAAGAGCGGGCTCTGACTGAACGATGGAGCTCTTGCCCGTCTTGTTCGCCGCCCACGGTGGAGCCCCAAAGAGCGCCGCGTGGCACCGAAGAGCCTCATCGGCTGAGAGCCCGTCGAGGACTTTCCGCGCTTGAGCCGTGCACCATGAGATTTTTTCGGCGAGCAGCCCATTACTACGAAGGGAATCCTCCAGGGCTGCCAGGAACGCTGCGTGCTCCCTGGCCTGATTTTTGGCAAGCTCGTCCCCGACAGCTTTGGGCTTCGGGGCTAAGCCGGGCTGATGAAATTGCTGCATAATACGGCCGCTCCTGACGGACATGGTTGGCTGCGGTTTGTGGGCGAGCAGGGCATCAGCGCCCTCCGGTGCTACCGCGGCAACTTCAGCGCAACTCCGGTGCATTGTACCCCGTGTCACCGTTAATTCGCCGCCGCAAGGCGCAAGTTCCGTTCTCTTCTGAATCGAGCGCCCCGGCTCATCCCGATGGCAGAAGTGAAGCTGAGGGCCTGGGAGGCTTCCAGCGCCCTAGAAGGGGAGCATAAATCGCCTTATGTGCTCAACTAGGTCCTCAGGACTGAGGGGTGCTGCCGTGGATGGGCGAGCTGCGATATCGAGCTCTCCGGCCAGCGCAAGCTCAAGCATCCTGACCTGAATGTCAGGGGGAAAATGCTGGAGCGCATCGTGTGTCTCCCCGTGGCGGGCCTTGTAGGCCATCAGCAGTTCCGAGAGCTTTGATGCGTTGTTCTGCATGTGTCGAGAGAGAATGCGATAGTCTCCCTAGTATGCTGTCTATGTTTGAGCGTGTTGCCTAACGGGGCAAGGAGCAGGGCCTCTAACCTTTGTTTCTCTCCGCGCGTGGGGGATTTGGCCCGAGAGGGGGATAGTCCATGTCGTCGCTGCCCAGGGCCGCTGACTCGCTTTCGTAGAGCTTTCGGAACATGCCGCTGATGATCGCCGTTCGCATGCGCCCAAGGAGGCTTCGGTAGAAGGTCAAGTTGTGAACGCTTGCGAGCTGAGCTGCAACCGGCTCCTTCGCCTTGACGAGGTGAGACAGGTAGGCGCGAGAGAAGCGGCCGCATGTCTGGCAATGGCAAAGGGGGTCAAGGGGGATATCCTGGCCGGCATACACGCCCCTTCGCAGGTCGATCTTGCCTCGCGAGGTGAAGCAGACACCCTGCCCTGCCAGGGAGGTTGGAAGGATACAGTCAAACATGTCGACGCCACGCCTCACGGCTTCAAGGAGGTCGCTCGGCGTGCCCACTCCCATCAGGTAGCGGGGCTGGCTATGGGGCAAGAGAGCCGCTGTCAGTTCTGTGGTGTCCTCGCGCTCTGCGCGGGACTCTCCTACTGCCAGGCCGCCCAGCGCGTACCCATCGAAACCGAGCTCGGTGATCTGCGCGGCGCTCTCGCGCCGCAGCTCCGGCACGCAGCCGCCCTGCACGATGCCGAAGAGAGCCTGCCTCGACTCGCCCCGGGCTGCGATGCTGCGCTTTGCCCAGCGGGCTGTCAGCTCGAGCGCCCGGCGGATGGTGTCGCGGTCAGAGGCTGAGCTTACGCAGTGGTCGAGCACCATCATAATGTCGCTGCCGATAATACCCTGAACCTCAATGCTGCGCTCCGGCGAGAGCACAATCCAGGATCCATCAACGTAGCTGCGGAAGCGCGCCCCATCTTCAGAGAGGGTAACGTGATTGGGGAGAGAAAAGATCTGAAACCCGCCGGAGTCGGTCAGGATTGCCCGATTCCATTGCATGAACGGATGTATTCCGCCGAGGGACTTGAGCACCTGGGGCCCAGGGCGAAGAAGGAGGTGGTAGGTGTTGGCGAGCAGCACGCGGTAGTCGAGGCCCTGCGCAATCGAGGTGTCGACGTGCCGAAGGGCTGCTTGCGTGGCAACCGGCATGAAGAT
>JAFMJG010000215.1 GCA_017853605.1 bacterium
CGCGGCTACAAGTTCTCGACGTACGCCACCTGGTGGATCCGCCAGAGCGTGCAGCGTGCCGTGGCCAACCACGCGCGCACGATCCGTGTGCCGGTTCACGTGGTCGAGCGCCAGCAGAAGCTCTCGCGTGCTTCGCGCCGGCTCGAGGTCGAGCTCGGCCGTGAGCCCACGCGTGAGGAGCTGGCCGAGGCCACCGGTCTGCCGATCCAGCACGTCGACGAGGCGCTCGGCGCCGCGCAGGCGAGCGTGTCGCTGAACCAGACCGTCGGTGCTGACGACGAGGGCGAGCTCGGCGATCTCTTCGCCGACCGCGAGGCGGCCGACCCGTTCGACGAGGCCGAGGAGAGCCTGCGCCGCCAGGGTGTGCGCAAGGCGCTCGACAGCCTGCCGGAGCGGGAGCGCCGGATCCTGGAGCTGCGCTTCGGTTTTGACGGCGAGCCGTGGACGCTCGAGGCGATCGGCCACGAGCTCGATCTCACCCGCGAGCGTGTCCGCCAGCTCGAGAGCCAGGCGCTGGCTCGGCTAGCCAGCCTGCGTGAGCTCGCGTCGCTCGCCGCCTCGGCCTAGCAGAGCGCTCATCAGGCAGTACTCGGGAGCCGCCGGAAGGCGGCTTCCGCATTTGACAGTCCCTCATTCGAGGGAAGGATGGTGGCGCTGTGCTCCAGCGCCTAAAGCGGCCCGGGCGGGGGCCGATATCCATCGTGTGGACGCAGCCCAGCGCAAGGACATCCTAGAGAGGTACCACGGCCATGCCCGCCGCTTCGAAGAGGCCGCGGCGCGCCGCAAGCCGGTAGTGGGTACCGGCGACGGTGCCGAGGTGATCCCCATCACCGGGGCTGTCCGTCAGCAGCTCGAGGTAGCGCCCACCGCGCGTGAGCTGGAGGTTCTCCAGCACATTGCAGACGGCCTGGCGAATCGTGAGATCGGCGGGAAGCTCTACCTCTCGGAAGAGACGGTCAAGAGCCACGTTCGCCACCTGCTGGCCAAGCTGCACGCCCGCTCGCGGGCCCACGCCGTGGCCGTGGGGCTTCGGCGCGGCCTCATCGACTGACCGCGCCTACTTCACCTGTGCCCGTGGGCTAAATCCCTCATTAGAGGGAGGCAGCACGGGCGGCGTATCAGCAGGGTGTGGTTACCAAGCGGTCGCGCCGCCAGCAGCAGTGGCACGGGCGATCAGACGAAGAAGATTAGTCATGGCAGGCACTCCGATCTGTGAAGAGGTGTACTGCCTATCTCGTAGCTAGGCAGCGCTACGGGGTGAGTGTTGCGGTTGGCTGGTCTGCGCTAAATACGCCGAACCGGCGTTCGCCCATCCCCCTTTCGGGTTAATCAGACATGTCCGAAGTTGCCCTGCCTCTTCCAAGACGCCCTCTGGGCATTCACGCGTATGCGTCCCTCACCTTGCTCATGGCTGGCGGGCTTGTTGTTCTTGCCGTTTGGAGTGGGGCGAGCCTTGGTTCGGTCGAGATTGTCAGTCTTCTCGCCCTGGCAGGCATTGCGGCCCAGAAAGCCCGCATCAGGCTCGGTGTCAACATCGAGCAGTCCCTCGCGCTGCTCCCCCTCCTCTGCGCTGGTGTCCTCTTCGGGCCAGTGGCCGGCGCCATTGTCGGAGGTGCATCTCTTCTCACGGAGATGCGTGCATCGACTCTACGCTGGGTGATTTACTCGTCCGGGCGCGCGACCAACGGAATCCTAGTCGGGGCTGGGGCCTCCCTGATAGCGCCCTCCATTAGCCACGAGCTCGCAAGCATCGCGGTCACCTCGATAGCTTGTGCGCTCCTTGCGGAGACCTTTGACGTGGCCTTCGCGGCTCTCACCTTCTACGTGCGGGGAAATAACCCCCGAGGCCTGCTAGCGACTCTTGTGCCTCTGAGCGCCACGGCCGTGCCGATCTTCGCGACTATGATCGCCTTGTTCGTTCTGACCTACCGCAACGTCTCCCCGTGGGCGATGCTCGCTTTCATCTTTCCGGCTATCGGAGTGCAGAGGTTGTACCTGCTCTACGAGGAGCAGAGATCCGCCGCCTCGGAGTTGATTGAAGCTAATGGCCGACTCCGCCAGACCAGCCTTTCGTTCGCTGAAGCCCTGATCGCTGCCGTTGACGCACGGGATAGCTACACAGCAGGACATTCTGCGGCTGTCGCAATCTACGCTCGAGACATCGTTGCTAAACTTGGATATGGTCTCTCTGAACAGCGGCTGGCCTATGAGTGCGGACTCGTGCACGACATCGGCAAGATCAGTCTTCCACTTGGCGTCATCGAGAAGCGCGGTCCTCTATCTGCCGATGAGCGCCGTTTGATGGAAGGTCATCCAGTCTCTGGCGAAGAGATGCTCAGCCGAATTGACGAGTTTGATGGAATCGCACGGGCCGTTCGTCATCACCACGAACGGTTCGATGGCGGCGGCTATCCAGACGCCCTGGTCGGAGATGACATCCCCTTCTTGGCGCGAGTGATCGCGGTTGCGGATTCCTACAATGCGATGACGTCGGATAGGCCTTATCGGGATGCACTTCAGCCGAGTGTCGCGTCGTCTCGGCTTCTCGAAGGCGCTGGGAGCCAGTTTGATCCGGATGTCGTGGAAGCCTTCTTGAGCGTCCTCAGGAACAGCAGCCTCTCGTACTGTAGGGGCGACTTCTTGCAGGAGGAGATGTCGAGCGTGCCCGAGGAGCGATGCGGTGTCTCCGCATCTAGTCTTGGCCCTGTGCGTGCATCAGCTTAAGGGCTGCTTCAGTTCTGCTTGCGACGCCAAGCTTCGAAAACACATGCTTCAGATGTAGCTTCACGG
>JAFMJG010000216.1 GCA_017853605.1 bacterium
GAAGTGGCGGGCTTGCTCTGGCATCCCGAGGTGGGAGACGAGGTGGCGGAGAGAGAAGGCCAGAGCCCCGTTGCGATCCTCGTTGACCCGCAAGGCATGACCCCCGACGAGTTGCGCTCCACCTATCTTTGGCTTCCAACTGTCGAGCAGATAATTCTGCAATTTGAGGCTCGCCAGGCCGTCTTATTCCATGCCGGGCTCGAATTTAACGAGAGGAAACTTTGTTATAAAACGGTCATCCACATTCAGAATGGGCACATCGAATGCCGTGCTGATTCCTTTAGGCTCTCGCTCGGGCTGGCACTCAGGGATCTCCTAATTTCGGACGCGCCCACGATCGTGAACTAAGCCGGCGGGCGGCAGGAGCGTGGCGTTTCCTTGCCGGTCCACTACGCAACTGTTGTCGGCCCAATCCGTTCAAAACTGAACAAAGAAAAGGGGCACCGAGGTTTTATTCCGGATGTCCGGAAGGCACAGCTGTGCCAAAAAAAATCCCATGGCCGCCCTAAGGCGCTGAGATAACAGGCAATGGACAGCCAAAAAGAGATGAGCCTGTTTCCCGAAGTCAAGAATCTAACATGGAAAGCCCGGGATGGTACGGACATTGCCAATTCCGTGACAGCAGCTTGAGGGAATGATCCTTCAGGCTGGCACTAAGGAAGGTTTCGGGCGGTTTCTCGCGCGTTGGACTTGCGGATGGACTGTGCTTCATCGGGGCAAAACGCGTGGAGCCAAGAACTAAGGAAGGTTCACTATGGTTTTCTCAACGGCGTTCTCAGCGTCCACAGAGTCCCTGAGCGATCTCTCGCTTCCCCGAGAGTCGCGACCGCAAGCTCCGCAGTGTTTCCTCAACATATTGAGCGGCTGTCCCGAGATGCAGAAAGTATTCGGGGTGGTTGAGAAGGTCGCCCGAACACGCTCGACAGTCCTTATTCTCGGTGAAAGCGGAACTGGCAAAGAGCTGGTTGCGCAAGCGCTTCATCATCTTAGCGGAAGGACAGGAAAGCTCGTTCCCGTAAACTGTGGCGCGATTCCGGAAGACATCCTTGAAAGCGAGCTCTTCGGGCATGAAAAAGGATCCTTTACCGGAGCTGTTGCAGCAAGAACAGGGCGGTTTCAGCTAGCCGACGGCGGCACTATTTTTCTGGATGAAATTGGGGAGATGAGCCCGAAGCTGCAGGTGAAGCTCCTGCGGGTCCTCCAGGAGAGAAAGGTGGATCCTGTTGGCTCAACGAGGTCAATCGACGTTGATGTGAGAGTTATTGCGGCGACCAATAAGGACCTCGCCGAAGAGGTCAAAGCCGGCCGTTTCCGCGAGGACCTGTTCTATCGCTTGCAAGTCGTCCCGGTAAGCCTTCCGCCGCTACGGGAGCGGCTTGGTGACGTCAGGCTGCTCGCGGAGCATTTCCTGCGGAGACAAGCCGATGAGTTGTCGCGCCCGAACCTCTCATTTGCTGAGGAGACCGTGCAAGTCTTGATGCGGTATTCCTGGCCCGGAAACATTCGGGAGCTGGAGAACTTGGTCGAGCGGATAGCAATTCTCAACGAAGGAGACTCAATCAGCCCCGCGCAGCTGCCGCCTCACCTGGTTGAGGCCAGGAGCACAACGACTATTCAGTTCGCTGATGTGACCCTCCCTCCGATGGGGGTGGACTTCAACGCCTTAATCGAGGACTACGAAAACAGGCTAATCTCCACGGCGCTGTCCCAGACGGGGGGAAACAAGAAGGCGGCGGCCAAGCTCCTGGGCCTAAACCGCACGACGCTAGTTGAAAAGATAAAGAAGAAGGGCCTCGAGGCCAAGATTGAGGTGTCTATTATCGCCGACGCCGGAGCGATGTGAGGATGTTTTTCATGAAGCACGCCCCTGCTGTCGATCGAGCTGCACTTAGGGTGCTGCTTCTTTCGGCTTTTGCAGCCGCGAGTATCGGCATGCCCTCCCCCGCAGGTGCCCAGCACCCGATGGAGGTTCAGCGGTTGAGCGCCGAAGGGGACCACCTCAAGGCACTTGTGGTGTTTGAGCTGCTGCCGCGGCGCATACTCACCACCGATTCCCGAATCGCGGCAGCCAAGAGCGCGTGGGCGCTGGGGCTAAACAACAAGGCATCCGACCTTTTTGACGCCATTCTTCGCGATCAAAGCCTTTCTGCCGATACCCGGGCGCGGCTGACCCTCTCTCGGGGCATTCTCGAGTTTCAGGAGGAGAGGTACTCGGAGGCGGCACTTTTTGCAGAGAAGTCCATCTCGCTGCTCGTGGCCGCCTCGCCGCTGCGGGGCCGCGCCTACCTTCTGTGGGGGCAAAGCCTCTCCAAAGAGAGGGCCTTCGCTGCAGCCGAGGAGAAGTTTCTTTTAGCCCTCAGCGACGCGGCTCCCGCCGACAAAGCTGAGGTTTGCTTCGCCCTCGGTTCGGTCGAGGTAAAGCTCGGCAAGTACCCCGATGCCGAGCGGCATCTTAAGGCGATTCCGACGGATCATGAGCGGGCACCAGCAACGGTAAGGCTCCTGGCCACTATTGCGCTTGATACTCACCAGGAGGACCGTGCCCGGTTCTGGATTGAGAAGGGCCGCAGTGACTATCCCGATGCCTTCCTTGACAGCTGGGGTGACTATGGGCTCATGCAGATCGAGCTCTCAAGGGGCGAGCTGCCCTCTGCCCGAAAGCTGCTCCAGGGGGCCCAAAAGCAATTTCCGGCCTCTGATCCATGGCTTGTGCTGATGCAGGCAGCCCTTGAGGATGCGGAGTGGAAGCAAGCTCAGG
>JAFMJG010000097.1 GCA_017853605.1 bacterium
CTGTTCCGCGAGCCGCTGCACGTCCTCGCCCGCCCCCGCCAGGACAAGCGCCGCGGCTCTCCGGCGCCGCTGCCGGGGGACAGCTCCACCGTTCACTACGTTGACCTCCACGACTCTGACAAGGTAGCGGCGTTGGTGAAGGAGATCCGGGCCAGCCACCTGCTGCACCTCGCCTGGGACACCCGTCATGGTGTCTTCTGGTCATCGCCTGACAATCTCGACTGGATTGTGAGCAGCAAGCAGCTGTTGCAGGCTTTCCTTGAGGCGGGTGGCAAGCGGTTTGTCGGGGCCGGGACCTGCGCGGAGTATGACTGGGAGTCGGGCGATGAGTTTCTTGATGAGGGCAGCTCAAAGCTCGTTCCTGCCACCCTCTATGGCCAGGCCAAGCTGGCCTTTCGCAAGAGCCTCTTTACGGTGGCCGCTCACCACAAGGTGAGCGCCGCATGGGGCCGCATCTTCTTCCTCTTTGGGCCGCATGAGGGGACGCAGCGGCTCGTCTCGTCAGCGGCGGTGTCGCTGCTCAAGGGAGAGGAGTTCCCAGCCAGCATCGGCGATCAAGTCCGGGATTTCTGCTCAGTTGAGGATGTTGCGGCCGGCTTCGTTGCGCTGCTTGACTCAGGGGTGACTGGAGATGTGAACGTTGCTTCCGGAGAGCCGCGAACCGTTGCATCGATCCTAAGAACGCTCGAGGAGATCACGGCTCGCCGTGGGCTGGTGCGGCTAGGCGCGAAGCCCAAGGTCGCCAACGATCCGCCACGGATCGTTGCGGCCGTTGCAAGGCTCTCCACCGAGGTTGGCTTCCGGCCAAAGGAGGCGCTAGACGAGCGATTGCGGCAGACGGTTGAGTGGTGGCGGAGGGAGCTGGGGCTGTGAGCGAGCAGGAGAATAGCCGAGGCTTGCGTAACTGCCTGGTATCGCGTGGCAATTGCGGCAAGAGCGGAGCGCTTGCGGGCAAAAAAGCAGGATTGAAACCAGCCGCAACAGCATCTTATGTCTTTAACGGGGTGCGGCTTGGCCGCGGCCTCGGCGGTGGGCAGCACAGGGGAGGGGAGCCTTGTCGAAGCAGAAGCAGGTAATTGCGATTCTGGTTCCGGTGTACAACGAGGAGGCAGTCATTCCGCTCTTCTTTCGCCGTATTGCGCCCGTTCTCGACACGCTGGCGGCCGAGTACTCGCCACACCTCATCTTTCTCAACAATGCGTCCACTGACCGCACAGCAGATGTCGTAAACGAGCTTCGCCGCAACCACCCTGACATTTACCTCGTCTCGCTCGCCAAGAACGTCGGGTACCAGCGCTCCCTTGAATTTGGGCTGCGCAACTGCCAGGGAGACCTCTTCGTCTTCATCGACGTCGATCTTGAGGATCCGCCAGAGATGATCCCCCAGTTTGTCGAGTACCATAAGCAGGGGTACGACATCGTGTACGGTGAGCGCGTCGACCGCATCGAGGTGAACTCCGTGAAGTTCATGCGCAAGGTTTTCTACCGTCTCATGCGCGCGCTTGCCGACGAGGACATCATCCTCGACATGGCTGAGTTCTCGCTGATGACCAACGAGGTGCGCCAGGCGATTATACAGGACTCCTCCTCGTACCCCTTCATCCGCGCCTCAATTGGCCGAGTTGGCTTTAGGCGCAAGGGCATACCGTACCGCCGCGACAAGCGGGTTGCCGGAGAGACGCACTACAATATCTGGGGCATGGTGCTCTTCGCGGTCGGCGGCATCTTGGCTGCCAGCACGTGGCTGCTGCGGGTTGCGGTGTACAGCTTTCCGTTTTGGCTCGCGGCGATGCTGGCTCTCGGCGCGGCGGCGGCGGGCGGCTCCCGGCCCTGGGCGTTCACCTGGCTGGTTGTGCTTGGCTTCGCCTACTGTGGCGCTGTGCTGAGCTTCCTTTCGCTGTACCTCGCGCGCGTCTACAAGAACACCCTCGGGCGGCCAAACGCCTTCCTGGACCAGAGGGGCTCGTTCCTGCAGGGCGGCGCCGGCCGCGACTCTTCCCGGCTGCCGTTCGTGCCGACCCAGTTTGATGACGACGATGAGGCTACCCTGCAGTAGTAGGCAAGGCTTGGGGCGCTAGACAAACCTCTCTGGGCTAAGGAAGAGGAGCTTCCCCTCAACGCGGATGATGCCCCGACTCTCGAAGCTCTTGAGGCATCGCGAAACAACTTCCCGGGATGTGCCGACAAGATCGGCGATCTCCCGGTGCGTCGGGCGGGACAGCACGCACCGCTCCTGTGTGCTTGGGTGAGCCTGCGACATCTTCTCGAGCGCGCGCATAATACGGTGAGGGACGTCCAGCAGGGCGATATCGGCTAGGTTGCCCGACGCGAGCCGCAGGCGGTTGGCGAGCGACTGGGCGAGGAAGAGCGGCAGTCCCGAGAAGCGCCGCGAATGCTCGATAAAGTCCTGCCGGGAGAGCTCCCACACGGTGGCACGCGAGGTGGCGAGAACATTTGCGGTTCTCGTTGAGCCGGTCAGAAGCGCTATCTCGCCGAAGAACTCCCCTTCGTTGAGGAGCGCCAGGGTGAATTCCTTGCCCTTCCCTCCGGTGCGGTACACACGCACTTGGCCGGTCGCCAGAAAGAACATCTCGCTCCCTTCCGTCCCGTCGCGCATGAAAAGGGCGTTCTTCTTGATGTCCCGCACCTTCAGCTTGACCCGCAGCGCCTCAAGCTCTGCAGCCGAGAGGCGGGCAAAAATGGGGATGTGCCTCATCGTCTCGATGTCGCGTATCATCGATGTGATGCTTGCCACCTTCCTGAGCTCGTTCGCCATGCGTTCCTCCTTGGGAGAGCTAAGCATCGGCTAACGGGGTGCCGTCCTTCAAGGGATAATCGTCCCCGAGACCAAATCGCCCCAGCAAACCGGGGCTAAACACCCGGCGCAGGAGATCGCTCCCGGACCGGCGGGGCAGCCCCTCCGCGCCTTGAATAGCCGGCGCCAGCAGGCCACCGCCAAGCTCTCGCGGTGACACAAAGATGCGGGCCTCGTCCCAGAGGCCTGAAGCAATGAAGCCGTGGAGCGTCTCGGCGCCGCCCTCAACGATGACGGACCCGAGCCCCTGCGCAGAGAGAAGCGCCCCGAGAGCCTTGGCGCTCCACTGAGCTGACGGCAGGCGGCAGTACCGCACCGGGCCAGAGAGGCCTTCGCGCACGGCATTTACGACGATGGTCTTTGCTTCGCCGTCAAAGAGGCGCAGCGATTGCGGCAGCCGAAGCGAGGAATCAAGCACGACACGCACGGGGTTTTCGCCCTCGCTGAGGCGGACAGTGAGGCGCGGATCGTCCGCCTCAGCGGTTCTCCGGCCGACAAGTATGGCGGATTCCTGTGCGCGCCAGGCGTGCGCGAGCGCACGCGACTCCTCGCTCGAGATCCAGTAGGGGCCAGCCTCCGCCGGGGCCATGAAGCCATCAGCGGATTGGGCCCACTTGAGGATCGTGTAAGGGCGGCCCTCTCGCTGGGCGGTGATGAACCTTCGGTTTGTCAGCTCGCACTCCTGGCGCAGGACACCCTCAGTCACCGCGATCCCAGCGTCCCGAAGCTTTGCGATGCCGCGGCCTGAGACCTCTGGGAACGGGTCACGGCAGCCGACGACTACGTTGCGGATGCCGCTCGAGATGATCAGGTCTGCGCACGGCGGCGTCTTGCCGAAATGAGAGCATGGCTCCAGGGTCACGTGCAGGGTTGCTGCCGCAAGGAGGCTCCTGTCAGTGACGGACGCAATAGCGTGAACCTCCGCATGAGGGCCGCCGAACCGCTGGTGGTATCCCTCGCCGATGACCTGCCCCCCGTGCACCAGCACCGCTCCGACCAGGGGATTAGGGGCGACGGACCTCCCTCCGAGCTTTGCGAGCCCGAGGGCGCGCATCATATACTGTGAGTTGCTCTCCATGCCCGGCATACTAGCCCAGATCGAGGCGGGCGCGCAGCATGTGACACGAGCGCAGGGGGCGGCCCGGTTGCGGCCTCAACGGCGGTGCTCCGGCTTTTACGGTATGCTGATCGGCCGTGTTGATATACTCTCGTCGGCATGCAGGGGAAGACAGAGGATGCTGGCTCAGGAGGGATTATCTGGACGCCTTCCCCGGCGCTTCGGGAGAGCTGCGCCATGCAGCAGCTCATCAGCACGCTGGCGAGTGAAGGGGTTTCTGGGCTCGACTCCTATGAGGACCTCCACCGATGGTCCGTGGAGGACCCGGGCCGGTTTTGGCCCGCTGTGGCCGTGTTCCTCGGCCTGCGTGGCGACGGCGCCTGGGAGCCGGCATTTGACAGCAAGCCGGGTCCCGCGCCCCTCGCCAGAAACTGGTTCCCGAACGTGCGCCTCAACTTCGCTGCTAACCTGATCCGGCAGGCAGATGACCGCGCGGCTATTGTCTCATGGAGCGAACAGAGGCTCCGCCGGCAGCTCTCGCGAAGGGAGCTGAGCGATCTCGCCGGTGCCGTGCAGTCGCACATGATATCGCTTGGCGTGTCCCCCTCGGATCGGGTCTTCGCATTCCTGCCTAATATCCCTGAGTCGGCCGTGTGCATGCTGGCAGCCGCGTCACTCGGGGCGCTGTGGGCGAGCTGTGGCACCGACTACCAGCTGCAGGGGCTCCTTGCGCGGGCCGAGCGCGTCAAGCCGCGGGTGCTCATTGCTGCCCGCTCGTACGCATGGCGCGGGGGAAGCATCCGGCTGGACAACACGATTGAGAAGCTTGTGGCGCAGGTGCCCTCCATCGAGCACGTCATCCTCGTTGAATACCTCGAGCCTGCGGCACAGGACGTGCTCTCGCTTCGCAGCGGTGTTTCGCAGGCTGCGTTCGGCGATCTGGCGCGGCGCCCCGTCCCGCTCGACACTGGGCGGCTCTTTCCGTTTTCGCACCCCCTGTACCTGATGTTCTCGTCTGGCACTACGGGCAAGCCCAAGGGGATCGTGCATGGCGCGGGAGGCACCCTGCTCGAGCACAAGAAAGAGATGGTGCTCCACAGCGACGTTCGCCCCGGCGACCGGGTGTTCTACCAGACCTCAACGAGCTGGATGATGTGGAACTGGGTGGTGAGCGCCCTTGCGAGCGACGCGTCGGTGGTGATGTACGACGGCGACCCGATGATTGAGGAGGGGAGGATCTTGTGGCGGCTCGCGCAGGAAGAGGGGGTAACCCACTTCGGCACGAGCGCGGCGTTTCTTGGCGCTCTTGAGCGGCAGGGATGCCGGCCGGTCGGAAACTTTTCGCTTCCGGAGCTCAGGGCGATCCTCTCCACGGGCTCTACACTCTACCCCTCGCAGTTCGACTTTATCATGCAGAGCGTCAAGCCGACATGGATCCAGAGCATTTCGGGCGGCACGGACATTATTGGCTGCTTCGGCCTCGGGTGCCCGTTGAAGCCAGTGGTGCGGGGCGAGGTGCAATGCAAGAGCCTGGGCTACGACGTGCGGTCGGTTGATGGCGACGGAACGCGCGTCATCGGGGAGGAGGGCGAGCTTGTGTGCTGCGCTCCAGCGCCATCGATGCCGGTCGTGTTTCTGGATGACCCGGACGGGGCAGAGTACCGCGCTGCATACTTCTCTGAGTACGGCACCGTGTGGCGCCACGGCGACGTCCTGCGCGAGACACCCGAAGGCGGGCTGGTGTTTCTCGGGAGATCCGATGCCACGCTTAAGCCCTCAGGCGTGCGGGTTGCAACAGCTGATATCTATGCGGCGCTGCAGCCCGTTTCAGGAGTGCAGCAGTCGCTTGCGGTTGGCTACACCCCTGCGGGAGCAACCAGCGAGCGCATCGTGCTCTTTGTTGTGCTCCCTGAGGGGGGGCAGCTCACCGCCCCGCTCAAGGAGGAGATCTGCCGGGCGCTCAGGGCTGCCAACGCCTTTTTCGTGCCCTCAGTGATCATTCGGGCGCCAGATGTGCCGCGAACCGCCAACAATAAGCTGAGCGAGCTGCCGGTGAAGCGCATCCTGCGGGGCGAGGACCCCGGCAATCGTGCCGCGCTGGCAAATCCTGAGGCGCTTGCGTTCTACGAAGGAGCAGGCAGGGACGAGGTGCGCGCTGCGCTCGGCTAGGCCGCTAGACCGGCAGCCCGCTGTCGGCCGGCGAGGACGCCTGCGTGGAGGCGATCTCCTCTTCGCTCATCCCGGCAAAGAACTCGGGAGTCGTCTCGGGGGAGATGCTGCTCCCCCCTTTGTTGAGCCACTCGATGCGCTGCTTCTCCGACATCACTGCCCGAAGGTCGGCCATCAGCTTTGCGCGCAGCTCCGTTGAGAGGGAGACCTCAGCGCCAACCCAGCCCGGCGCGGCTTGCGGAACCTCGCCTTTCTCCATGTACGAGTCGATGACCGCTTCGGCGAGCCGAAAGCGCACTCCGTAGAGCTTGTCAGGCTGAGTGTGGCCGTGCCGCTCGGCTGCCGCGAGGTACTGCTCGGCGATAGAGCGGTTGAACCCCATGCGCTCGAGGATAATCGCCGACACCTGCACGTTGTTGCACTGCCACACGCGCTCCTCGAACTCAATGTCGAACGGAAGATCTTTAGCTTTGAGGTGCTGGCGGTACTCCTTGAATGCGCGGCGGTTCTCTCGCAGGAAGGCCGCAAATGCGAGGTAACGCAGCCCCCGCCCCAGGAGGCCGAACCCGAACCCGATCTCGGGCACGTTGATTCCCGCGCATGCCCCGACCGCGAGGGCCTCGTAGAGCGGCGTTTGCACGTAGTCCCACTCGTCCTTCTCGATCTTCTTGCTCAAGTTCCTGAAGAGGTAGCAGTAGGCGATGATGGCCGCGTGGTCGATTGCGGAGTACGCGGCAAACAGATGCTCGACTGTCAGCGGGCTCTGCGCGGCAAGAACATCGGGCCGATACTGCTTGGTCATGAAGTAGTAGGTGGCCTTGACGGTGTTGTTCCGCATCAGCCGGATCACGTGGTTCTGGCCCGGCGGGGGGATGATCTCCAGCCCCTTCTCGTAGTGATAAATGAGTAGCCGAATCGCCTCAGAGAAGTTTGCCGCCACCGGCCCGAAAGGGTGGAGGAGCTCGCTGGCAGCTCTCCACCCGAGCTTTGCCTGCTCCTCAAGAGACGCAATCAGATCATCTTTCTGTGACATAGCCTCTCTGCGCTGCTGGGCCGCGCCCGCTGCCCCCGCCTCCCCAATGGGAAGGGTCGGCACGCGATGGCTCATAACTTTAGCGTTTGCGCTCCCGAACACGGGCCGGAGGGGCGCACGTAGGGCGAGCTAAACAGGCAACGCCCTGAAATCATGGCGATTACGCGAGCCCGGCCCGCTTAAGCAGGGCCGACGGATCGGGGTCGCGGCCCATAAAATCCCTAAAAAGGGCGTTTGGATCCGCGGAGTCCCCTCGGCTCAAGACCTGTTCGCGGAAAGCCTTTCCGACAGCCGGACTCATGAAGCCTTCGCGCGTAAAGCGCGAGAACGCGTCAGCGTCCAGCACCTCGGCCCACTGGTACGAGTAGTAGCCGGCGGCATAGCCGACGGGGGAGCTGAAGAGGTGCGTGAATGAGGCGATCATCGCGAAGTCTTCAGGCAGCGGCAGCGGCGAGAAGGGCTGCAGCGCCTTGCGGCAGTACTGGAGGATGTCCCCGTCCCGCTCTCGGCTGTAGGAGCGGTGTAGCGAGAGGTCCACGGTCGAGAAGCCGAGCTGCCGCATGAGGAATGAGGCGCTCCTGAAATTTCTGGCGCGCTTCACCTTGTCGAAGAGCGCCTCCGGAATTCGCTCTCCCGTCTCGTAGTGCCGCGCGAAGAGGTCGAGCGACTCCCGCTCAAAGCACCAGTTCTCCATAATCTGCGACGGCAGCTCGATGAAGTCCCAAGCGACCCCGTCCATCCCCTGGCTCCTGATGCCGACGTCCTGGCACAGCAGGTGCATGAGGTGCCCGAACTCGTGGAAGAGGGTCGTGACTTCGTCGTGCGTAAGAAGCGACGGCTTGCGCTCCTGCGGCGGGGTGAAGTTGCCCGCCATGAGCCCAACGTGCGGCATCTCATCGCCGTCAGCTGGGATGTGGCTCACGAGGCCGTTCATCCACGCGCCTCCCCGCTTGTTTTCTCGGGGAAAGAGGTCCGAGTAGAAGTGGCCGACGAGAGCGCCGCTCCTCGAGTCGAAGGCATCCCAGGCCGTCACGCCATCCCACCATGCCTTGAGCGACGAGTTCGGCCTGATCGCAAGGCCGAATACTTTGTCGACGATGCTGAAGAGGCCATCGAGGACCTTCGGCAGCGGGAAGTACGGCCGAAGCTCCTCTTCGTCAAAGTCGTACAGCTTCTTGCGCATCTTTTCAACGTAGTACGCCACGTCCCACGGCTTGAGCGCGCTGGGGTCGATGCCGAATTCAGAGCGGACGAACTCCCGCAGCTCTGCCTGCTCGCGGTCAAAGTGCTGGGAGATCCGGGCACGAAGCCCGTCAACAAAGCTGGCGGCGTTCTGGCCGCTCTTGGCCATCCGGTCGGCGAGAATGAGGTCTGAGAAGTCCCGGAAGCCAAGGAGCTGGGACTTTTCCTGGCGCAGCTCGAGGATGCGGTAGAGAAGCTCCACGTTGTTGAGGGGAGACTGCGTGCCGCGCGAGTTGTAGGCGCGGTAGAAGTTCTCCCGCAGCGCGCTGCTGTCGGCGTACGTCATGACTGCCAGGAAGCTCGGGCCCTGCAGCGTGAACCTCCACCCGTCTAGCCCTTTTGAGGACGCGGACTGCCGGCCCATCTCACGGGCGCTCTCGGGCAGGCCGCTCAGGTCAGCGCCGCTAGTCGTGATGAACTCGAACTGATTGGTTGCGTCCAGCGTGTTTTGCGAGAAGGTGTTGGTGATCTTGGCGAGCTCTGTGTTAATCCCCGCGAGGCGGGCCTTCTTGTCGGCAGGCAGGTCGGCGCCATTTCGCCGAAAGTCATCGATAGTTTTCTCGAGAAAGCGCCGCGCTTCGCCGGTGAGCTGCCGGGCCTCATCAGTGTCGGCGAAGGCCTTGAGCGCGCTCCAGAGGCCCTCATCAAGCACGATCTTGGAGCGGAACTCGCTCACCTTCGGAAGCACCGTGTTGTAGGCGCTGCGCCAGTCGGGGGTGGTTGCAACTGACTCAAGGTGCCCGACGATCCCCATGGCGAAGTCGAGGGCCAGGCCCAAGTTGTCGAGGGCCTGGAGCGTATTTGCGTACGTTCGCGGTCCTGCCGCTGACCTGATCTTCTCAAGCTCCCCCTCTGTCTGCGCTAGCAGCGTGTCGATCGCGGGCACGATCTGCCCTGGGGCGAACTGGCTGAAGGGTATCGAGGCGGTGCGGGTGAGGAGCGGGTTCGTGGCGGTCATGGGCGTCCTTGGCAGGGCGGGATTGTCTTGTGTGCGCGAGAACATGGCGAAAGAGCAGCGCGGCTGCCGCATGCGGTAAGGAAGCCGTTGCTGCCAAGAGTCTACCGGCTCGGGGCGATAGTAACAAGCGATAGGCAGCAACCCCCGCGAGTAGTAGGCTGGTTCTGTTGGGCTCGCAGCGCGCTGGTGCGTCCGGGTTGGGGCAGGTCTCATGAGGCGATTCGACTTTCTCGTTATAGGCGGCGGCATAGCGGGGCTCTCCTACGCCCTTAAGGCTGCGCAGCATGGCTCGGTCCTGATCCTCTTCAAGAAGGATCCAAGCTCTTCGTCAACGGTGTGGGCCCAAGGGGGCATCGCTGCCGTGCACCAGGCGGAGGACTCGTTTGAGCTGCATGTCGAGGACACCCTCCGGTGCGGTGCCGGCCTCTGCAAGCGGGAGATAGTCGAGATGGTGGTCCGCGAGGGACCCTCCAGGGTGCAGGAGCTGATCGCGCTCGGGGCCAGCTTCGACCGGGAGCAGGGGGGCAGCTACCACCTCAACCGCGAGGGTGGGCACTCTATGCGGAGGATATTTCATGCGGGAGACGCCACCGGCTCAGAGATTCAGCGCGCGCTCCTGTCGGCTGCGAAGGCGCACCCAAACATCGAGTTTCTCGTTGGATCCAGCGCAATCGACCTGATTACTACGCACAAGCTCGGGATGGCCCTACTGAAGCCAAGCAAGGTGCTCGGGGCGTACGTGCTGCGGGGAGATGGGGATATAGAGGTGCTCCTCGCTGACAAGGTGCTCGTTGCAACCGGCGGCGCAGGCAAGATCTACCTCTACACGTCGAATCCGGATGTCGCCACGGGAGACGGGATAGCGATGTGCTACCGCGCTGGGGCGCGGGTCGCAAACATGGAGTTCTTCCAGTTCCACCCAACGTGCCTCTTCCATCCCCAGGCCAAGAGCTTCCTCCTCTCTGAGGCGATGCGTGGAGAGGGGGCGAGGCTGCTTCGCGCCAACGGAGAGCCCTTCATGAGCCGCTACCACCCGATGGCAGAGCTCGCCCCGCGTGACATCGTTGCGCGGGCGATCGATCACGAAATGAAGGTGCATGGCGACGAGCACGTCTTGCTCGACATCTCGCACCGTGATCCGCAGTTCGTCAGGGAGCACTTTCCGACCATCTACCAGCGATGCCTATCGTTTGGTTTTGATATCACGAAGGCGCCCGTTCCGGTGGTTCCCGCCGCGCACTACCTGTGTGGCGGAGTGGTGAGCGACGAGCACGGCCGCACCGACATCGCTGACCTGTACGTGGCCGGCGAGTGCGCCTGCACGGGCCTGCACGGCGCGAATCGCCTGGCCTCAAACTCGCTCCTGGAGGGGGTAGTGTTCGGGCATCGGGCTGCCGAGCATGCGGTTGCGCACCTGCGGGAGCTCGCAATTGAGGCGAGCCCGCCCCCGTGGGATCCGGGCAGCGCAGTGGACAGCGATGAGCAGGTGGTCATCACGCAGAACTGGGACGAAGTGCGCAGGACGATGTGGAACTATGTGGGAATTGTGCGCACCACCAAGCGCCTTGAGCGGGCGATGCACCGGCTTGAGCTCATCCGCCGAGAAATTCAGGAGTACTACCGCCGCTGCACGATTACGCCGGACCTCCTAGAGCTGCGCAACTTAAGCCTCGTGGCTGAGCTCGTTGTGAGATGCGCGATGAGGCGCAAGGAGAGCCGCGGGCTGCACTACACGCTCGACTACCCTGGGCTTTTGCCCTCGGCTGAAGACACCGTTGAGCAGCGCTCGTTCGCCCCCGCCGGGGCGCCAGCCCGCACGCCGGCAAGCTAAGAGCTGCTCGACGACTTCGAGGACGATGACTTCTGCCCTGCAGCGTAGCCCTTGTTGTACTGCTCGCTCTTGGTCTTTTCGTAGTTGTCGTACACGTAGCCGGATGCGGCGCCGACGGCTGCGCCTCCGACAGCTCCCCAGATCGGGTTGCCGTGGAAGAGAGCCACGCCGATGGCTCCGACCGTTGCGCCGATGGCGCCGCCAGACAGCTCGCGCTGCTGGGAGGTCGAGAGGTTTGAGCAGCCGGTGACGATCAGGGGAAGGGCGACGATGATGGCGAGCGACTTTTTCATGTGTAAATCCTCCGAGGTGGTGCCGTACGACTACTTAGAGCAGGGGAACCGGTGGCCAAGAAAGCGCAAGATGTTGTCCGCTGCCGGATCGTTGTCATACTTGCTGTTGGCCTCTGACCACTTAACGAAATCCCCGATCAGCTCGTCGCGCCGCGGGGCAGGCTGCGTCGGGCAGATGAAGGCCTTGGCGAGCTCGGGATGCCGGGTAACGAGGTACGTGTCGTAGGTCGCCGAGAAGTAGCCCACGCAGAACGCCTTGTGGTCTCCCTGATCTGTAAGCCGGCACGATTCGACTATCTCCTTTGTGCTAAGCACTCGGGGGGCAGCATCAGCCGATGTCGGCAGTGCGGCCAGGGCAGTTAGGGCGAGGGGCAGGAGTCTCTTCATGGCATTTCCCTACAAACAGGTGAGTTTCGTGACCGGTATATCCCAAGCTCCAGCGAGTCTCAAGTTGGAATTGGGGCGGTGTCCCAAAACGGAGGTTCGCGGGCCTTGCAGCCGCGGCGGCAGCGGGGCTTGGTTGCCCTTGTTAAAAAAAAAGACGAGAGTTTCCGGGTATGACTTTTCAAAGGCGAATAGGGCGTGCGATGTCGGTCCCGGATGCGCGAGTAAGGGGTAGGTGATGCCCGTTCCGATCCTCATGTACCACCAAGTAGGCCCGATTCCTCCGCGCCGAAACGCGGATGGGAGCCGGGCGCGCTTCCGGAGCTTGACCGTATCCCCGGGGGCCTTTGCGCGGCAGATGTGGCTCCTCAAGATTCTGGGCTTCCGCGGCTTGAGCATGAGCGAGCTCCTGCCGTACCTGCGGGGCGAGCGGCATGGCAAGGTCGTGGGGATTACCTTTGACGACGGGTACGCCAACAACCTTTG
>JAFMJG010000098.1 GCA_017853605.1 bacterium
TACCTCAATATAGCGTCGATCATGTCAGCCGCGGTTGCGACCCGGGCTGATGCGATTCACCCTGGGTACGGGTTTCTCAGCGAAAACGCGGCGTTTGCCGAGATCTGCGGCAGCTGCGGAATAACCTTCATCGGGCCGTCGGTGCGCAACATGCGGGTCATGGGCGACAAGGCCCGGGCGCGCCGTGTCGCGGACAAGGTTGGAGTCCCAACCATACCGGGCGACAGCAAGGGGATCCTTGACCCACACGAGGCGCTGGCAGTTGCAGAGAAAGCCGGATACCCCGTCCTGCTCAAGGCGTGCGCTGGCGGCGGCGGCCGGGGAATGAAGATCGTGAAGGGGCCCGAGGAGTTCGTGTCCACGTTCCAGATGGCGCAGCGTGAGGTCGAGGCTGCCTTCGGCGATGGCCACATACTTGTCGAGAAGTACCTTCCTAAGGTTCGGCACATTGAGGTGCAGATAGCGGGAGACAGGGGCGGCAACGTCATCCACCTCGGCATTCGCGACTGCTCAATCCAGCGCCGCTACCAGAAGGTAATTGAGGAGTCCCCGTCGATCGGGCTGCCCCCCTCGCTGCAGGCCCAGATTCAGGACGCTGCAGTCGAGCTCGCCAAGTCTGTGGGGTACTCCACCCTCGGGACGGTGGAGTTCCTCGCCGACTTGGACAACAATAGGTACTACTTTATCGAGATGAACACTCGGCTCCAGGTCGAGCACCCGGTCACCGAAATGGTCACCGACACGGATCTCGTTAAGGAGCAGATACGGCTGGCCGCGGGGGCTGACCTCTCATGGGCCCAAAAGGACATCAAGATCGTGGGGCACGCCATTGAGGCGCGCATCAACGCAGAGGACCCGCGAACCCTGATCCCTTGCCCAGGGCTGATCAAGAGCTACCACCCGCCGGGAGGAAACGGGGTGCGTGTTGACTCAGCGATCTATGCCGGCTACTCGGTCAAGCCCTACTACGACTCAATGATCTCCAAGCTGATCGTGAGGGACAAGGATAGGGAGTCGTGCATCAACAAGCTTCTGGTTGCGCTCGATGAGTACCTGATCGATGGTATTACCACCAATATCGATCTGCACCGCCGGATCCTGTCCCACCCCGACTTCAGGAACGGAAACTTCTCAACGAAGTTCCTCGACCAGGTGCAGCTCTTCTCGTAGTTTCTTCGGGGTTGCCTTCGAGGAGGGCTGTCTACAATGTGCGCCGCGCCTAATCTCTGGACCGCATGTGCGAGCCTCTTGGCGGCAGTTGCCTGCGCCATTTCGGCGTCCACGGCCTCTGCAGATTCGCGGGGCAGGGCTGTGGCGAGCAGCCTCTCTTATGACTTCGGTACTGTCACCGAGGGCGAAAAAGTCGCGCATAACTTTGTGATTAGGAACTCCGGCTCGGGCCCCCTCTCCATTATCGGAACGAGCCCCTCCTGCGGCTGCACCGTGGCTGCAATCTCAAAGCCTGCGCTTGAGCCCGGACAGAGCGCCGAGATTCGGGTCCAGTTCGACACCTCAGGCTTCTCTGGCCCGAAGGCAAAGGTTGTCGAAGTTTTTACGAGCGACAAGAGCGCCCCGAGCATCTCGCTTACGATGAAGGGCACGGTAGCTCCAGGTGTTGTGATTGAGCCCCAGGCGCTCCAGTTTGGCCGGCTCTCCTCCCAGGGCGCTCTCGCCGAGCGCCAGAAGCCGGTAACGATATCGATTCCGGCCAAGAGCTCAGCAACGATCAAGAGCGTGCACAGCGACTCTGGCCTAATAGAGCTTGTGCAGCGCAGTCAGTCCGAGAGGGAGGCGAGCTACCTGGTGACTCTTAAGGAGGGGGCGCCCCGCGGGCCGTTTCGCGACAGGATCGTGGTGGAGTTTGCAGGCAGCACCATGGATCCGGTTAACATCCCGGTTGTGGCGATGATTGAGGGCGATATCATCCTAAAGCCCTCGACCGTCTCGTTCGGCGTGGTAACGGGGCAAGCGCCCCTTGAGCGCCGCGTGAGCTTCTCGTACAGGGCCAAGGATCCGCTGACGATTAACTACGTGTCCTCGTCCGATCCCGCCGTGAGCGCCTACTACCAGGGGGGCGGCAAGGGGATGGACGGCACCATCGTCATACGGCTCAATCCGGCGAAGGTGAAAGGGGACCTGAAGGCGACGATTGAGATCTCTACAAATCACCCTTCGGACCCTGTGGCTCGCCTCAATGTCTTGGCAACGATCCCTCCCGCATAGCGTCGGGTGAGTGCTTGATTTTTTAGCCAAACAAAAAATAGCCAAGCAACGGAGGTCTGGTGGGGGTGCCATGCGACCGGTGTCAAAGTTCTGCTCTAGTGCGGAATCAGCTTTCGTCTCCCAGGAAAGCAGCAGCCGAGTCTAGCGGGAAGCCCTTCCCCTCTTTAGACCATTAGGCATTGGCCCGCTTCTGGTTTTCAATGCGTTCGGGATGCGAATCCAAGGCGCTCAGAAAAAGGCCCCAGACTAAGCCCTGCGGGAGCCGGCACCCATACCGGCGCGCCAAGGATGCATAAGTACCTTAAAGTACGCAACAAAAACGCGAATCCTTCAGCGCCCAGCCCTTAAGATTCAGGGCTAACATGCCGACCCTACGATCGTGATTATTGGCGCTTTGAGGCGCGCTCCTCGCGTGGCTTGTTTGCTAGCACTTGCAACGTGCTCAATATTCGTGTGCTCGCGAGCCGGCATTAGCATCAGCGCATCGGCTGATGTTAGCGATTTTTTCTCAAATGGCTCGGTAACATGCCGTCAGGGCAGGTTAGGTGGATGGGAGGCAGGGGAGCCATCCGCTGGCGTTTTCTACTCGCACTCACAAAAGCTTCTCTTGCTCCGAGCGGCGCGTCGCGCCAAAGCGCGACACGGCTCTCCTGTGGGCGCTGTTCGGATACGCCAAGAGATCAGCTCCCTCAAGCTTCGTCGCGCGGCAGAAGACAAGGAATGCGAAGAGCACCTGAGCGCAAGTGCGCAGGGCACAACCGCCAAGTTTTCGCTTGTGCTAAAATCATTCCGCAATAGAGGAGAGATCCCGGCAGAGAACACGTGCATACTGGACGGATGGGCTCAAGAGGGAAGTGGGGCCTCGCCGGCGATATCCTGGCGCAACGCCCCGACGGCTGCGACGCATCTAGCCCTCGTTGTGCACGACCCTAAAGCAAAGCTCGTGCACTGGTTTGTAGTTATCGAGAAAAAAAGCGCCTATTGGAAGGGCCTGCCCCCTGACGTCCCCAGCGCGGGACAGGGAGAGCACGTGGGGCTATCCCAGCGAGAAAATTCCTTCGGCCTTGCAGGCTACACCGGGCCGTGCCCGAAAGCTGGCGAGCGCCATGGCTATGCGTTCGACCTCTACGCACTTCGGAAGCTAAAGCTCGGCGATGTTGCTTCAGATGTGTCCGTGATCCAGAAAGCTCTCAAGAGGTTTCAGCTTGGCAAAGTGACGTACACCGGCTTTACAACAGGGGCGGAGCGATTTACCGAGCCAACACCCGAGGCGGGGCTGACTGCCACTCCAACTCCATCGAGCGGCGCCACCGAAACACCGGCAGAAACACCGACAGAGACCCCGGAACCAACTGACACCGCAGGGAGCACGCCAACGGTGACCCCCACGGATACGCCGACCGCAACGGCAACGGCCGCCGACACTCCGACGAACACGCAAACACCGGCAGACACTCCAACACCCACGAGCTCCCCCAGCGTGACGCCGACAAATTCGCCAACAGCTAGCGTAACGCCGACGACCACGGCGAGCGCAACACCTACGTGCTCTGCAACACCGACCGATACCCCGACGGTGACTCCAAGCCCCAGCAGCACGGCAACTGGGACTCCAACGGGCACTCCGACGGATTCTCCCACGCCGACTCAAACTCCAACGTCGACAAATACTTCAACCCCAACCGAGACAAGCACCGCCACGCCAAGCAGCACACCAAGCGTTTCGCCGACGGTCACGCTTACACCCACACACACGCCAACGAGCACGGCAACAGACACTCCCACGGAGACGCCAACGCCGACTCAGACGCCAACCTCAACAGACACACCAACACCCACTGAGACAAGCACTTCGACCCCAACCGACACCCCAACTCCGAGTAGCACACCAACCGGCACGCCGAGCAACACCCCGACGGCGACCCCTACATTGACTGACACCCCCACAGCAACTGCAACAGCAACACATACGCCAACGGACACGCCGACGGATACGCCGACGGACACGCCCACCCCGACCAGCTCGCCAACAGACACGGCGACTAGCACTCCAACATCGACCAGCACGCCAACTGATACGCCAACTGATACCCCGACAGTCACGCCGACTCAAACAAACACTCCGACCGATACGCCGACCGATACGCCCACGGACACACCCACCCCAACCAGCTCGCCAACAGACACGGCAACTAACACACCAACACCGACCAGTACGCCCACCGACACGGCGACGAGCACAGCAACTAATACCCCAACGCAGACGCCCACTAAAACGCCGACGCATACGCCGACAGCTACGCCCACCAGCACGCCGACAAGGACTCCAACTAATACTGCTACCAATACGCCAACGAATACGGCAACAAATACGCCGACCAATACTCCCACGAACACGCCAACGCGCACTCCAACGGCCACGCCAACTAATACCCCGACGAGGACGCCGACGCCGACAGCGACGCCGACGAGCACACCCACAAATACTCCCACCAGCACGCCGACAAGGACCCCCACCAATACGCCAACTAGCACGCCAACCCTCACGCCGACTAATACCCCGACGCGAACACCCACGGGCACGCCTACGCCAACGAATACTCCGACCCCGACGAGCACTCCTACGGCCTCACCGACGCCAACGGTCACGCCAACTCCAACAGTGACCCCAACGCCGACCCTCGACCCAAGTGCGCTAACGAACGTTTCGGCAGTTACTACGGGCATGTATTTTTCGTGTGCGCTCAAGAGTACCGGCGCCGCTTTCTGTTGGGGAAATAACGGCTACGGACAGCTTGGGGATAACTCACAAACACATACGTCAAAGGCCGTGGCTGTTTCGGGACTGTCGTCGGGGGTATCTCAGATCGCGGCGGGGTATATTCACACCTGCGCATTGCTAACCACTGGAGCTGTAAAGTGTTGGGGGAATAATTATGGCGGCCAGCTTGGAGATGGCACCACTACTGACAGGTTAGTTCCGACTCAGGTCACGGGGCTTACATCCGGAGTAACACAGATAACTGCAGGGCAATACCACAGCTGTGCGCTTCTCAGCACAGGAGCCGTTAAGTGCTGGGGCCTAAATGACGGCTTCCAGGTAGGGGATGGAACCTCGACAAGAAGGTTAACGCCGACAAGCGTGAGCGGACTAACGTCCGGCGTTGCGCAGATCGCAGCTGGAAACTACCACACATGTGCGCGGCTTACGAACGGAAGTGTTAAGTGTTGGGGGTCGAACTGGTATGGGCAGCTCGGAGACAACTCAACGACGGATCGTTCAACGCCGACCGATGTATTCGGGCTGACCTCGGGTGTGAGCTCAATCTCAACCACCAGCAATCACGTGTGTGCGCTCCTTAGCACAGGTGCGGTCAAGTGCTGGGGTAGTAACGGAAATGGCGAAATTGGAGATAACTCAACAACGTCGAGATCTGTTCCGACAGATGTCTCGGGGCTTTCCTCAGGAGTTGCGTCCGTCGCTGGCGGGAATTACTACACCTGCGCGGTGCTGAGTGCTGGAGGCGTTAAGTGTTGGGGCTTCAATGGGTATGGAAACCTTGGGGATGGCACCACGACGGATAGGTTAGTTCCCACGACATCGTCGTTCCCGTCGACGACCAGCCAGGTGGCTGGTTCCCATGGAGGCGTGCACACATGCGCAGTATGGTCCTCAGGGGCGCATCAGGGAGCGGTGTGCACTGGGTATAATCTATTAGGCCAGCTTGGTGATGGAACAAGCACGGATCGATGGACGTATGTTGATGTGTTGTTGGGACCGTAGGGGATACGTGTTGGGTAGGGCAAGGGCAGCCGATGTGAGCAGGGAGCTAAGAGGCCCACCTGTGGAGGAGCGGCGGAGGGGAGGGTGGAAACGTCCAATAATCGGCGCAGGAGAACCATTATTCCATTGAAGTAGGCCCCAAAATGCCCCAAACACACCCATACGACACCTACCCTGTGCCTCCCTAATACCTAGTGATGGTGAAGTAGGGCCGCTGCGCCCCTCTCGGCTGGGCTTTGTAGGGAGTGCCAGCGGAGTTTCAAAAAGGGCTCTCGGGAGCCCCTCATGGGTGGATGTAGTTTAAAAATAGGGACGGTAGGCAGCTCCCCTGATACACTCGACCCGTTCAGTTGCTCCTCAACTCGTTTCGTTGCTCCTGAGTAGATTGCCGGTCGCGGTGCTGGCACGGGAGAGGGGCAACTAAAGGGTAAAGCCCGGCTAACGTAATGCTCCTAGTTCGCGCCATCTTTGTGCCCCTCGCTCTCGCTGGGTTGTGCCTCCTGGGCGCCTGCGCGGCTTTCGCGGAGAGCGTTCCGTATGGGGCTGTCTCGCTTCCGGTGCACAACGTTACTAGGCTCGGGGGAGGGGCTGTTGTGTTCACGCTTGGAGAGGACAGCATCGTGACGACCCGAGGGAACCTCGGGCATGCGGTGGCGCGCCAGTACGTTGCGACCGGCAGGGTCATGGGTCTTCCGGATGGCACGATTGAGGACTTTGCGCTCTCTGCGGTGGGCGCAGGTGATGTGGGGCTTGCCGAGCGGGTGATGGTGCTGGCTCTCATCAAGCAGCCCCCAAATATCTCCGGGGTTGGTCGCCTCGCCGTGGCGCTAGCGAGATCGCCCGACGGCAGGGGCGTGATAGCCGAGGCGCTCAAGCTCTCGGCTGATGCGCCTGACGCGGAAGCGCGTTGCGCCGTGGTGTTGGCCCTGCCGAGGGAGGAGATCGCTGCATTGGGAGAGCTGGCTGAGCCGTGCCGAGAGCCGGCTGTCAGGCGCGCCGTTGGGCTCCTGGAGGAGGGGCGATTTGATCGCGCCTTCGAGCTTCTAGGGGCAGCTGAGACCATGCCGGCTTCGGGCCCAGGGAGTAACGAGACCTCAGTTGCGCTCCTCGTTGCTGCTCAGGAAGCCTTCGTTGCAGCGCGGTCTGGCGACCTGCATGTGCTAAGGGAGGCCCTGAAAAAGGTCGACCTCATCTCTCCTGCAGTTTCGCAGAGGGTGGCGCCGCAGCTGCGTCGAGTGGCACTTGCTGAAGAGGCCCGCTCGCAGCGGAGCGATCCGGAGAAGCTCAAAGCCCTTCTCTTGATGGCAGACTTTAGCTCCCGCACCACGGTTGAGCACGAGGCGGTAATGCAGCTCGTTCGCTCGTTGCCAGGGCCTCCTGAAAGGCTATGGTTCTCCTCTCCTGATGCCTTGGAGCTCATCGCCCGTTACGCCGCAAAAGATGAGGCGATTCGATCAGTGGCGGCGGGGCTCTTCGGGCCGAGGTTTAACGGCCTTGTTTCTGGGCTGACAGTGTCTGCTGCCCTCGCGCAAGAGGCGGAGCGGGAGACGGTGAGGAGGGGCGAGCTGCGGCGGCTCGGAATTGGAATTTCCCTAACTACAGCCGCACTGCTCCTCACGGTGGGATTGTGGCGCGCCTGCCGAAGCCGTCTGGCTGTCAATGCTGGCCGGCGCTGGCGCGGCTTTTTTTGGAAATCTTGCGAGGCGGGCGCCTCTCACAGCGGAGAGAGCGTTGAGTGCAAGCAGCTGCTGGCCCTCTTTGGCCTGCCCAGTGGGGCTTCCAGGAGCGAGATTAAGGCGGCGTATCGGCAGCAAATCAAGAGGACGCACCCCGATCTCAGTGCGCATAGCGATGAGGCAGCTGCTGAGGAATGTATCGAGGTGACCAGGCGCTACAACCGGCTGCTCGCGCTGTATGAAGAGCGTGAGAGCAGAAAAGGCCCGGCGGCTGCCGCTTGAAGCAGGGAGTGCGCCACAGGGGCGATCCTCGCCTGAGGTGGGGCACGGCGGGCTGGTGGAGGATCTCGGCGCACGCTCGCGGCTCCGTTTCCTCTGCTAGGTGCCAGGAAAGCGCGGGGTGCCGGAATACAGGGCGCATTGCGACGAGCGCGCGTGCCGACCAGCGACCTTAGCCCTTTCGGGAGATCTCGAGCCCTTGCGCCACGGGCGAGATAACGGCCAAGACCGCTGTGAGTGGCATGCGCCCCGACCCGAAGCCTTACCTGGATCACTAGGGCATGGTGAAGGTGGTCGCTCGGGTGCAGGTACTCGTTTGCAATGAGGAGCCCCCACCACGGGTTTCCGAAGCTGACCTGAAAGGCGATCTCTTGAAGTAGCGCTGAGCTTAGCTGCATAAAGAGCTGCCAAGCAGCTGCCGTGCCACCCGAAAGCGATTGCTATGCTATTGATATTACTGGCGTATGTGACTTGTAGCTGGTGTGTGCTGCAGCACTACTGAGGTACGTTGCAACAGCCTGAGGCGCACGCCTTCAACGTGCTGTGGCGCCGCCCTGCCGAGAGTGGGCATAGAAAACATGAATCTATTAGGACGGATATCGTGTGCCCAAAGCGCTTGGTGCCTTGTGCAGCCCTGGGCAGCAGAGATGGGCGGTTGTGCAAAGGGCGATCGGAGCAGTTCGGTTGTGGAAATCCTTGCTGCGACCCTGCTGCTTTCCGTGACAGCAGCGCCCAAGAGCTCTATACTCTCGGCGCGGCGATTGGGGCGCGCGAGAAAGTGCGCGAACCCGGCCAGGACCGGAAGGTAGCAACCGTACCGCATGCATCTGTGATGCTCCCCGGTCGTCGTGTTTTTCACCCCCTCTTTTACGCCGTTGGCTGTGCTGAGCAATCAGTGGGCAAG
The DNA here is from genome assembly GCA_017853605.1 of bacterium. Taxonomy (GTDB): domain Bacteria; phylum Bdellovibrionota_C; class UBA2361; order UBA2361; family OMII01; genus OMII01. The sequence continues at coordinate 8,867 of JAFMJG010000098.1, forward strand.
GCTTTTGGTGCGACGTTGCGCCGGGCGGCGTAGGGAGCGGCGCTAGTGCCTGTCACCCAAACTTTCTGGTGTGCTCTCCGGCGATACTGGGTATTCTCAAGCGGTGTTGTGTAGCTGGAAGTAGCTCGTGTCTTACCTCGTTTTAGCGAGAAAATATCGCCCGGCAGGGTTTAGCTCCGTCAGCGGCCAGGAGCACGTTACGCGCACCCTCGCCAATGCGATTAAGCGCGAAAAAGTTGTGCATGCGTACCTCTTCACCGGGCCTCGGGGAGTCGGCAAGACCTCGGTCGCGCGCATCCTGTCAAAGGCGATCAACTGCCAACAGAGCCAGGGCTTTGAGCCCTGTCTTGAGTGCCAGAGCTGCCGGGAGATCGCAGCAGGCACTAGCCTTGCAGTTCGAGAGATAGACGGCGCATCGCACAACAGCGTCGACAACGTGCGTGAGCTGATGGACTCGTTTAAGGCGCTGCCGCCGCCCGGCTACCGCAATAAGGTGTACATCATCGACGAAGTTCACATGCTGAGCGTATCTGCGTTTAACGCGCTCTTAAAGAGCCTTGAGGAGCCGCCCCCCAGCACCGTGTTCATCTTGGCGACCACTGAGGTTCATAAGATTCCCGAGACGGTCATCTCGCGGTGCCAGAGGCACGACTTCCGCGCCTTGAGCGTGCATGCGATTGAGCAGCGACTCGCGCAGGTGTGCCAAGAGGAGAAGATCCAGGCCGACAGCGAGTCAATCCGCCTAATTGCGCGCCTGGCAGACGGATCCATGCGTGATGCGCAGACGCTCCTCGACAGGGTCCAGAGCTTTTGCCTTGGGAGCATCACGGCTGATGAGGCAAGCAAGGCTCTCGGCACCGTCGAGCGCCGCGCGTTGGCCGCGCTGAGCGCTGGCATTGTTGGCCGGGACGTGCAGCAGGCGCTCTTGAGCGTCAGCGAGCTCTTTGCGACGGGGGTAGATCCGAGCACCCTGCTGAGGGAATTTGTGAGCTACTGGAGAGAGATCTTTGTGGCAAAGCTCGGCGGCGAGCAGCGGCTCAAGGCGATGGGGCTGGGGGATGACGCTGTTGTTGAGCTGTTGCGGCTCACAGCCCCTCTTGAGGCCGTAGACATGCAGGACCTGTGGGACCTTGCGCGAGAGGGCGCAGATCGCTGCATGCGATCTGCCTATCCGCGATATGGGTTTGAGTCGCTCGCCGTGCGCATGGCGACCCGCCAGCCGGTTGCTGAGCTTGGGGAGCTCATCGCCAAGCTCTCTTCTGAAACTGCGGCCGCCAGCAGGGCCGGCGGCTCGGTGCCCCCTGAGTCAGCAGGCGCCAGCAAGACGCAGGCCGCGCGCGCGCCCTCCCCGAGGCTTGAGGCCCCAGCCAACGCTCCTGCGGCTCCGGCTGCGCCGGAACGGAAGGAGCCCACAGCAGGAGCGCTGTCTTGGGAGGAATTTCTGCGCACCATCCCGGAGGGAGCAAGCAGGATGTTCGTTGAGAGCCTAAGGCGTGTTCGGGTCAGGCGATTCGAGCCAGGGTTCATTGAGGGCTCAGGCCCGGAGTTTAACGTCAAGAGCATTATGGGCGACAAGCCGAAGCTCTCCGCGTTGCTGAACGACTTCATTGCAAGAAAGGGCTCTGATACGATCTCAAACTGGAAGGTCGCCTTTGTGAAAGGCGACGGGGCCGCTGACACGAGTGCGCCGCAAGCAGCGCGTCCCGGCCCTTCAGAGGTTCAGGAGCATCCTGCGCTGCAGAGCCTGCAGAAGGTCTTTCCGGGGAGCAAGGTTGAGCAGGTGCGGACCAAGAACTGAGTTAACGGATTGTTTCTCTAGCGGGGTAAACTATGGCAAAGGGCTTCAACGGATTTCCAGGCGGAAACATGCAGGCGCTGCTGCAGCAGGCGCAGAAGATGCAGAAAGAGATGCAGAAGGCGCAAGTAGAGGCCGAAAACTTTGAGGCAGAGGGGAGCGCTGGCGGCGGCGCGGTGAAGTGCAAGGTAAGCGGCAGGTATGAGGTAGTCTCAGTACAGATCCAGCCTGAGGCCGCGGATCCTGGCGATGTCGAGGTCCTGCAGGATATGGTGAAGGCGGCGGCAAACGACGCGCTCGCCAAGATTAAGGCTAACTTCGACCAGAAGCTCTCAAAGGTGACCGGCGGAGCTGGCATGCCCGGTGGGCTTCTGTAGCAGGCGGTGTAGCAAGGAGAAAAAAGAGGCATGCTCTCGTTTCCACCAGCGCTTCAGCGCCTCATCAAGGAGCTCTCAAAGCTTCCCTCAGTTGGCGAAAAGACCGCAACGCGCCTGGCGTACCACCTCGTTGCCAACGACAGGGACCTAGCCCGCTCACTCGGCGAGGCGCTCCAGCAGGCTGCTTCACAGGTGCAGCTCTGTCCCCGCTGCTTCTTCCTGAGCGAAGGCTCCCTCTGCGCTATCTGCCAAAACCAGTCGAGGGATGCATCGCTCTTGTGTGTTGTTGAGAAGCCGGTTGACGTGGTGGCGCTTGAGCGAGTCGGCGAGTTCAGGGGCGGCTACCACGTGTTGCATGGGTTGTGGGCGCCGCTGCGCGGGCAGGGGCCAGAGACGATGCGGATCAAGGAGCTCTCAGCGCGGCTCGCCCTTGAGCCCATCAAGGAGGTGATCATCGCCACGAGCGCAACGGTCGAGGGCGACGCAACGGCGCTCTACGTGGGGCGCATCCTTGCTGAAGCGGGGATTAAGGTGACCAGGCCCGCCCAGGGAATCCCCAAGGGCGGAGAGCTCGAGTACGCAGACGACGTTACCCTATCAAGAGCTTTTGCGGCCCGCAGCACGCTGCAGGTCTCTTAATCAGACAGCCGGGCGCCTCGGTCGAGCTCGCATCAACCCACAGTACGATGCCGAGAAGCGCATGAAAGAGCGCCTTTTTCAGTCACTTCCCTAGTTTTATGGGCTATTTAGGGGCCTGCCAGTATTGACTTTCGGTGCCTGACCAGCGAATTATACGCCAGCTACTGTTCCCCGGTAGCTCAGTCGGTAGAGCAGGTGGCTGTTAACCACCGT
>JAFMJG010000217.1 GCA_017853605.1 bacterium
CTTTAACTCGCAGCGGGAGCTCGGCGAGCTCTACGCGCGGCTGCCGGAAGAGACCAGGGAGCGCGTTTCAGAGGCGCAGTATACGCGCCATGCGCGGCGGCGACACGTCCTTAGCCCCCAGCGATATCAGAGGCACCCCGAGGCGTTTCCGCTCCCTCCGTTTGTCTCGGAGCTCCTGGCGCAGCTCCCCCAACATAGCCTAAAGGCGCTGTATCCACTTTTGCAGGAGCCCGGCTTCCGCGCGGCATGCGCCCTCAACGGCGGGCGGTTCGACTGGATCGTCTCGCATGTGGCCGCATTCGGTGCGGCTTCGGCAGACCTGCGGCGGGAGCCTGACCGGCTCGACGTAGAGTTCGCGCCCCCCCTTGCGCGAGAGGGGGGCAGCAGCACGCCAGCGTACATCATGCGCAGGCTCATCAACTCTCGGCTCGTTGCCCTTAAGCACGCTGCCTCTGGTTGCGCGCGAAATATGCTCCGGGAGGTGCGGGAGGAAGTGGCAAACTTCCTGAGAGATAGGCTTGAGGTGGGGGAAGATGGGCTGCCGGGAGTGAATCCGCTGATTCGGGCGCAGCTGCAGTGGGCGCTTCCGCGCCGGGATGGCTCGCCAGAGGGTGGCGAGCGGGCCCTCGTGCTGCAGGAGCCGCGGCTGCTTCAGCTCTTTTCCCCGCACCTCCGCTGCGGCGAGCTGGTGCGCCAGATGTTGCTTGAGAGCCTCGGGCCGCTGCAGCCGGGTGTCGTGAACCGTGTTGGCCTGCCAACCGAGGCGACCGATCGGCTGCTCACGTTCCTGCTCAGCAACTGCCAGAGTCTTTGTGCTCCCATCTTTCGGGATCCCTTCTACGCCTATTTTGCCGATGGGCCTTATTGGTACGAAAGTCACCTTTCAGGCCAGAAGACGCACGGCCGGCACCTGTCTAAAATGGGGAGGGCTCTTGCCGGGGGCCACGATCTCCTCGGGTATGCCCAGGGTGTTCAGGTGACTGAGCAGCATCGGCACGCCTTTGCGGCCTCGCTGTGCGCCGACTACCTTAAGGATAAGCGGCTGGCGCAGGGCCGGGTTACGGTTGCATCCTTCAAGGGGTTCCGGCCCTCAAAGCCCGAGATCTGTAACGACGATCCGATCAGGCATGTGCCGGGCCTCGTTGCGCGCGCACTTTTTCCGCAGGAGACCCTCCGGGAGGCTGTTGCCGGTTTTGCGAGGCGGGGTGGGCTAAACTGCGCGAAGTATGTGCTCGCGCTCCCCGAGCTGCCGGATCCTCTCGCGCCCAGGGACCGGCGCTTGGCGGTGTCAGTGCCCCCCTCAGGAGTGCCGCCTCAGCGGCTTATCGTTCGCCCAGTTCCTGTAAAGGCGATCTTGCAGGCGCTGGGATACTCAGAAGCTGAGACAAACGGCGGCGCAGAGGCGATGTGGACGGAGCAGGGGCTCCTCAGCCACCTCCCGCAGGTGGCTTCATGGAGGTGCTTCCACAATGGGGGCAGCGAGCGACCACCCATCGAGTGGCTGGCAACGCTCTCGCAGGGGATCGAGAAATACCTCGAGAGCTCGCTTGTGTCGGGGAGTCGCGCCACACGAGCGAGCGAAAGAGGGCGGTCGATGGTTGAGTCCTTGTCGTGGAAGGCATTCATGCAGGAGATCGCGCAGGACCCCAATGGGGATGCGGCCCTCCGGCCTGAAGCATTTCGGCATCTCGAGGGCCTTCGCGCCGCCCTCGGTGAAGCTGGGGCGCCCCCCGAGGTGCTATGGAGCGGGTCGCTGTGGGCCGGGTTTATTGCCGCCCGGAGTCGATTGCGCGAGGGTAACGACGGGACGGGCACTGGGGCGGCGAGCTCCCCCTGGGACGTGCTGTTGCGCGGGGCCTTGGAGAAGATGCGCGATGAGAGGGTGGGACCGGAGGAGTATACAGCCCTTGATGCGGTGTGCATCGCCCACATGATGGGCCTCGATAGGTACCGAATCAGGCGACCGGTTGTTGCGGCGATTGACGAGTGCCTTGGAGACCTGCGCGCTGGCCGGACTCGATTGACTCCCCACTACATGAAAAGCCGCACGGTGGAGGTAAGGAGCGAGGCAGGGATGACGGGCTTTGGCTGCTGGCAGAACGGATATGGCATCAGGGAGGCGTTGGCGGAGCACGACAGGGTGCGCCACTACCTTGCCACCCATGGCGCGCGCGAGCTCGGCATCGAAAACGGGATTGTTTCGCCCGAAGCAGCGCCGCCCCTTGAGATCTTCTTTCGGGCGATCGCCATGGGCCCCTACGAGCATAACGAGCTGGAGAAGCTCAGGCCGAGCCCTGATCGGCATAGCCGGCGGCACGGCAGAGAACAGGAGCCCGTGGACGTCCGCTCGTATGTCGAGCAGCTTGCCTACTCTCTCGACGCAATAAACGGGGGAGATGGAACGAAGATCACCTTCAGTCCGGCAATGAGAAGCAGCATCGCGAAGGCGCTGCGAATCGACGCCATGATTGAGGAGATGCGCCGCCTCTACCGGCTTGGCGGCGCTGGCGAAAGATGGATGAGAGAGATCGCCGATCACCCCCTGCCGGCTGAAACTCGCGAGGTAACCTTCCTGCCGACCCGTGGCCTCATTATGGAGTTCCTCGGGGCAAACTCTGCGAGCTGCATCCGGCGGCACCAGAACCTTGCGCGCTCGTACAGCGAGGCGACGGCG
>JAFMJG010000099.1 GCA_017853605.1 bacterium
ACGCGTGACAGAGCTCATCGTAGATAATAGTGTCTCCCCGCCGCCCGAGGCTTCCGAGGAGGCCGAGATTAGCTTCGTACCCGGAGCCAAAGAGGAGTGCTGCCGGCGCCTGGTGGAACGCCGCCAGAAAAGACTCAAGAGCTTCGTGCTCCTGGTTATTGCCGCTGATGAGCCGGGAGCCCGTTGCTCCGCCGCCGGAGAGGATTGTGGGGTGCGACGACAACAGGCGCGCCAGCCCCAGGTAGTCGTTTGAGCACAGGTCGATTCCGCCCAGGGGAGTGCGCAAGACGCGCAGAGCCCCAGCATTCCGGCGCAAACAGAGGGCCTCATTGATACTAGGGGGGATCGGGGCGGCCATACGCGAAGGCAGTGTAAAAGTCAGTCCCGTATGGTATCAAATGTTCGAAAACACGCAAAAATCATGAAGAGCTTGGCGTATGAACCTGTTAGAAGAGTTACAGTGGCGCGGTCTTATTCAGGATATCTCGGACCCGCAGGCTTTATCGAAGCTTAGAGAAGGGGATGCCTTCTACGTTGGGTTCGACCCTACTGCCCCGTCCCTCCAGGTCGGCAACCTAGTGCCCCTAATAGTGAGCATTCACCTCACTAAGGCGGGCTTTGCCCCGATACTGCTCTTTGGTGGTGCCACGGGCATGATTGGCGACCCGGGCGGGCGCAGCGCTGAAAGGAACCTCTTGGAGCTCGAGCAGGTGGCAACGAACACCGCACTCCTGGAGGCCCAGTCCAGGCTGTTGTGGCAGCGGTCGGGGTGTGCCGCCGAGCCTTTGTTTGTCAACAATATCAGCTGGACGAAGGACGTTACCTTCCTCGGCTTCCTGCGGGATGTTGGCAAGCACTTCACGGTCAATTACATGATGGCCAAGGACTCGGTCAAAAGTCGCCTCACTGGAGAGGGAATTTCGTACACTGAGTTCAGCTACATGCTGCTTCAGGCTTTTGACTTCCTTCATCTGTTCAGCGTGCACAACTGCAAGCTTCAGATTGGAGGCTCGGAGCAGTGGGGGAATGTTACTGCCGGCCTGGAGCTGATACGGCGCAAAGTGCAGGGGGATGCCTACGGGTTCTGCTTCCCGCTCATCACCAACTCGGAGGGCAAGAAGTTTGGGAAGAGCGAGGGGAATGCTGTCTGGCTCGATCCGGCAATGACAAGCGTTTACGCGTTCCGCCAGTTCTGGCTCAACGTGCCGGATGCTGACGTGATTCGGATGATGAAGATCTTCACCTTCAAGACTCCCGACGAGATCGGGCAGATTGAGGCGGAGCACAAAGCTCATCCGGAGAGGCGCTTTGCGCAGAATGCGTTGGCAGACTCCGTGTGTGGCTTGGTGCATGGGCCGGAGGCATCTGCGGAGGCGAAGCGGGCGGCCTCTGCCCTTTTTGGCAGCACCGTTGAAGGGCTGGAAAAGGCCCAGCTGGAGGAGTTGCTTGGGGATGCCCCCTCAACCACCCTGACAAGGGCTCAGGCTCGTGAGCTCGACCTGCTCTCGCTGCTCGCCATGACCGTTGCAAAGTCAAAGGGAGAGGCTCGAAGGCTGGTTCAGGGGGGAGGAATATACGTGAACAACGAGCGGGTCTCTGATGAGTCCATGCTCCTTAGGTCCACTACCATTCTTGAACGGGGGTTTCTCGTGCTGCGCAGTGGCAAGAAGAACTACCACCTAGTCCGAATTGACGAGGGATAGGGCGCCTGTTGTATGCCGCCTCGTATGCCGCAGGTTGGAGATACCGTCCTCGTCCGCCCCCTGGGCCGCTGTGGCGTGGTCGCCTCCAAAGTCGGCGCGCATAAGCTGCGGGTGGCTCTCGGGGCTATGACGGTGGTCGTGGCCGAGGCCGACTTGGAAGTAAGGCCAGCGGCACAGGATAAGGCGCCTGTCCTGACTGTTGTTGCGGACCGCTCGACACGGGTTCCCGATCAGATAGACCTTCATGGGATGAGCATGGAAGAGGCGGGCCGGGCGGTTGAGGACTTCATCTCGCGCCTCGCCCTGGCTGGACGGGCCCAAGCGAAGATCGTGCATGGCTTGGGATCTGGCCGGGTCCAGCATGCCGTGCACCTGATGCTGGGGCGCCTCCCAGTTGTGCGAGACTTCAGGGTTAACCTCCGCAATCCGGGAGAGACCGACGTTTACCTTGGGTAGCCCTCGGGAGGGGAGATTGACTGGCTATCCGTAAGGCATGATTAAAGTCCGGTATCCCCCAGGGCCGCCATATTGAGTAAGCACGGCAAGGTATGAAACTCTAGGGCTTCGGCCGGATTATCGGGCGCAGCAAGGATAGGCATGTTGTCTCACGACCACAATGAGCGTCGAGGGGAGTTCGAGGGCAACCGCGAAGGTTCTCCCAGCTCCTGCCATGCGGCCTTCCTGGAGTCGGGTATCGGAGCTGAGATTGAGCGCGGCTTTTTTGTGCTCAGGCCGGAGCCCTTTTTCTTCGCGAGCGGCATCCTCCACTTTCCGGATTCCGAGGCGCGCGCGGCGATAAAGTTGGGAAATAGATGGGGGGCTGCGGGACACACAGAGCAGGAGGAGCGGGGCATCTCTGAGGTGGCGGTCGCCTACCTCTCGCGGTTTGGGCACGCCTTTAGGGCTAACAAGGTCGGCCGACGCCCGGTCATGCTGACGCAGCCCCTGACTACTCACCAGAGGGGCCTGCTGAGCATCTCTCCGGCCTTCACTGTTTTCCCGGAGGGCAGCGAAGTGATCTCGAATGCGCTGGCGCATGCCCTCCAGCCCTGGAACCTGATCGTTTCCGAATCGTTAGCGTCCCGAAACAGGTTGGCGCGTTCAGAGCTGGCGTGGCTTGAATTTGTCCGATCAGTTGCGATGCCCAGCGATCCCCTCAGCTGCGCGCAGCAGGGCCTTTTGCGGGAGGGGTTCGCCTTGGTGGCCACCCACTGGCAGGCGAAGGGGAACGCCCCAGAGGTCATGATGCGCTGGGTGGGGCTGGACACCTCACTCTTCTCGCAGCTCTCGCTGTGGTACTTTTATGCGGCGCCCCGAGAGCTGCCGTTCACCAGCTCCAGTGGCGCTGCAGGGGAGCTGTCCCGAGACCACGCGAAGCGGGCGCTCTACTTCGGGTCGGCGCTTAGGGATGCGGCGACGTTTCACAAAGACAAGGCGGGCTGCGATGTCCTGCGGCACTGTTGTGCTCTTGCCGAGCAGCGCTACGAGAAAGCGCTAGGCACTGTCAGCCGTTTCATCGCGAAATTCGAGAGCCGGTGACGTCGGCCCTCGTTTGTCAGAGCCCCCGGCGAACGAGTTTATCATTCGGCCCCTGCATGCTAGCCTGAGCGCATGTCGATGGTTGCAAAAGGGGAAAATGTCGTCACAGTGAGCCTTGCCGGCCTGGCTGCTGGGGGGGCATGCGTTGGCGACGTGAGGTCTCCAGCAGAGCTCGAGGGAAAGAAGGCATTCGTGCCGTTCGCCGTGCCGGGAGAGCTGGTTCAGGCTCGGATTGTCCGAAACAAGAAGTCGTACATAGACGCGGAGCTTGTCTCCGTGCTGTCACCCTCTGAGCATCGGGTGCCCCCCCCCTGCCCCGCTTTTGGGGCATGCGGCGGCTGCGACCTGCAGCACATTGAGCTCGGCACCCAGCGGGTGCTTAAGTCCAATATGGTGGAGAGCCTCCTCCGGACGCACGGTGGAGTGGAGGCTACCGACGGGTTGAGCGTCCTTGGCGCCGACCTTCCTGGTTTCAGGTATCGAAGGCGGATGTCTTTCCACATCAACAAGAAGGGGGAATTCGGCCTGTACCGAAAGCACGGCCGCAGCATCGTCGAGCTGAGCCACTGCCCAATAGCAACTGACGCAATTAATGATTTTCTTGCCGAAAATATCGCGTTGCTGCGCGGGTGTGCGCCGGAAATCGAGACGGTCACGGTTGAGGATCATGGCGGAGTTGTGTACGTCGCGCTCGAAGTGCACCCGCGAAACGGGAATGCCTTGGACACGCTGCTGTTGAAGGAGTCTTTCCTAGAGCTCGAGCGGCGGGCGCCGCACCTCAGGGTGCACTACCGCCATCGGCCGATCTACCCAGCGGCGGCGTTGATGCAAGGTGCGCCGCCCGTCGGGCACTTTTCGCAGAATAACGAGGCCGCAAACGCACTGATGCTCGAGCACATTGCATCCCTCATACAGACAGAGGCAGTGACGGACCTCTTTGCAGGAGCCGGCAACATATCGATCCCCCTTGCGGCTGCCGGGCACCGGGTTACTGCGGTGGAGCTCGATCCAGCGCTTGTTTCCTTCGGTCGTGAGCGTGCCCAGCAGGCGGGCGTTTCAGACAGGCTGGTGTTTCACTCCATGAGCTGCGAGAAGTGGGTCTCTGCGTGTGTTCCGGATGCTTCGGTGGTGCTCGATCCTCCGCGGGGCGGAGCGCTTGAGGTGTGCCAGCGCCTCAATTCGGAGCACACGCGGAGCGTGGTGTATGTGAGCTGCTATCCGCCGACGTTTGCCCGGGACGTTCAGGCGTTGTGCGAGCGTGGCTACAGGCTCTCAAGCGTTCGTGTGCTTGACATGTTCCCCCAGACCTACCACAGCGAGCTCGTGGCCCTAATTGAGGCTGCCTGACGGCGAGAAACCTGTACCCCGTGCCGCGCGGCAGTGTTAGGGTAGCCGACATGAGGCTACCTGCGTCGTGCCTAGTGGCTCCTTTCCTGCTTGCGTTGGTTCTTGTCGTGCCTGTGAAATGCTTCGGGCAAGAGCCGCCGGCCGCGCCCTCCCTTGAGACCGAACTGGTTCCGGTAAGCCCTAAAGCTCCCTGGGGTGACCTCTCCACGGTGCCGGTGCAGGCCGAGCCGAGCGCCTGGAGGGAGGCCCTTCTGTACCTTCCGAATCGCCTGCTTGACCTGTTAGACATCTTCCGTGTGGATGTTGGAGTCGGGCCTTCCTTCGGAGGGGTCGTGAGAGTCACGGAGTACGGCCAGGCGGGCTACAGGCAGATGATGCCGTTGTCGCTTCGGGTTGGGGATTTTGGAAGGCAGTTCCCTGGGATGGTCGAGACCTCTAATGAGTTTGGCGTGGGGCCCCTTTTCGCGCCGTCCGCGGACCGCAAGGTGTGCCCAGGGGAAGTGGGCCTTGGCGCGGACCTGTTTGTGGCCGGCGCCTATGGAGGGGTATGCCTCGACGAGGTTGTCGATTTTGTGGCGGGGATATTTCTTGTCGACGTCAAGGACGACGATCTTCAGTAGGATTAGGATGCGGATACTCCCTCAACTCGAGCTGCTGTTTGCGCCACGAAGGGCGAGGGCTGTCCCTGTTTCAGCAAGTGACCCGTTCCTGCATGCCGCATGGTGCGGGCTGCGGAGGGAGTTTTTCCCTAACCGCGGCGAGCTCGATTCCTATGCCGTAGTGTGGAGTGGCCGGCGGCAAAAGAGGGTGCTGGCGTCGTGCAATATCCGCAGGCGGCGAGTGGTGGTGGCGCGCGAGCTCTTTGAGCCCTCTGCCGTCCGCTGGATCGCTCCGGTCCTGTACCATGAGTTGTGCCACGCGGTGCTGGAGGAAAGGATCGGCGTCTCTCGATCGGGCAGGCGGCTCTGGCATGGCGCCGAGTTCCGGGAGCTTGAGCGTCGTCATCCCGATATTGAGGCCCTTCATGCCTGGATATCCTCGGGAGGCTGGGCGATGGCGGTTCGCAGCAACCGTTCGCGCGAAGGCTGGGCAGTGCGCCGGCGGTCCGCGGCGGGAACCGGAATCCTGGCGCATCGGTTGCGGTAAGAGTGAGTGCTATGAGTGCTGGCGAAGAGGCGAAACGCCTGGGCATCTCCCGCAGGGCGTTTCTGCGTGGCGCCTCGGTTGCCGCTGGGGCAGCCGTCATCGGCGCGGGATGCGCCGACATGGGGTTGAAGTCGAGCGCGTCAGTGATCGTGCCTGAGCGTGTGCGGGTGGCTGTCCCAGGGCTTCCTTCGGCTTTTGAAGGCTACCGAGTCGGCTTCTACACCGATATTCACCTTGGTATCTGGGTGCCGGACGAATGGGTGGTGTCGGGTCTTGACATGCTTCGGGCGCATTCGCCCGATCTGCTTGTGCTCGGTGGGGATTACGTTTTGTGCAACGACAACCCGCTTTGGCCCATGCTTGGATGGGTCCGCAATCCAACGTACGCAGGACTGGATGCGGAGGATGCTGCGCCCCAGCTGTTTGCAGGTGCGGCAAAGATCCTTTCGAGTTACGTTCCGCCCGACGGGATCGTCGCGGTCGTTGGCAACCACGAGAGGTGGAATGACCTTGGGCTCTTCTCAGAGGCGTTTCGCCGCTACCCAGCGATTCGGGTCTTGCTTAATGAGCAGGTGGTGATTCGTCGGGGCGAGCACAGCATCGCCGTATTTGGTTCAGACGACTTTCTTACGGGACTGCCGCAGCTCCCCTCGCCGCTTGAGCATGACCGCCAGGCTCGTCTTGTGGTGAGCCACAACCCCGACTACGTCTCGGCGATTTTGGCCCGAGGGGTGCCGTTCGCGCTGGCTCTGTGCGGCCACACGCATGGCGGGCAGGTTTGCCTTCCTGGAGTCTCTGAGGTTGCGGCTCCCGTCAACGACAAGCGCTTTGTAGCTGGCATGGCCGAAGTTGGCGGGTCTTTGGTGTACACCTCCAGGGGGCTTGGGGTAGTAGGCATCCCATTTCGCGTTAATTGCCCGCCCGAAATTACCATCTTCGAGCTAGTCGCAGCATAAGATGCTGAAAGGAAACAAATTAATCAGGACGGGGCGGGTGCGGGCGGCAGCACTAATGACGTTGAAGCATGGGCTCAACAGCGCGATCTCTTTACATCTTCGGTGGTTATTTGCTAAAAATCGGGCTCCCAAAGACACTTGGGAGCTGTTAGGCCTGAAAGGGCCCGGCTGTGCTGCAAAGATGAAAGGATTGGTTTCGTGGCTATGAACGAGGAAGTTACTAACGAGAAAGCTGAGAGCAACCCGCGTGGACCGGAGGCTGAGGGCCGCGAGGCTAGCGCCCCGGAGGCGCCGCGGGCGCGTGAGGCTCGCCACTCCGACGATCGAGCTCGCACAGGGCCGATGGAAGTTGCCGTTTCCCACAACATTGAGAAGGCGATGAAGATTCTGAAGCGCAAGCTTATCAAGGAGGGCCTGTTCAAGGAGCTCAAGGCCCGCCGTTACTTTGAGAAGCCGTCGGAGCGCCGGAAGCGTAAGGAGAAAGAGGCAAGGAAGAAGCAGCGGAAGGACGAGGCGCGTTTGCGCAAGGGACCGGGCCTAATGTAGCCCGCAGGCTGAAAAGAGGGACCTCAGGGTCCCTTTTTTATTTGCTGACGCCTGGGTGTGCCTTGAGGCCCAAACAGGTATCCTGTCGCTGGGCGCCGTCGGGGCCGCCTGCTGGCTTTAGGCCGACGCGAGGGAGCGATTTCATGAGGATCTTATCCCGCTACATAGTGATGGAAATCCTGGTGTTCTTCGGGATAAGCCTCGCAGCCTTCACGGGCCTACTGCTGACGCTTCGCATGCTTCAGCTCACATCTCTCATTATTAACCGGGGGGTCGAGATCGGGCAGATCGTGCGGGTGTTTGTCTCGATTATCCCCACCTTCCTTGAGATCGCCCTTCCCATGTCAACCCTGCTTGGGGTGATGCTCGCGTTCGCGCGCCTCTGTGGAGATTCTGAGGTAGTCGTGATGCGGGCGAGTGGCATAAGCCTAACGAGCTTCCTGCGCCCCATCGCCCTGTTTGGGGTATCGATGGGCGTGCTTGGGCTTTTTGTGTCGTGCGTCCTTCGCCCCTGGGGGTTTGAGTCGCTGTCGCGTGCCCTATTTGAGGTCGCGAGGTCAAAGAGTGTCTCCGGACTGACTGAGGGCGTGTTCAACAAGCTCGGTGACATCACCCTGTACGCGGACTCTATTAATTACCAGACGGGGGACCTCCAGCGGGTGCTTGTTGACGACAAGCGGGGCGAAGACCAGAGAAAAGTGGTGATAGCCAAGCGTGGAAAGATCGTGGCGGACGAAAAAACGCAGACGATCTCGCTCCTGCTCGCGGAAGGGGTAGCACATGAGCGGCAGGATGGCCGATATGTGAAGACAGAGTTCGATTCCAACAGCCTGGCGGTTGACCCTAATGAGATTAAAAATGAGGCGTCGAAGGGGCTTGCGGTGCGGGAGCTGGGAATGTCGCGCCTTCGAGAGGCCATTCGCGAGTACAAGATGGTGCTGCGGTCCACTGATGCCGAGACCCTTGAGGCGTTCGGAGAGAAGCTCTCCCGGGGCGAGGTCGCCAAGAAATATAGGCGGGCAAAGATTGAGTTTGGGCAACGAACATCACTTCCGCTGGCCTCGATCATCATGGCGTTCATCGGCATGGCGCTTGGGATTATGTCGCCGAGGACGCAGCGCACCTGGGGAGCTGGCTTCGCGGCGGTCCTCGGGCTAGCTGTCTTTATCTTCTACTACTCCATTTTTTCTATCGGAGTGGCGCTCGCCGATAGCGGCGCAATTCACGTTGGTGTGGCGCTCTGGACACCTAATATTGTTGCGGCGGCCCTGGCCGGCATCCTGGTGCACAGAGTTGCCACGGAGAGGTGGCAGTCCGTTTCTGAGGGCGTGTTGCAGGGCGTTCTTCGGCTGGCTGCGCGGCTGCGCGGCAGCGGGAGGGGCGAATGAAGATTCTTCACCGGTACCTAGCCGGGCTGCTGCTTAAGAACTTTGTCATTGGCCTGTGCACGTGCGTGTTCCTCTTTTTGATGGTCGACTTCTTTGACCGTTTTGACAACGTGCTTACGGAAAACTCCACCGTGCTGCTGGTCGTAGAGTACTTCCTGTGCAAGGTTCCGCTGATGGTCATGCTGATGCTCCCCATCGCCCTGATGTTCTCTGTGCTTTTTACCTTTGGCCTCCTGTCGAAGAGCTCAGAGGTGACCGCGATGAGGGCAAGCGGGCTCACGCTGCTGTGGCTCGCACGTCCGCTCATCGTTGGCGGACTGCTCCTTTCGCTGCTTTCGTTCATCCTTGGGGAGTATGTGGTTCCGGCCGCAGAGCGCAAGCAGAAGCAGCTCTACAACCTCGACATTCGCCAAAAGGACAAGAAGGGCGGCTACAACCAGACGGAATTCTGGTGGCGCAGCGGGCGCAATTTTTATGCGGTGGACCTCTTTAGCTCCAGCTCCAACAGCCTGAACGGACTTTCGCAGTTCGTGATCGGCGATACCTGGAGCGTTCTCAAGCGAACAGATGCGGAGACGGCGAGCTGGATCTCGGACGACTTCGGGTGGACCATGAGGGATGTCGACCAGTACCATTTCGACACTCAGCCGGTGTCGGTTGAGCATTTCCAGGAGCTGCCGCTGGTGATCGGGGAGACTCCGGAAGACTTCTACAGGTTCAAGAACGAGCCGAGCACGATGAGCTTTGGCGAGATTCGTGATTTTATCAGGAAGCAGCGGGATAACGGGGTGTCAACGTCTCAGTTTCTTCCAGACATGTACGCAAAGCTCGCTTCTCCCTTCGTCGTTTTCATCGTTGGGATGATAGTGCTTCCCTTCACGCTCCTGCCTGCCCGCTCCGGAAGCATGGCCCAAAGCTCGATGGCGGCGCTGTTTGTTGCGTTTGCCTACTACGCAGTTGACTCATTTAGCGTCTCGATGGGTCGGGCCGAGCTGCTGCCGGCCCCGTTGGCTGCCTGGATGGCGAACATCGTCATGGGCTCAGTTGCGGTGCTCCTGAACCTCGGGTCGGAGGCGCCCCGGTAGGCAAGCTAGCGAGACTGCCGCTGAAGCACGATGTCTGCCATCCTGCTGGCGTTCTCAGCGAGCGTCGCCTCGGAGTTGTCTATGATAATCGCCCCATCTGCTGGCTTGGTCGGGGCCACAGCCCGCGTTGAGTCGCGCTCATCACGCTCGGCAATCTCTTGGCGTATGGCAGGGAGATCAGCGGCATGGCCGCCCGCGCGAAGCTGCTCACAGCGCCTCTGCGCCCGGACATCGAGGCGCGCTTCGACAAAAAACTTTACCGGGGCGTCCGGAAATACGATGGTGCCCATGTCCCTCCCCTCTGCCACAACCCCCATGGGCTCAAAGGCGCGACGCTGCAGGAGCAGAAAGTGATCTCGCACAGGCTTATGTCTCGCGACCGCCGATGCCGCATCGGATATGGCACGAGACATAAGCTCTGCCTCGTATGGCACTCGGTCGATTTCTACCACTGCCCCGAGCCTCTCGTCGTGGCGCAGCACTATCGAGTGCTGGGCCAGCTCCTGGGCTATCATGGGACCGTCCTCATAGCGAAGGCCAGCCTTGTGGGCCAGAAACCCTGCAGCGCGGTACAGTAACCCCGAGTTCAGGTGCGCGAATCCCAGCTTATCTGCCAGCGCGCGCGCCAACGCGCTCTTTCCAGATGCGCTCAGACCATCCACCGTAACCACGGTACGTTCGCCGCCTTGGAGCATGGGGTTGTCGCCTTTGGTAAGCACGAGGGAAGGCTACCATAGGGGGTGCACTCCCTCACCCCTCCAAAGAGGGACCCACACTGGGGCGTATGTTGTGTGGCCCGGTTCGGGGCGGATCTGCTCGCTTTGCGCTGTCGATTCGACCCCTTGCCGCATCCTAACAAGAGACGAGATACTAATTGAAAGAGCCCCCGTTTATTAAGCTTTTCTGTAACCTGTCGATTTTACTAGATGGGGACGTGGGGACCTCAGAGGTTTTATGAGGAGAAGGCCTCAGTCCGAGGACCAAAGGGCACTAAAGTTTCGTAAGTCGCTGGAGCCTAACGGCAGTGATCTCGGCATAGTTCTGTCCGGTGGCGGGGTCAGGGCGGCCTACCAAGCAGGAGCACTCAAGGCGCTTGCCCAGGTTCTTGGCAAGGATCTAGACAACACTTCGATAGTGCTGGGGAGCAGCATTGGAGCCGTGAATGGCCTGGTGTTGTCAGCGTTTCTTAGGAGCGGGATCACGGCGAGCATCGAGACGCTTGAGGAGCTGTGGCGTGAGAGAACGTTCTCAAACACCTTTAAGGGCTCACGGACACTAGCGTTCATTCGCGCAATACGTATCGCCACCGCGCAGTACCTTTCTCCAGGGCCCAACAGCTCCGCTATCTCTGTGCTCGACCCAGCCCCCCTTGAGGAGCGCCTGAATTCCGTTATCGGGAGCCAAGGGGGCCTTAGCCCGCATAGCCGGGCAACGTCGCTGCGCGCGGTTGGCGTAATGACCACCATGGAGGGGCCGCAGAGGCGCCCCCTGCTCTTCTTGAGCTCTCACCATCAGCTTACTCCCGAGGAGTTGGTCGGGGCGACGTTTGACGTCTGCTACGTTGACGAGATCAATGCGAGGCACGGATTCGCGTCTGCCGCGCTCCCCTCTATCCTGCCCCCGGTTGAGCTGGACACAGATCGTGGCAGGGTACGCCTCGTGGACGGGGGGATCTCGCAGAATATACCGGTTGATCCAGCGGTTCGTCTCGGCGCTCACCGCATTGTTGTTATAGATATCTCTGGGCGCTCGTGGTGGCTCGACCGGTACGGCGAGGCCCACGATACGAGGCCAAGTTGGGAGGTTCCTGCAGGTGACGACACGTTTTGCCTCCGCCCGCCCGAAACGCTTACGATACGGAACCCGGGCAGCCTCGGCGTGTACCTCAAGCAGGCAGTTGGCTCCTCGCGCAAGAGGTTCATTGACGCCTGTGGCGCCCTCTGGCCACTCTTTACGCTCGTGAAAGCCAAGCTCGGCGAAGAGGCCGCCTACGAGGTGATGTCGTACGTGGCGCTCGACCCAGAGTACCTTAACAGCCTTATTGAGGTTGGGTATCACGAGACCTTCGCGCTTCTAAGGCGGCGGGCCCGTAATCCATTCCTGGCGAACGAAGAGGAGCATGAGGGTGCGGCCTCCGATCCAAGCTTGATCGGGGCCTAGAAA
>JAFMJG010000100.1 GCA_017853605.1 bacterium
GCCACTCCACACACCCCAACAACGCTGCGCCTGGACTTGAGCCAGGGAGATTCCTTACAGAACGCGAGCCAGCGAGCGCATGCGCTATCCCCACTCTTTGATAACGCCACTCCACTCGTTCATCAACTCGAGGTCCGTCATAACAATGGGTGCGCGGATTCCGCTCGCCTTCATTTTCTCGGCGATGGGAGTAATTTGGTCCTCTCTCTCCCACCTTGAGGGACAGCACAAAAAGCAAATTAACTCCGGTGCAAGCGAGTACATCTCCTCCACCTCTTCTCTTGCAAAGGGCCATAAATAATCAGCAGCTTCGCTCCCGATTGGATCATAGAAGAAGCCTCGCGGACGGGCAAAAATTCGGGGCTGCCGCAAAATTGCGTTTACATTTTCGAGAGGCTCAATCCGAGAAACTCTCACAAGCAAGGGGGCCACACCCTCCGTCAGGAATCTCCGCAACAGCCGATCCGTCGCCGGATATTCCTGGTCTAAGAGAGCCACTTCAGCCAGGGGAATCCCGTGAATTTCGAAGGCTTTGAGCAGCCACTCTTCCTGTCCATGTGTCTTAAGATTCGCAAGAATCACGCCATGTGGCACGCCGAGCGCTACTTCGGCAGCTCTTTTAATACCCCAAGACTCCAGAAACTCACCGAGACTCGGATAATCATCAAGGCGAGCCACATGAGGATTAGCGTGAGTGACAACACAGCGCCCGTCCGCAAAAACCCAGAAATCAACCTCAGCGGAGCTACTCGGCGGCACAAGAATCCTCCTAGAGCTGCTGTCAAGAATGGCGATCCCGGTTCGGCTGCCAACCAAATCCCTGCCTCCCCCTCTCAACTTGGCTGAATCGGGGATATTCAACCGATGGACAGCCAATGCCGCCGAAAGCATGCCCCTGCTCCCGACACCTTCATAGTCTCTTAAGGACTGGTCGAATTGGTACGTCATTGTCCTACCCCTCCCAGCCTTGTCCTTACAAACGCGTGTTTTCAAGAAGCATGAGGCCCGCATTTCCATCCGACAAAGGGTCCTCTGACTCGAAAAGGATCCTGTATCCGGCAATTTCCTGAGCACTCGGCCTCGGGACTGCTGAGCGGCCAACCTTGAACACCCCCCTGGACACGCGCCAATGGAATAGGAAGTATCGGCTCTCCGACGGCACCCGCCGGAGGAGTTCCGGAAACGAGATAAAAGACCTCCAGTCGACTGGACTATCGGAAAAGTACACAGGCTTGAATTCAATTCCAGGGAACGGGACGACCTTGAATGCCAACGGGACCGCTGCCGGCACGCTCATGTAGACCGTGGAATTAGGCGGCAAAACCTCAGGATTCGCAGCAATGAAGGACGAAAGGTGGTCGTACCTGTACACGGCTATCGGCTCATGGAAGAGCCGGTTTCTGGGGAGCTCAAAGCAGTTCAGGTATATGTTCGTCGCCACGTTAAGCCCGAGCGCTCCGGCAAAAAAGAGGGCCCTTCTGACGCCGCGAGTTGGCGCTCCGACACATCCCAGGAAGAGCACCTGCCCAAAGAACATTAAGTAATTTCTGCTCCAAGGCATCCATCCCGGCTCAAACAGGGCATAAATCGCCATCTGCCCCAGAAGCGACGCTACCGTCGCGCAGAGCACCACCCGCCGAGCCGTTCCCCTCCAGGCCCAGAGGCCGCACCCCGCCGTAAGTACCAGCGCCCAGGGGAGGTACACCGGCAGATAAGCAAAAAAGAGGTCATAGTCCTGCTGACCAAGATGACTCGCTGAGAGCCTTGCACTGTCAACCGCCGTGCCTAAGGTCTTAAGAACGTAGTACGCGAGCCCTGGCCCAGCACCCACGACGAAGGCCACAGCCGCCGACACAAACCTGCCGCCGAACAGTTCAAAGAGGGCAACGGCACCGGCTAAAACCAGGGTTGTCGGCAAGCCATTATCCCGCAGAAGGGGCAGCAAGCCCGCGCACCAAATGGCTACGGCAAACCAAGAGCGATGGCGGAGCGCTCCCAGGGTCAAGGATGCGAAACCGGCAAAAAACAGTAGCGGATGGGATATGTCAAGGAACTTGTCTGACGTGTAGCACAACAAGAGGGGCGAGGTGGCCGTCACTAAGGAGAGGAGCCACGCACGTGTCTTGTCGGAACCAAGCCGTATGGCGAATGCATAGCTAGCGATGACTAGCGCCACATAAGGAATCGCCAAAGGAAGGCGCTGAAAAAAAACGTAGTGAGGATCCGTGAAGTCTAAATTTGGGAATACCCCCAAAAGGAGATAAAAGAGTGCCGGGTAGCGAAGCAGGTGCGGTCCAGCTCCGTCCGGCATTCTTCCGCCAGCGAGCGTTGCCAGGTATTCCTGCATCCGGATCGTTGTCGTAAAATGATAGTCCTCATCCCCAAATGTCTGCAGAGGCAGGAAGAGTCTTGGCAGGGACCAGAGAGCCCAGCACACTAAGCTAACGCCGAGCGGACCAAGGTACGCAACCGGGCTCAGCGATTCCTCTTTTGGGGCCCCCAGCAAAAAGCAACATCGGACCAGCACGGCACTGCCAACGGACGCTACAACGGCGACACTCAGCCCCAACCAGTCCGGAATGGGACCAACCGTCGCTGGGGGAATAATTTTCCAGATCTGCAGAACGCCAAAATGAAAGAAAACGAGCGCCGCGCCTGTGATGTTTAGTATGCTTTTCAACGGCATCCTCTCTCTCAACGTCGGCGCAAGCCTACCTCTTTTTAAGTGCCGGCAGAAGCGGGCAGCTGTTTGCCCCACCACCAGGCCGGACACGAGACAATCCGCGCCCCGGCTGGACGTGCTTTGGCCCTACGCCCCTACCACTTTGCCCTGTGGCTCTTGGCCAGAGAAAAGTCGCCGAACGAGCTGAGTCATCTCTTCAAACCCCCTAATGACACCGTCCACCGCATGCGGTGCGACCCGCACCGAAGAGGCGTGCGACACCAAGAACGTCGTGGCACCGAGGTGCCGCTTCGCCGGCTCAAGGTCTTTCTCGACGCTATCCCCAATCATCCAGACCTCATTCGGCTGACAGCCCACCCCGAGCTTTTGCAGGGCGAGAAGAAAAGGCGCCGGGTCAGGCTTCTCCGTTCCCGCCTCCTCGGAGGTGACTACCGCGTCAAAGCACTCGTCTAGCTTAAAGTACACGAGCTTGCGGAACTGAATCTGTGCTGTTAGGTCAGTCACCAGCGCTTTTGGCACCCCTTGGAGCTGCAACTCATCGAGAAACTCGCTCACGCCGC
Organism: bacterium; assembly: GCA_017853605.1. Classification (GTDB taxonomy): domain Bacteria; phylum Bdellovibrionota_C; class UBA2361; order UBA2361; family OMII01; genus OMII01. The sequence continues at coordinate 3,244 of JAFMJG010000100.1, forward strand.
TGACCAGGGCTGCTTTTCCGAGAAAGCTCCTCCAATAGGTCTGCTCAAGATCAAGCGTAAGGAGAGGCTGCGTCTTGAGGCCAAGGAGCTCGATGAGGCGCTGAAAGTACAGCAGCCGGCTATGTGCACTGGCGACTGCACCCAGACGCCCCTTGACCTCCCCTCGTGCGCGCTCAAAAAGGCGGTCGAACTCCCGGCTCCCAACGCCCACGAGCTGGTGCCCCTTTACTCGCACTGCAGACATCGCAGCTTCGTGGGCCGGCTCGTACTCATACAAGGTGTTGTCAAAATCCAGCAGCACCACCTTGGGCCTGCTTGCTATCGCTCTAATAGACATGGGTAATCCTGGTCTGAAGCGAGTCATTTATCTGCAAAAGAGAGATAAACTGCATAACGCCCAGCATGCCTGGCTGCCACTGCGGCTCCCGGGCAAGCAGCTCCTCCATTCCCTGCGCCACCGGGCGAGCTGCCATCGAGATATCTTCAGGTGAAACGTCGCCCTCAATCGTCACCTTAACTGTGCCTGAACCCTCTACGAGATCCGTGTCTACCTGCATGCCACAAAGACCGATCAGGGTGCGGACTATTGAGTCACTTGGCACTCCATTCCTGAACAGCACGTCGAGCCGGTAGCGGGAGTCCCGCACGCAACTTTCCACATCGCGGGAGTCACTTACGCCTAGCGAGAAAACGATGTCTGCCTTTGCGACCTGCGGCCGGATAAATTTATCGGCGTCTGGCTGCCGTTTTGCGATGTTGGCAAGCACCCCCTGAACATCCCTCCCCCGCTCTCCGACGTCGCGCTTAACCTTGAGATGTGTACGGAGCTCTTCAGCCATGTCGAGGAAAATAGAGAGGTCCAGCCGCTTTGCGACGGCGGGGACGAAGAGAGCATGAAGGCCGCTAACGATTACCACGTCATTTTTTGAGTTGCGCTGCTCCCTGAAAAAGCGCCCCGTTGCGTGATCGTACCGGCGCGTCACAAGCCTCTTGCCATCAAGGGCCTCTCCCACATCGCGGGCGAATCGCGCCAGCTCATTGGCTCGGGGGTCGAGGTGCGTGAGAACTCTCCACATCGGGGCATGCCGGTCCCACCTGTGATAATCGTCTCCACTGATGCTCGTGACGCATTCTTCGCCAAAGAGCTGCGCTATCGCAGAGGCCAATGTGTCTTTGCCCGCTCCCGAATCTCCTGCGATGCCCACAACAATCGGCTTCCGGCTCAACCGAAAGTAGTCACTGCGGGCCACACCGTGGGTAATCATCTGAAGACAGAAGAGCGCCCCAAGCACGCACTGAATAGAGAGCAGAGCCGAGTGAAGCAGCATACAGTGGGGATCCGCTGCAGACAGCTCGGCGGACTGCAGGTTAATACCCATGACAGGGATGCTTGCCCCAGAGGCAAAAAGGGCATTGGTTAGCACAAACACACCCCCAAAAGCCGCACCCAGCGATGCTGTGGCAACGCCGCACCGAAGTTGCGTAAACACCACAAAGGGAAGCACCCACAGATACCAGCCGGTAGAGGCAGGTGTGAGCAGAAGCACGGTGAAGAATCCAAGCCCGATAAATGCCAAGAAGAGGTCAAAGCTCGTCCTCTCTACTCGCCACGCTGCGTACAGCACGAGGCTATAGGCAAGAGGCAGGACGAAGACTCTTGCCTGCCCCCCGAGCTCAACGGCGGCTGAATACACTTTGTGAAACTCTCGCGAGCCTAGCACCATCTCCCTGAACCCGGGCAACATGATGCAGAGCACTGTTGAGAGGGCAACGGTAGCAATCAACCCCCTGCCAAACGGCACAAACAAGATTCTTTGACGGGCATTCCGCCAGAGGTACACAGCGATGAAGGGAACACTCAGAAACATGCTAAGCTTAGCAGCGATGCCGAGGCCCAACAGCACTCCACCGATCGCCGCCCGATGGTTGCGCAACGCGAGGAGGGAAACTACCAGCAAGACAATCGGTACAATGTCGGTCTGCCCGTGCCAGTAACAAATGTAGACGGCCATCGGAGACAGCCAAAGCGGCACCAAGAGTCGCTTGGCATCCATCTTGGAGAGCCTAATCATGGCCCAGAAAAGCATCAACTCCAGGCCGAGAGAGCATAGCCCAAACCCGATGAAGGGGGCCTGCGCCAAACCTAAGGCGCCACGCGCCATCTCCCCAACGAGGCTGCCTGGCAGGTAGGCAAGCAACATGATCGGGCCGTACGGAAATGCGAGGCGATCGCCACCCTGCCGCAGAAACTCCCCCCAGGGATCAATCGTGGGATGCGCGACAAACGAGGCCATGAACGGGACAAACCAGGACTGTTGAGTCCAGGGCACAGCGAATCCAATCAGCATGAGCCGAACGACAAGACCAAATAAAAAAAACGGCTCCCTGAAAACTGCTTTCATAGCAGCACTATGCCCGAGAAAAACTTTGCTTAAGGCGGACGCTAAACTCTAGTGTCCGCTTTATGAATCTCCACTTTGACCTCCAGTTCACGTTCCAGTGGGACGAGCCGTGGAGCCGTTTCCCGAACCGGACGGGGATCCGCTCGAGTTGCGCTCCCAGTCTGGCCGCCTGATAGTATGCGAAAAGGTCGAGCGAGAAATCGTGAGGCGGATCTTTCCATGCCTCGTACAGCTCCCGAGAAAGAATGTTGGGCTGGGCGTTAATGTCCCACAGGCCGGCCCGCAAGTAGACCGACTCAAAAATAGACATGCCCACCGTGAAGGCCACGTCCGCCAGGGGCCTCCCGTGACGCTTGCCCTTCACGTACAGTCCGCGAGGGCAGCCCAGCCTCTCTATGCAGTCCAGCGCGCGAAGCGCGTCGGCCGGGTCCGTTTGAAGGTCCGCATGCGTCCAGCCCACATAGCGCCCCCGGGCCGCGCGAAGCCCCGCCAGGATTCCGTAGCCGTACCCCTGGTTCGTGGCCACCCTAACGCTCCTTAGGCTGCCATCCGGAGCCAGCGCCGCAAGAATTTCCGGCGACGAGTCGGTCGAGCCATTATCAACGAGAATGAACTCACAGTCCGGACGCGTCAGGCATTCACGAATACGGCTAATAAGGTGGGGCAGGTTTTTCGCCTCATTGTAGCAGGGAACTACCACAGATAGCTTCATCGGTCGCCTCCCAAGGGGTTCATCCGCCCAGGCGCTCCTGCGGGTGCCTGCCAAGGCCAGCTAAACCGCCGCCACCAGGCAGCCCCCGATTGGCGGTTAAACTTCGAGTACCCGGCGATGACTTCAGGCACCGTGGGCGGCTCGGCCACTTTAATCGTTGCATCCCCGGCGGCCATCAGAGATTCCCTGCCAGGCCAACCAGCGCTCTGGGGCGGGCAGCAGTCCTGTGCGCGAATCGCTTCTGAAGCTTCTCTCGGGCTGCCGCCGGCACCCTTCGGTCATGCGCCAGCGAATAGGGGTGGCCGCGCCACTTTAAGAAGCACGACTGCCAGTATTCAAAGGTTCTCAAGTCGTTCGGCGTTCCCCAACAAAGGTAGCTGTCCACCTCGAGAACCCTCACCTTCATGCCAAGCGCGATAGCTTCATTGAGGCACGAGTCAACGTAAAGCTCCCCATTGACCCGAACGCCACTCGCAGCAAGCCGCTCGGCGGCCCGAACAAAATCTCTCGCTCGCTTAAAAGTAAAAGCTCCAATCACTACCGGCTCGGTTGCCGGGTTCGCCAACGGGATTTTAACCGACACTCGCTCTACCAGCTCTCCGCAAACCTCAAGCCAACCGTACCCATGAGGATTCTTGATTGCCCCTGGATACCGCCGCATCGCCCACACAATAACGTCAGTAGCTTCATCGGCCATCAGCTCCTCAAAGCGGGCTTCGTCGAAAAGCACGCCGTTGTCACAGGCCCCAATCATGAGCGGCTCGTCCAGCTCGACCCCCGCCATGCCCAACAGGCATGTGCGAGCCTGCCCGTCAGTGATCCCATCGAGCATCACTTGCTTGCTGAGCGGGAAGTGGCTCTTGAGCTCCTCAACAATTCCTTCGACGCCGAGCATGTCCCGCCTGAGCACGAACACCTGCCGGTCCATTTGGGGGAGATCAAGCGCAGCCTGGATCACCATGGAGCGACCGGACACCGGTATAAGCGGCTTTGTGGTCTCGTATCCCTCTTTGGCAAACCTGCTGCCAAGACCTGCCATCGGCATCAGCAATGTGCCTCTGTGAGCGATTGCGGGCTGCGGGCATTTAAGGATGTTCCGAAAAGCCTGCGACCACTGCACGTACTCCTCTAGATCCTCCGGGGTGCCCCACTGCATGAAATGCTGAAGCTCATAGATGCTAACTTTGAGTCCATCCGCGAACATCGGCTTGTGAACAAGGCTGACATAGTACTCCCCGTTGACCTTCAGCTCCTGGTCCATACAGGTCCGGCAGTACTTCTTCAGCAGCGCTCCAGAGCGAAAGTAGAAGGTGCCCGAAGAAGCGAACTCCGACATTCGGTCGCTTGTAAATGGCTCCTTCTCCTTTATGTCAAACGCCCACAATCCGTCATGCCGCAGAAAGGCGTAATTCGTAATGCCAAGCATGTGGGGGTGGAAGCCCTTATAACAGGGCAAGCAGGCGTCTGAATCTGTATCCCGCACGAACGACTTAAAGTCGTCATAATCCCAGTAGCAGGTGAAATCGCAATAGTTTACGATACAGGGTTCGTTGTCCCGAATTGAGTCGAATACCCGGCTCATGGCATACACCGGACCCAGCCGATGCGGCTCGATCGCCAAAATCTTGCACCTGGGCGCTATTCTGCGGAGGACCCCCTCAAGATTGTAGTCTGGGTTGGCCAGGTGCTCGCCGTTACAGATAAAGATGAACTCATCCTCCGGCGAAAACATCTCGACAACATGCTCGATGATCGGCTTCCCCTCGACTACAATAAGGGGCTTGGGAACCGTGTAGCCTTGGCGCCGAAATCGCTCCCCGAATCCGGACATTGGGACTATGATCTGCATGCCCAGGACGGTAGCAAATCAAGGCTAGTTAGTCGAACCAACTGGCCGCTGATTCTGCCCGGTCGACTCTGAGACGGCGCTCGAAACCGACTTAGCCAACCCCACGGTTGAGCGCCTGCCGGTATCTTTCTGCATCCCAATCCAGCAGCTCAACAATCTCTGTTTCTTTCAGCAGGTTAAGCATGGCCCCTTGAGGCAGCCGCGCTCTCAACAGCGCATGGCAGCGCAGCAGCTGTATGACCCCCGGTGACGCCCCATCTTGCACAAAAACCCCTACCTCGGGCCAAATGAGCGCAGGGTATTTTTTGTTAACAGCCCGAGAAAATTCAGCTTCTGAACTTACAACTGGCAATCGCCTTCCGAGAAAGACGGCAAAGTCCGGATAGAGCACTCCATCGACGAGATCTCCACACGGACGAGGCCCCAGGGCCAACGAGTTCACTATGGAATCACTGACTCGATGATATCCCTCTCGCTTTATGGAGCCCGGAGCGCCCCCTGCTCCGGCAGCGGCATCCCCCGGGCTGGCCCCTAGTGCAGCCTGCACCTGTTCGAGCAAGGTACGCGCATCTGCAACGGAGTCGGCAGCTACAATAAGCCCATGATTTTGCAGAACCCATACGGCGGTGGCCGACGTCAGGCTTCCGGCAATTTCGAAAGCGAGGGGCCATCCTGGCTTTACATAAGGTACCCAGGACCAGCAAAAACTTCTAAGCTTCCCCTCCAGCAGCTCTCTGCCATTTTTTTGAACTGCGTAAGATAGCGCAGCCACCGAGTGCACGTGCACCACAACCCGCTGCGGAATAATAGCATGGACGGGGGTCTCTATTGAAGCCCGCAGGGCTCCCTCTCCCCTCTGAAAATCCGAGAGCGCGCACTCTTCGCCGGCCTTGACCGCTTTGACGAGGCATTCGTTGTCCATCTCAACGAAGATTCCCTGAATCATGGCATGCTCTAGCCACTTGCCCGACGCCTTTATGAATAGCGACTGGCCGATCTTTATTGAGGTGTTCCCGCCTGCGCCCTGCGTCAGGCCCGGATCCCGGCCAATGTTCGCCGATAGTATCGATAGTTCTTTTAGGCTCATGGGAGCAGGCTAGCATGAGGTCTCTCAAAGGTCATGGTGGGCCTATGGTCCCCTCGCCACAGGGCGCTAGGGGCAGAGGCTTCGCCCTGACTACGCCCCTCGGCTCACCCCCCAAAAAAGCCTAACGCACGACAGCTCCAGGAGCCTCGGCGAGGATAAAGTTACTCACACTGGAGAACTGCACATTCGTGTTCTGGCTCTCTGTGGGCTGGTACGGAACGCAGCTAGCTGGCCCCGAGCGGGTGAGCGCCACGATGCCCCAACTGCCGTCCTGCGCAGCCCGTAGGAGCGGCCCGCCGGAGTCACCAGCGCACGTGTCGCCGCTGCCATTGCTGATGGTTGATACTGACGCATCTGACACGCTCGTGACGTCGAGGTAGGTCGCCTTCAGCGGCGCCTCTCCGCTGCGCACCCGATCGTACCAGCTCCGATCATCTTGATCGATCCCGAAACCGTAGGTCACAACCTCCTCGCCTGCTGCGACCGGCACAGACTCCTCAAGGGGCACCGGGGAGACCTGCTGAGCCCCGGAGAGCGCGATTACGGCCACATCGTAGGGGCTCGATGGAGATGACGGGTCATAGAGGGGGTGAATCGCGACGGACTGGCTGCTCGCAAGGAGGAACTCGTTCTCAACCGTGACACTTGAGGGGCCGCTAAAACAGTGCGCTGCCGTGAGCACGTGGGTCGCCGTGATAAATGTGCCCGTGCACTGGCCTGACCTGCTCGAGACGATCACGAGCGAATTCGGCGGAGAGGAACACCCCTGCCCCCCAGCGATCTTGAGGGTCGCGCAGGGCTGGCCCGTATCAGAGCCGCTGCTGCTGCCGCCACCACAACCCGAAAACGCGACAGCCACCGCAACCGCCAATAGGAAGCAGGTCTCCCCTCTTCGAGGTGTCTGGATATCGTAACCCATGCCGCGCACCTTTTACCTTTCGCATACCAATTTCGCTGGCGCCGATGATGGCGTAGCAGCGCCTAAGAAGCGCCCCGTCACACCCTGCGGCTACGACTTGTAGCGCAGCAGAGCCCCTAAGAAAACGGCTAAAAGACGCTCCAGCACCGCACAGCGGCCCGCGTTGAATTGCCACGACCGTCGTGGTAACTCTATAGCCGGTAGTTTGGGCCCCCAGAGTGGCCGCGTCACGTTATTATACAGGGTCATTCATGGGATTTACGTGTGGCATCGTCGGCCTTCCCAACGTGGGTAAGTCGACCATCTTTAACGCATTAACGTCCGCCAAGGCGGCTGCGGCGAACTTTCCCTTCTGCACGATCGAGCCTAACACCGGCGCAGTGCCCGTTCCTGACCCGCGCCTCGATGTCCTCACCAAGATTGCCGGCTCCGCCAAGATCATCCCCGCCCAGATAACCTTCGTTGACATCGCCGGCCTCATCCGGGGCGCATCGAAGGGCGAGGGCCTCGGCAACCAGTTCCTCGGCCATATCCGTAGCGTGGACGCGATTGCGCACGTGGTGCGGTGCTTCGATGACGAGAACATCGTGCACGTTGATGGCTCGGTGAATCCGCGCCGGGATGTTGAGACTATCGACACCGAGCTGATCCTCTCTGACTACGACGCCATCCAGAAGCTGCGCGTGAAAGTTGAGAAGCCGGCAAAGACCGGAGACAAGTCGGCCAAGGCGAAGCTCGCAATTATTGAGCCCCTTGAGAGCTGGCTCGCCCAAGGGAAGCCCGCGCGGACATTCATCTCCTCCGGCGTCGCCCAGGGCACCCCGGAAGACCTGCAGGAGGTCACAGCCAACCTCCTTACGTCGAAGCCCGTGCTCTTCGTCGCCAACGTCCCCGAGGGCGAGCTGCTGCACTCCCCGGATCCGAAGGGCGCCCTTCCGGTTGACCAGCTTGCTGCGTACGCGGCAGAGACCCGATCGCCGCTCGTCACGATCTCAGGCAAGGTTGAGTCCGAGATCGCTGAGCTCAACCCAGATGAGCGGCGCGAGTTCCTCGGCTCCCTTGGTGTTGAGCAGTCCGGCCTTGATCGCCTCACGGTGGCTGGCTACAAGCTTCTCGACCTCATTACCTTCTTCACCGTTGGGCCCAAGGAGTGCCACGCCTGGACCGCCCAAAAGGGGAGCACCGCACCCCAGTGCGCTGGCAAGATCCACTCAGACTTCGAGCGCGGATTTATCCGCGCAGAGGTGATAGGCTACGACGACTACGTCGCCGCGGGCGGCGAGGTAAAGGCCCGCGAAGCTGGCAAGATGCGCACAGAGGGCAAAGAGTACCTGATGCGCGATGGCGACATCGTGCACTTCCGGTTTAACGTGTAGCGTTAGGGCGCGTGCCCTAAAGATTCCCGGGTAGTTCTCCCTTTGCCTGCGCGAGCCTCCTCTTCTATTGAGCCCTCGGCGCAGCGGGGCAATGACCGATCCCGCCTCACAACACCCGCGTGAAAGATCAGGGCCTCTTCAGCCGCTCCGATAGCTCTTTTTTCATCCTCGATCCAAGCTGCTTTGGCGCCAACGAGTGAAAGAGCCGGTTTAGCCCGCTAGCGCCTCATCCCCCAGCGCCACTCCCCCT
>JAFMJG010000218.1 GCA_017853605.1 bacterium
TGTTGGATGGAGCCCCAAGTGTGCCATTCATACCCTGTACACTATGGAACTTTGACGCCGCTCGCCAGGGGGAGTGAGGGTCTTACGCTGCTGTGGCCTCTTTGCTCCGGCATAGCTGGGGCAGTCAACCCGGGCCTTGTAACAGGAGCTCAAATCCTGCAGCTCTAAAGCCAAAATCGGTATGCCGTGGGCTTCACAGATAGGCCCGAGAACTCGCCATGCGCGTGCCCCTCATCAGCCCCATCTGCGGGCTTAGCCAGCGCTCCCCCTCTTCGGAGCTAGAGTCTTCAGACATGGCTTTGGGTTTGGGGTGTGTTGCCGCCGCTTTAATGGAGGCGCGAAGTGATGCATAGCGAAGCTTTTAGTCGGCGGGGGTAAGGCTCGGATTTTTTTTGAGCAAAACGGGGAGCACCGATCATGGAACGCCTTTGAGGTTGCTGGCGCGTGCCTTGGCAACGCCCACAAAAAAGCCCCCGAGCCCGAAGCACAGCTCCGGACTCGGGGGCCTGACCGAGAGGCGAGAAACTATTCCTCTCCGTCTCCGCCCTCGTCAGCAGCCGAGGCTTCGTCATGCGAATCCTCCTCTTGCGAATCGGCTGCCTCATCCTCGTCCTCGTCATCCTGGCCGACATTCGCCGCAGCCTCGTCGCCGTCTGAGACGCCATCGTTGTCATCGTCTGTGTCCTGGGCATCAGCCACACCGTCGTGGTCTGAATCCTCGGTGAGGGACTCCGTCGTTTCCTCGGTGTCCTCTTCATCCTGCATTGCGACGTCGATCGTCTCATCCTGCAGGTAGCTCATGTCCGAACTGGAGACATCAACATCTGAGAAGTGGCCCACCTCCTGGGATGATGGACCCCAGTCAACGTCGTTATAGCTGGTGGCGAGGTAGGTGTCGTACGTGACCATGTCGGCAGGGCTCATCTGCACTTCGTAGAGGTCCGCCGGCACGTCGAACGTCTCGGTGTAGTAGGTCACGTCATACGGGACAACAACCCAGACGTCATTCATCCATCCGTTTGAGTAGTTGGTCAACGAGTCAAGGGCGTTCCACTGGGACGCATAGGCGGGGCTTACGTAGTAGCTCCAGCCGTCGAACAAGCCTGCGATGTCCGCCACGAGCAGGAGTGCATCCACGAACGAGTCAGCAGAGTAGGGGCTTGAGGAGACGAGCTTTGACTCGCGCTGCATCTTCTCGACCGTCTTTACGAGCGCTGGATCTGCCTTCGGATCAGCCGCAAGCTTCGACTTGAGCGCGGTGAGCTGCTTGTCCATCTCTTTTTGCTTCTCTTGCAGCTTGGCATACTCGCCCTTGCTCTTGTCAAAAGCCGCCTTGTCCTGCTTGCTGGCCTTCTCGACGCCGCCCCCTAGAACCGAGCGGGTAACGAGGAGCACCGAGTCATTTACCGCAGAGACGCCCTGCTTGACCTTGGCGTCCTTGATCCCTGAGCGGCTAAAAGTGACCTCCAGCGTCCGGGCAGACTTTGCTGCATCGGCGATAGTTTTATTCGCGCCCTTGTCCTTGGCCTTAACCTGCTCCGAGGCCTTCTTGAGCGATGAGTCGACCTCTTTGAGGGTCTTAACGAACGGGGCTACGGTCTTGGACTTCGTGTCCGTCTTGGACTCCTTAAGGCCCTGTCCGATCAGCACTACCCCCTCACGGGCGTTCTGAATCAGATCAGCGGCGCTCTGCTTCTTCTGAGCAGCAAAGCACGACGTTGATGAGGTAAAGGCGAAGGCGAGGGCCAACAACAGTCTCATTTTCATGGTAAAATCCCCAAAACAGATGCAAGTACCGCCGAACTCAACCATGAGGGCGGGATAAATGTCGAGAAGAAAAATCGCAAGGGCGGCTTGGATAGAACCGCGTATCCCTTTCTCGTGACGGCGGGTGGGGGAAGGGGATAGCTGCCGCCGTGCCTCGGCGCATGGGCAGCTCACGTCAGAGCGGAGCTGACGCCAGCCACACGGCTAAGGGAGCGGCAAGCTTACAAAATGCATCTTGCGCAACCCGCCCTGCCGGTGTCCTGATGACCCGGAGGATGAGGGCAGTCTCAACAGACCTCAACCGGTCTTCGCGCCAGATGCCCAGGCGCTCTCGACGTCCGGCCGCTTTGTGAAGGAGTTTGACGACAGGACTGTTCCGAAGCGAAGCCGTCATCTCCCCCGTTCAGGTGGGCTGGCGGGCTGTAGGTCTCAGGCGGCTCTCTGCCCGCCGGCTCCTCAACCCTGGGGGCACGCCTGTAGCTTCCTGTTGCTTTAACTAAAAAGTGCTCGTGTGGTTGACTGCGGCAGGCGGTTAAGGGCTCCTGGCAGTGCCGACGGGAAGACCCGCAATTGTTTTTGGGCAGCCGTCTTTCGCTCCTGATGTGCCGGCTCAGGGGGACGCGCCCCATTGGACTCTACCGTATCCCCGACAGAGGTGAGATACTGAAAAGACGGTGCCAGAGCGGTTTTAGCGTTAGGTCTGTCATGCGAGCACTCGCCCTTCTTCGACTATCTGTTGTTGCCGTCTTCGCCCTTTCCGGCGCCTTCCTCTTCCCGTTCCGTGGCCTAGTGAGCGACCTTGCTGGGCACTTTTCGGTGCACTACGCGATTTGGGGCGCGGCAACAGCTGCAGTATTTGCGCTCGGGCGCTCCTGGCCGTGGGCTGCGTT
>JAFMJG010000101.1 GCA_017853605.1 bacterium
TCATCACGACTCCTCCCCGCACTGCCAGCCTTATCGAACGGTGGGTCACCCGCCAGCTGTGCAAGCGGCTGCTCGTCACCGTTAAATTTAAGGGGACCCCGGACTTTTCTGCCTTGGGCAGCATTCGCTCCCTGCTCGACAGTCACTGCGCAGCTTTTGGGGCGAGGCAGCTTACCAACAACAAGAATGAAGTGACTGTTTTTGGGGAGCTTCGGCTTTGACCCTGTCGTATCGACGATAGTTGCCATATAGTCGCCGCATGGCACACGTCCCGCAGTTTCAGGCCCACCCCTGGCATGGAGTTCCGATAGGCCCGGAGGCGCCGGGCATAGTCACGTGCTACATCGAGATCGTCCCTACCGACACTGCCAAGTTTGAGCTGGACAAGACCTCCGGCATTCTCAGGCTCGACCGGCCACAGAAGTTCTCAAACCACTGCCCTACCCTCTACGGATTTATTCCGCAAACATACTGTGGCGATGGCGTAGGCGCCCTGTGTGCCGCGTCCCTCCGCTCCCGTAAGAAGATTCGCGGCGACGGGGATCCGATGGATATCTGCATCTTGACCGAGCGCCCAATTCTTCACGGAAATATCTTGGTCCGTGCGAGGCCAATCGGGGGGCTGAAGCTGCTCGACCGCGCTGAAGCCGACGACAAAATCATCGCCGTGCTCGAGGGGGACGGGATGTACTCAGACGTGTCTGATGTCGGGGAGGTTCCGGAGGGGATTATTGATCGCATCAAGCACTACTTCCTTACCTATAAGGAGCTGCCGGGCTCGCGCCGGGCTCCGCCAGTGCAGGTCACGTCGGTGTATGGGCGTAGCCACGCGCATCGGGCTATTCGACAGAGCATGGCTGACTACCGAGATCTCGTTGGCCAAGGCAAAGGAGAGCAGAGACGGGGCCGGTGACCGGCTCGCCCACTGTTCGCCGCACATCCCCCTAGTGGCCGGGATCGTGAAAGACCTCCATGTCAGAAGCCGCAGACTCAGACTCAGACTTCAGGTACGCCTCGTACTGCTGCTTGCTGAGCACCTCCTTCAGCATGGAGCTGCGGAGGCTGCTGCGCAGCCGGTTCTCCTGAACCATTCGGCGAACCCGGTTCTGGGCTGAAAGCTCGGCGCCGCCCGATTGCGCTTTGCCCATCTCCCTCTCCACTTGGGCTTCGACACGGGAATAAACGCCGCGGACTTCCTGCTCCTGTTCGGGCGAGAGCGACAGCTGGCGACCAAGCCAGACTACTTCCTTCTCTGTCTCCTCGTCCTGGACCCGCTGAAAGGCCGCCTTGACCTGCTCACGATAGTAGGTTGCGCTCTCCTCTCCCAGAATATCCTCGAGCGACTCCCCCGTTTCCTCACCCCCGACTGAGCCCGCCTCATCGGCGAACTTCTTGGCTAACCGCTCCTTCTGGTCATCCGATAGGGGCACAAATTTCTCGATGGCAGACACTCGCCACCTGCTGGCTTCCTCAATTCTTCGCGCCCCGGCTTCATCTCCGGAGTCCGGCTCAGCAGACACTGTACCCTCCGCCGGATGGCGGGCCTGAAGATTCCGCTGCAGCTGGCCCTCCAGCTCTAGTACTCGGGCCCTCAAGGGCACTACCTCCCCCTCGCACGACAGGGGTGCAGCCGCAACAGTTGCGACTGCCGACTCGGCGTCAGGTGAAGGGGCGAGCGAAGGCGCAGAGGCCGCCCGGTGTCCCGCCCAAACAGCGGCACCGCCCAGAGCGAGGCCCAAGACAAAAACGGAAAGTGGCTTAACCATACGGCACTCCTGCCACCAAGATAAACGAAACTGCCGGGCTCGTGCAGCCTTTTGTTTGCTCTTTTCGCCCTCCGGCTCCCGTGCCGGCCCCCTTCCTGCGTCTTTTGAGGTTCAAGCGGTTTTGCGCTACGGTTCGAGGGGCAGCAAAAGGGGGCATGCACCTATGAAACGACACTTCGGCGCTCACGTATCTTCAGCAGGCGGGCTCCACAACGCGGTGGCGGCCGCGGTAGAGCTCAACATCAACACGATTCAGGTGCACCCATCCCCGCCACAGCGTTGGAACACGGCGCCGTTTGCCGCAGGCATTGAGGCTGAATACCTCTCGTCAAAGAGGGGCACATGCCTCGAGAAGGTTTTTTTTCATGCGATCTACCTCATCAATATGGCGACCCCAGATCCGCAGAAGTTTCACCTCGCAAAGACATCGCTGGCAAACTATCTCGACCTAATCGACCGAGTCGGCGGTGATGGCGTGATCTTTCACGTCGGAAGCATGAAGGATCAGCCTGATGAAGCGCAGGGCTACGACCGTGTTGTCGCGGGACTGAACTGGGTCATGGAACGGGCCCCAAAGGGCTCGCGCCTCATTCTCGAGGTAGCGGCCGGCTCGGGATCGGTGATCGGCGACCGCGTCGAGGAGCTGGCGCTCATCTATTCCCAGCTGGACAACAAGGCGCAGGTGGGGTTCGGGCTTGACACCCAACACATGTGGGCATCGGGTTATGACCTGGTTAACAAGATGGAAGAGGTCATTGAGACGGTAGACCGGGAGCTATCCCTCGACAAGGTCTGGTCAGTGCACCTTAACGACAGCAAGACAGAGCTCGGCAGCAGAAAGGACCGGCATGAGAACATTGGGGATGGCCTAATAGGCATGGAGGCCCTGAGGCGGTTTTTCATGCACAAGCAGCTCGCCCATATCCCTTTCATCCTAGAAACCCCGGCACTGGAGAGCATCGAAGGGGCGCACAATGAGATCGGCAAGCTGCGGGCTTTTCTCAAGGGCCAGTAACCGCGCGCCGTCGAGCTAGCCACTTGTCTCTCATTCTGGTCACCGAGCGCTCGGTTGTCACAGCCTCCAGCCCGGCAAGCTCAACCCACTGCAGCCCGCGAGACTCGCTATTGACCACGAGAGGCTCAGCGTCATCGGCCACAAAGAGGAACCGCACGTCGCAGTGCTCGTGCTCAGGCTCGCTGCGGAACGACGGGATGGCGTGAATATCTATGTCAAACACCGCCGGGTCGATGCTTGCAATAGACAGCAGCCCACTCTCTTCGGCAGCCTCTCGCCAGGCCACCCGGAGGAGATTAAAATCTCCATCAGCATGCCCACCTGGCTGAAGCCACCTGCCCAGCTTCGCATGGTGCAGGAGAAGGACCTTGTCCCCCTCCCGGTTGACGATCCAGGCCGAGCCAGTCAAGTGCGTTGGAAGGCAGTTCCGCTCCGCAGATCTCCGGTTCAGGCGCACAAGCTGCTCAGCCCTGTTGCCACATCGCCTGTCTGCTTCGTCAAAAGGGTCGTACTGCTGCAGCAACTCCGCAAGCCTGCTGCGGTCCCCGTCTGACGTCGCGCACGATAGAGATTCCATGTTCCCTTGACTACCAAATGCGCCCAACCCCAGCAAGAAGACGCGTTGCCGCCGGCAGCGAATCAAGCAACTATGACTTGTGATCAGCGGCTCAGCTATTCCCGACGCCCCGTCTCAATCAGAGGTTGCTGATACCGTCCGGCTGGAACGGTTCCGGGCTGTCGCCATGGGAATCTTTGAGAGCGCCCCCTCCACTTTTCTTTTGTTGATTCTGGTCCGGTGGTTTGACGGATCAAACCTTGAGAAGTCGCTCATGGCTGCCGCCTATCAGAGCGGACTCCTCCTGACCCCGCTCCCCCTCTTTGTAACACGGCGACTCGGTTGGGCCCCATCCGAGTCCATGTCGATGCTGTTCGGCTCAGCATCGTTCCTATACCTCATGGCTGCCCTCATTCCGGACCGCGAACTCTTCGTGGCCCTAACGAGCGTCGGATCGCTCATTGTGGCAACGAGCTCGCCCCTGCTCACCACGATGATGAACAGCAATTATCCGGCACAGTCTCGTGGATACATTTACTCCCAGAACAACAGCATCAAGATCGGGACGAGCGCCGTGTTTGGCGGCCTTGCGGGCCTGGCACTCTCCGGACGCTTGGAGCATTTCCGGGTGCTGATCGCCCTGTATGCCGCGGCTCTTGGCTGGGCTGCGGCGCTCATGTGGCGAGTTCCCCGCTGCGGTGGCGCCCTCGCCCCGAGGCCGCTGCTCAGCTGCTTTAAGCACATCAGGTCAGATCCCCTTCTTCGGGACACGCTTGTTGCCTGGATGTTTCTCGGGTTCGGCAACTTAATGATGCAGCCCCTTCGGGTGGAATACTTGGCAAACAGGGCCTATGGGCTGGACCTTTCAGAGATGCAAATCGCCCTCCTCGTCTCAACGCTGCCCCTAGTCGCGCGGCTGTGCGCTAGTCCGGTGTGGGGAAAGCTCTTTGACCGCATGAATTTTTTCTCCCTGCGCATCCTTATCAACGTGTGCTTTCTTCTGAGTGTGCTTTCATTTTTTTCGAGCTCAAGCGTTTTTTGGCTCAGCATCGCAGCGGTGGCCTTTGGATTGAGCAATTCAGGCGGCGATGTTGCATGGAGCCTATGGGTCACAAAATTCGCCCCCCATGATCTCGTCCCTGACTACATGGCGGTTCATACCTTCTTCACGGGCATTCGAGGCCTGCTGGCACCGATAACGGCCTTTGCACTGCTGGACATCATCCCGCTCTCCGCTCTCATGTGGCTTAGCGCTGCTCTCATGGCCGTGGCCACGGTGCAGTTATTCTTCATCCGTGGGCAGGCCGGCAGCAAAAAATAACATTAATATCAGGTGTTTAGGTCTAGGCTGCCGGAGTGCCGCAAGCTGGACACCGGCTAAAGTTATGATATTATTCGTCGTCCGCGCCGAAAGCGGCGAGGTTTTGGGCCCCTCGGACAGAGGCGTGCTTAAAAAAAAAAGTGGTGGCACCGCACGTTAGGGTGGCGGGGTCCGCGGTAGTTTAGGTACGTATGGCAAAGAAAAGCACAGTTCTTCGTAATGAGAAGCGCAAGAAGATGGCGGCTAAGCAGTTCGCCCTCCGCAAGGAGCTTCGCGCCAAAGCGATCGACACGAAGCTCTCGGACGAAGAGCGCGACAAGGCTCGCTTAAAGCTTCAGTCTCTTCCTCGTAACGGGGCAAAGGAGCGGATTCGCAACCGCTGTCAGTTGTCTGGACGTTCCCGCGGCGTATACAGGAAGTTCATGGTGTCCCGGATTGTGTTCCGCGAAATGGCTCACAAAGGGCTCCTGCCAGGCGTAACGAAGTCGAGCTGGTAAATACTGGCCGCCAGCGGCAGAAAGCGACCCCCTGCAACGTGTTCCTATCGGCTGGCGCCGACAGGAACGGGTTCAGGGGGTTCGATTTCTTGGGTCCAGCGGCAGTGCTAGCCGTTGTTCGCCCGTCCAACTATCTCTACGGCTATAAGGTCCTTTTGCCTCTCAAAGCCCGAGCTATATCGGGCTATCTCGCGAAAATCGGCCTGAAACTGTGAGGAGAACCTGCCGAGATTGCGCTCCTCCAAGAAGATCACCATGCCTGTAAGAAGCTGGCTGGGCGCCGCAAAGAATGGGCGGTTAAGGTAAAAACTGGCTGCGTACGGCTCAGATCCGAAAGAATAGTAACGCTGATGCAGATCGGGCCGCAGGACGGAACGCACAGTCGGCGATTCAAGCCATTGCTTCGGAGATATCTGGAGCATCACTCCATCAACCACCGTCGGTCCCGCCAATACCACGGCCAAAATTAACCCCACAGCGAGCCTGCCAACCGCCGACGCCCCGACGGCCTCCCTTGCCAAGAGACACACGAACGCCAGCCCGAGAGCCAGCCCTATCCACTTCAGGCAGCTCGTCGCCTCCACGATAGAGGAGCCAAGCCGGGCTGTATCCGGGCTAAGGGGAACAAGGACCAATACCACCATGATCATCAGCAGCAACAGGGAGAGAGAGACAGCCATCACCGTTAGCCTTCGCAGAAGCGCCCCCGCCCTGGGCTCCCACCGGGATATCCAAATCGCCGCCACCATCGCAATAAATGGGTAGCAGGGAAGAAGGTAGACGCTCCGCTTGCTGGCCGGCACACAAAAAAACAGCACGATAGAGGCCGCTGAGATGATCGCAAATCGCTCAATGGGCGCCAAAACGCTCCAGAATTGGTGGGGTGCTTTTGTGGCTTCCCACACCTCTTTGCGCTCCTTTGTGAGGGCCAAAAGCCACGCCAATGACCATGGAAGCAGCATCACAGCAAGCATCCCCAGAAGGTAGAGCATCGAATGCTTATGCGGCTCATCATCCATGTTGCCCGTGAAGCGCTGAATATTTTCATACCAGATCTTGTCGAGAAACTCCGGCCCACGCTGCACATAGCCGGCGATGTACCACGCTGAAACGAGCGCCGCGACTGGAAGGGCAACCAGGGCCGCGCCGGCAGCCACACGCACGAGCACATTTCGGGAGATCCCCTCTTCGCAGATCCTGAACAGGGAGAATGCAGCCAGCGGCAGCACGAGCCCGACAGGGCCCTTCGTCAGAGCCGCGCCACTGAGCAGGGCCATGACGAGCCACGGGATGCCGACAAAGCCTCCTTCCCTCCAACGAAATAGCGCCAACAGAGCCCCCGCCAGGCAGGTGGAAAGCAGAGTATCGACGCGACAGGTTGCCCCGCCTCGAAGCCACTCGGGGCTCGACAGCAGAATGAGGCAGGATAGCAGGGCCGTCGTATTGCCCAACCGGTGGGCGAGGAATACGAAGAAGCTCCCCGCAAAAATCACAAACGCTAGGGCCGATGGCAGCCGGGCTGTTACCTCCGTAACCTCGCCTCCCGGCAGTGACGAGAGCGCCATGAGCCAATGAAGGAACGGCGGCTTCGAGGGGACCGCTCCGTTGTAGGCGGGAGGCGAGATCCAGTTGCCCGTCTTGAGCATGGACTGCGCCACAATCGCCTCCCTTGGCTCGCCGCGGGTATAGAACGCGCGCCCGAGGAACGGGAGAGACAGCAATGCGGCGAGCACAACAACTAACGCCAGCGCCCGAAAGCTACAACGTGCCTGCACCCCTGAACTCCACCAAACTTCCCCCTGCCACGGCGCCCAACACTATCTCGCCACAACGATCTGCGCAAAAGCCCTCGTGAGGCCCGCAAGGCGATCATGGCAACACCCCGTTCGAAAGCGGCGACAGTCACATTCAGCCCTCGCAAATGCCCGAAACAAATGGGGATGTGCGCAGCTAGCGGGCACTGCAGAAGAACGCCCGAACAGGCATTCAGGATGTTCATAATCGGCCCAAAAGAGGCCGAAGCTCCGAGAAACCACCCTGCATCTATAGAGATTACCGAGGTGTGGCGGGCTGGAGCCATGGGCTTTTGGCGTCGCCCGCAGACGGATGCACCGGAGGAAGCTGCCGAGCGCGCCCACGCCGTGGGGAACTTGGCCAGCCGCCCCTAATCGAGGCGGCGCTCGCAAAGAAGGAGCAACATGATAACGACCGACACCGAGACGCGCGCTGACCAGAGGCGAACCATCGAAAAGCTGCTCAACGACGAGCAGGTGCTTGTGCACATCAACCCCCAGTGCCAAGGGGTCACAATCCCCTCCCACCTTTTTGACAACCGCACCGTCACGCTGCGGCTGAGCAGATTCTTCAAGGGCGCACTGTCAACTGACGAGGACAAGATCTCCGCCGAGCTCCTGTTCGGCCAAGACTACTTCTCGTGCCTCATCCCATGGAACAGCATCTGGGGGGCCTCATCAATTCGGGGCGAGGAATACATCTGGGCAGAGTCAGCCCCGGACGAGATTTTGGAGATGGTGATTGCCCACAAGGAAGAGAGGAGAGTCTCGGCCCAGACAGGCTTTGACAGCAGCGCGGCTGCCTTCCGCCCTCAGCGCGTCTATCCATCCTACCTTCGGCGAGTGAAGTAGGATCATCCTGCTGGCTCGAAGGCAAGCACCTGGGTGCTCTCCTGGGTTTCGGACGGCAGGAGCACTCGAGGAACCGCAATATTTCCCGCCTCCACGCAGACCATCCTCCTCCACGCGCCCTCACGCAGGTCAGGCAGCGATTTTGCCCCCTGCTCCCAAGGATTCCACACAACGAGATCTTCAAAGCCAGTCTTCATCAGCCTCACGGCGCTCATGGCTGCGGGATCGACAATGTGAACATCTGATGGCGCGCCACGGTAGATGCGGTCACATGCTCCACCGAGCGTGACTTCCTGCCTCTCCTCCCTAAAGACCTCCCGGCCACGCAGCAAGTCTATGTATGAAAGCCCCGACAACCCGCGAATAATGCACTGGGACACATCGCTTACCGCGAAGTAGCTGTGCAGCGCCGTGCTGCAGGAAAATGGCGCCGTCCCCTCATTCGTCACGCGGAGCGTCATCGCCAAACGTTGTGACAACTCCACCACTAACTGCAGGGAAAACGCGTGCGGCCACAGGGCGCGTACCAACGAGTCTGGCCTTAGCGAGAGCCCTATCGACACCGTGCCGTTGGGGAGGACCTCCTCCCAGTCAGCATCCCAGAGCGCTGTTCGCGCGAACCCGTGAGGCGGAAGCTCACCCTTGCCGAACTGGGGAAACACGACCGGAATGCCGCCTCGAATCGCCTTGCCTGGCTCAAACGTAGCCGCTTCGCTCAGAAAAAGCAGGGGACTGCCACAGGGGCGGATCCACGAAAGGACCTGCCCGCCGTACGGGCTTATCGTCAGCTGGTAGCCGGAGAGATGCTCGGCAACGATCCAGGAGACGCCTCCCCGGCCCTGTTCGCGGCGAATTGAGCTCTTTGGGGCGAAGGTCATGCGCTCTCCAAGCTAGTCCGCATCACGAGGTTCCGGAGCGCTCCGTGCCGATGCCTCAGCCGGACGTTTCAGCGCCTCATTGCGTGCTGCAGGGCCTTCAGCGCCAAAAGCCAGTGCAGAGGGATCGAAACTATCTTCCGTAGGGCGCGCAGGGTGGCCCAGGCATAGCGAGAGCCCCTCCGTGACGAGGGTCGAGTGCGCCTTCCCGTTTGCTTGCCAGGCAAGCTGCGCCACAATCCATGGCACAACATCGCCCCTGGCGCCAAAAAATCCGATCGCCCCTAGGATCACCTTGCGCTGGCGCCCATCGTGCCCCCAGGAAACCCGATACACCGGAAGGTGCGTCTCCTCATCGACGTAGAGGCTGATGAGTGCCTCTCGGTAAAAGGGATTGCTAACGGCAAAGTCCACGCGCCACACCTGACGGGGATAGAATCGCACGTTTGTTGGAATCCACCCGGGGTACTGCGGAAACCGCTGAGACTCGCCATTAAGTCGAACCATGCCCTTTGCGTCTGGAAAGTCGGCACAGCCCCCATTTTCTGGCCCCTTTTCCGAGATCACAGTGTCGAGCACGGGCACCAGCATAACCTGTCGAGAGGCCCGAAGCGGGCTCGCTGCATCAACTTTGCCCGACCACACCAGAAGATCGTCTGCCGAGAAACCATCGGGGATGACGTCGTCTGACCTGCTGCTGCCCACTACCTGCCTCACCTTCTTCACAAGAGGGGATGCTATCCACACATAGTCATCCGCCCCTGCCCCTGCGAGCCGGAACGACAGCCACGCCAGCGACGCAAGCGGGAGCGGCGCCGTGATCTCAACCTTGTCGCGAAAGATAACGGCAGAAGGGCTGCCGGGGGCCTCAAAGGCCCCAGGATACATCCGCTTGTGGACAAGGCTAATGACTCGCCCTTCGGAGCGCTCATCATCGAAAACCGCCAATCGCAGCGACTGGGTAAAGCTCTTGGCTGCCCACGCAACCGACGAGGAATTCCAAAGCACCTTAAACCCCTGCTCCTGCGGGCTTGCCCCGGAACTTTGCAGGCTTTCGGCAGAAAAGAGGGGGCCACGAACGTCTCCCGGCACGGCGGGCAAGCATCCACGCGCATCAACAGCCAGCCTCTCTGCGGCATCTTGCCGGCCTCCGGCCCGCGCCGGCTTAGGAAGACTTTTTGCAGCCGCCTCAAAGGTCAGGTCACCT
Source organism: bacterium (assembly GCA_017853605.1). GTDB lineage: Bacteria > Bdellovibrionota_C > UBA2361 > UBA2361 > OMII01 > OMII01. The sequence goes on from JAFMJG010000101.1 coordinate 9,883, forward strand.
TTGCTCACGCGCTCAGCCACCTCTGCCGGCAGCAAGCGGCGGTACCTCGATATGTTGGATTGACCTACAACAACACCGGTCTTGGCCGACTCGCCCAACACCGGCACGGGCCCGGTGCCCAGCGGGAGATCAAGCTCCTCGGCAGCCGCCGCACGGGAACACAGAAGCAGGGCGGCTGCACAGAGGCGGGCAGCGATGCTCCTCATCCTCATGCCCCGCCCTGCTTTCCTTTAGAGGACAACACGCTCGATGTCCTGCATCCGCTTTAGGTGCATTTCGTAGAGCTTCTCTGGGCCGTAGTCCTCAAGGAGGCGAGAGCGGTTCATGAGAATCTCCTTGTCCTCGATGAAGAGCCTCGGGTCTGCTGGATACACCTCGGGATGAATCCCTGTATCCATTCGAATAGCATCCACCGGGCAGGCCTCCACGCAGTAGCCGCAGTAAATGCACAGCAAGGTGTCTATCTCGTACCGTTTTGGAAACTTCTCAACCGAGGGGTCCTCGTGCTCGCACGCTTCGATGTATATGCAGCGCGCCGGACAGGCGGTGGCGCACAAGAAGCACGAGGTGCACTTGATGTCCCCATTCTGCTTGAGCGTAAGGCGGTGGCGGCCCCGATAGCGGGCAGGATATGGACGGCGCACACTGGGATACTGGATCGCCACTCCAGCCGGCACCGCACTCTTCACCCCAAAAGCATGCAGAACATGGAGCCAAAGGTTGCCCAGGAGCTTCCCGAAGGTAAGGCGAACTCCCTTGGCGATCTCCACCACGTAGATCCGCTCAAGCAACGTCATCTGCTCCCGACGCTTCATACCTCGCCCCTATCTCCCCGGAGTCAACGCCGCTTCCCCGCGGCTCCAAGAGACTAACCGCTGCAGCAGCTGAATGGCAAGTAAGGGGGAGCCGCCACTGACCACATGGAACCCGCGAACACAGTGCTTGACCCGCGCCGCTATATCCGCCGCCACCTGAAGGGAGTACTCTGAAACTTCAGAGTCAGGAATTGCCCGCACCTTCTCAACCATCCCATCGGCGATCTTTATGCCAGGCACCTTGGCGATGCCCTCGAAAGCCTTTGCCGACTTGAAGGGAAGGAGCCCCACAAACATGTCTATTCCAACTGACTGGGCAGCCTCGAAGAACCCCTGGGCCAATTCCCCGTCAAACACAGGCTGGCTGAGCGCATACACAGCGCCGGCGTCCCTCTTCCTGGCCAGTCGCTTGAGCTCTGCATCCCGGTTACGAGCATTCGGATTTACCACCACGCCCGACACATAGTCGGCCTTCCCCTTGAGCTCCACGCCTGCCAAATCCCTGCCCTCCCGAATGGTAGACAGGATGTTGAGGAGCCCGATCGAGTTGACTTCAAAAACCCCCTTCGCATCAGGCAGGTCACCGACCGTAACCGCATCACCGGTCAGGGCAACGATTGACCGGACGCCCAGCGCCCATGCCCCGAGAAGATCCGATTGCATCCCTATAATATTTCGGTCGCGGCACGACAGGTTGACCAAAGGCTCGATACCGAAACGCTGCTTGAACAGAGAGCCAAAAACGAGCCCTGAAAGCCTCATCTTGGCCAAGGCAGAATCGGTTACATTGACAAAGTCGATGCCCTCTACGCCTTCGTACCTCTTTAGAACGGCATCGACATCGGTGCCCCGTGGAGGATTTACCTCAATACAGATGAGCGGTCTCGCTAGGTCACCGCGCCCCTCTAGAAGCTTCTCTATACCCTTAGCCATGCGCACTACTTCCCTGCACTCCCCCCTCCTAAGCCCTTAAACCGAGCGCCTCAT
>JAFMJG010000102.1 GCA_017853605.1 bacterium
CCTAGCGGTTTGCGCATCAGGCTGCAATAAAACCGGCGCCCGAAAGCGCCTGGGCGAGTGGTTGCGGGAGCTTTTTCGGCATGAAACTAAGCATCATTCAGTGCGATATTAGCTGGAACTCGCCAGCCACAAACGTTGCCCACGCCAACGAGCTTGCTGGCAGGGCGCTGGCGCAGGGGGGCGAGCTACTGGTCTTTCCAGAGATGTTCACCTGCGGGTTCTCGATGCCGGTCGGGACAGCTGCGGATGAGGCGGGGGACGCAGGCCGCGCCCTGCTGTCCAGCCTCGCCACCTCACGCTGCGCGCACACCTTAGGGACGGTGCCGGAGCGTGGTCCAGACGGCAGCCTCTACAACACCGCCTGCCTCTATGGCCCCGACGGTGCGTGCCATTCGTACCGAAAGGTGCACCTCTTTTCGTATGGCGATGAGACAGCGACCTACAGCGCGGGGAGCTCCTGGCTCAACACCGAAGTTGGCGGGGTTCGTACCTCCGTTTTCATCTGCTACGACCTCCGCTTTCCTATTCCGTTCTACAGCCTCGCGCCTGCAACAGACCTCTTTATCATCCCCGCTAATTGGCCCGCCCCGCGCCGTGAGCACTGGCTAACCCTGCTGCGGGCTCGCGCGATAGAGAGCCAGTGCTACGTGGCGGGCATCAACCGCGTTGGACAGGGGGGCGGCTTGCTCTACAGCGGGGACTCGGCCGTCTTTGCGCCAGATGGGAGCTGCCTGGCACAGGCCGGCAGCTGTGAGGAGATCCTGACGGTGAGCATCGATCCCCACCGGGTTGCAGAGTGGAGAGAGTCGTTTCCGGCGCTCCGGGATCGCCGCCCCGATACCTACCCTAAATGGTGATGCCAACCCGGCGCCTTTCGGGCACACTACTGTTCGGTTGAGGCTCGCCCTGGCTGTTGGCATCGCTTTCACAAAAAGCCCGGGTAGTTTCGGGGCGCTTGCGGCTCCCCGGCGCGGCTGTCTCGCCATAACTCCTCTAGGGGTAGCGCGTATGTTTCGTCTCGTATCGTGGAACAGAGTATTTGCGCGCCTGGGGCTTGCCTGCCTTGCGGCGCTGGCCTCCCTGGCGCCCTGCTCTCTCTGCATCGCCCAGCCGGGGGGAGCAGCTCCATCGCCTGCCATCGCCATCGCTTCCCCAGCTGCGGGAGCCCGAGCAGGGGGCGGCATAAATGTGTCTGACATCAAGATTCAGATGGCCGAGGTCAGCTACAAGCTCAGCTCATCTGACCGCAACGTCAACGCCCTGATCTCGGCCCTCGAGGAGTACCTGAATGCAAACTGCTTCGGCTCCCTTCTTGCTGATCTTGCCTACCAAGGGCCGCCCGCCAACCCGGAATGCATCCTGCGCATGGAGCAGCTGCTCGCCATAAATCCTGACAATCCCGCGGCAGCCTGCCTCAAGGACGGGATAGATGCACAATCATGCGTGTCTGGCTACAAGCCCCAGAAGGTCGTGAAGTACTACGACAGCAACTCCCTGCTCGCTGACCTGCCAGAACCCTCCCTCAAGGTGGGGCTCTCAGCCGCCGATGCAGCGCGGGTAAGGGTGCAGCGAGAGATGCTTCAGGACATCAACCAGAAGTACCAGAATGCTGCGAGTGATGACGAGAAGGGCAAGCTTATCAACGATGCGGTCGGCATCTATGACCAGCTGCTCGCCACGGCCTGCAAGGTGAGCACCTTGCGGGTCAAGAAGACGGAGCAGCAGGCATCACCGAAACAGGACTCCCCGCGCGCTGCAGAGGCGCGGCAGAAGCTGCTCAAGATCCCCGCCCACATGCGCCCGGACTACCAGAACCAGATGAGGGCCCAGGTGGAGGAGGAGCTGGCGGTGTACAAGGGGGACGAGAGGGGGAAGCGGGAGCTGCTTGAGGCGCTTGCTGTTATAGATAGCCCTGAGGCCCCCCGTGTTGTTGCGCTCAAGAACCTCCAGCGCTCGCGCATCGTGCTGCAGTCGTGCTTCGATGCTCTTGAGCAGTCTCACGCCTTCATCCCGCTCTTTCCCGGTTCGGCTTGCTACGGGCACGGGTTTCAGACCCCGCAGTGCATCTCAGCGATGCGGGAGTGGCGACAGGAAAAGGCCCGCCAGAAGCGCGCCGCCAAGCAAAAGCCGGGAGCGAAGCCCACTCCAGAGAATATAATATCCTCTTTCTAGGGCCTCCGCCGTCCCGAAACTTCCTGAGCAAAGGGGCGAATCCTCCGGCTCATAACCGTTTTTCAGCGAGGATTGGGCATGGAAGCCGAAATGCGCCGCGGCCGCTCGGGAGGATTCACCCTAATTGAGCTTCTCGTCGTCATGGGGATTGTGAGCGCACTGATCGCAGTGGCCCTACCCCGCTACGCCGCATACCGGGCGAATGCCTTCGACACCCGGGCAGAGATAGACCTGCGCTCAGTTGCGATGGCTGAGGAGGCATACTTTCTGGCCCACGAGCGCTACTTAAGCTGCTCGGCATCAACGTGTGCCCAGCTTCCCGGCATCCAGAAGCTCTCTGAGGGGGTCTCGCTCTCTATTCAGGCGAGCGACACAAACTTTCGCGGCACAGCCTCTCACCCTAAGGGATCGGGGCGCGTATTTTCGTGGGATTCGGCGCTCGGAGGGCTGGTCGAGTAGCACTCATAGAGGTTGCGCTGCTCTCGCCTGCAGACTCCCTACCTGAAACGGATCCTCCGAGACCTGTTGCCGAGGTCGTCCTCGACAAAGCAGTTTAGCCTGAACGCTCCCCGCCGAAGAACAAACTCAAAGTACCCGTCTGCATCCGTCGTTCCCGTTCGAATGACCCTTGAGTTGCACACCAGCGCCACCGGCACCCCAGCGAGGCCCTCTCCCGTGGCGAAATCGAGAACGTCACCATACACGTAGACAGACCTCCTCAGCCTTTCTACCTGGATCGAGATCTCCCTTTCTGGGTCCTCGTAGGGCGGCTCAGTCGGCTCCGCCGTTGGGAGCGGGGTTGGCGTCTCCGTCGGCCCCGGAGTCACGCTCCATGTTGGCTCTGGAGTCGCGGTGGGGGTCGCTGTGAGGGTTGGCGGCTGTGTCGGTGCTGGCGTTGGTGTCGCGGTTGTCCCCGAAGCTGCAAGCGCAGCGCGGTACAGGTTCACTCGGCCACCCGAGGCGATCTTTCCCCTAAGGGAGGCAACGGGATCGCTGGTGCTTACCAAGATGCTCTTGATCTGCCCGTAGGTGAGCCCCGAGTTGATAGACCGGAGCACCGCAGCCATGCCAGCGACATGCGGTGTCGCCATCGACGTTCCGCTGAGGTAGCTGTAATCACCCCCCAAGATTGTGCTCAGGATGTTAACGCCGGGAGCTGCAACATCAACACTGCTTAGGCCATAATTCGACCATGCAGGGCGCGCATCGGAGCTGTCGGTTGCCGCAACAGCAACAACATTCTCTGATGGCGAGCTCGCGGGGTACGACGGGTAGTCATCGTTATTGAGCCCGGAGTTTCCTGCCGCAGCAACGACCAGCACGCCGCTCTGCCGGGCAGCAGCTATGGCACTCTCGAGGGCCACCGATGATGAGGGCCCTCCCAGGGACATGCTGATCACCGTTGCCCCCCGAGCAACCGCATAATGTATGCCAGCCGCGACCGATGCGAGTGTCCCCGAACCTGAGGAGTCAAGCACCTTCACAGGCAGGAGCGACACGCTCCAGGCCACCCCGGCCACACCTTCGCCGTTGTTCCCGCGCGCCCCTATCGTGCCTGCGCAGTGGGTCCCGTGGAAGTGATCATCCATCGGATCCCCGCTGTACCCAACGAAATCGAAGCCGTAGTAGTCATCGACGTACCCGTTGCCGTCATCGTCCACGCCGTTATCACGCACCTCGCCAACGTTCACGGCGACGTTTTGCGCAAGATCGGGGTGGTTGTACTGCACCCCAGTGTCGATTACGGCGACCATAACGCTCCTGGAGCCAGTAGAGATGTCCCAGGCGGCGGGGGCCTGAATCCGGCTCATGCCGTACAGCGAGCCGAAGGAGGGATCGTTCGGGGTGGCGCTCGCCGAAAAGAGAGCGTTCGCCTCGCAAAAAACCGGAACCTGCGGGTTTTTGCTGACGATCTCGTCACACAGGCGAGCCACCTCTGCGGCTGTGATGGCAGTTGGCGCGCCATCCATGACACCCTCCCTATCCTCGATCGAAACGACCCCTATCGAGCCCGCTCCAGGGGGGACCTTGAGGCGCAGGTGCTCCGGCATGCGAATGCGGCCAACGTGCCGCGAGCTGCGCACCGACGCGCCCTTGGCAGGGGGCCTGAACGAGACCACAAGCTCCTGGCCGCGAAGCACCGTGAGCTCGTTCTGAGCCGAGGCGCACAGCGGAGCCAGCGAGATGATGCACGCTACCACGCGCGCGAGAGCGCCCGAAACGGGACGCGACGAGCCCCACACGGGGGCTTTGTGTGGGGGAACCATCCTTACAACCATGGCGCAATTGTGCAGCAGGACGGCTGACGAGCGGAAGAAAAATATTCCCCTCCGGCGTCGTCAGGAGCCAGCAGCTCCCCGCGCCCCGCGACAAGCAGCAAGAAGCCCCTTTGATATCAGTGGATAAGAAGTGAGCTAAGAGAATCTTGGATTTTTAGTTCGAGCCACTCGCGGCTTCCCAACTTTTCGGCCACCCAACGTTCTCTCGACGCGCCCGCGCTCATGCTCAGGCCGGGCGAGAAGCCAAGCCGTACGATGTAAGCCTGCCGCGCGGGGCATGCGGAGAGGCTCCCTTTTTTGAGCCTAAGGATGCTCACTTTCGGTTAGGCCCTGCGCAGAGTGGCGCGCAGGCGCATCCGAGAAGTTGCGGCAGCCTCTCTGCGTGGCACCCCTAAGGCTCTACTGACGGCAACCCGCTCTTGGGAGGAGCGAAAAAATAGGGAGACCCCGACGAATCAGCGATCTGGCGCGCTAGATAATGGCTGACAATTCGCAACATTATCGCCGATGCGACTACTACTGAATCCTTCTCACGATACCGTCCCACAAAAATTGTTGTACCTTCCGCTCGCGTCGCCCTGACAGGCGTTCTGTCAGGCACCACATAAAAAATTGAGAGAGGCACACGAAGTATGTTCCAGACGGTATTGAAGGCTTTCGGTTTTGGCACAGGGTCTAACCCCGCGAACGATCCCGGGTTTGAGCAGCTTAAGCTCACCTTGAACAGGACGGACCAGCTGCTGGCAAGCGGTGAGATGAGGCTGCATCGGGCTCCCCCTATCTCTGAGCACAGGTACGCTGCCGTTAAGATAGGCATGACCGAAGCGATGGTCGATGAGATCTTTCAAGGTCCTGGCATCGAGACCCACGTGTATAAGTTCTGCGACGGTGACGTCGACCTGAGGAAGCAATATGCGGGGAAAGGACGATCCTACGCACAGATCACTTTTAGAAACGGAAAAGTGAAAGACAAGTCCCGATCCTCAGACAGCTTCGACTAAGTTTCTTCCAGAAACTGGAGTCTGGGATTCATGGCGCTGGGGGGAACTCTCTCAATCGCTCGGAATTAACGAGCATGAACTTGCGGCTATCGTGACCGTGCGAACTGCTGGCGAGGCATTAAACTATCATCCCTACCTTCACGTGCTCCTCGCTGACGGATACTGGAAGGAGGGCCCCTTCACCAGGTTCTACGAGCTAGGCCTCAAAGCTAGCGATAGAGCCTTCGCTGAACGGGTGCTCGCTCAGCTTCACAAGCAGGAGCTTCTGGCCGGCGATGATGTGCCACAGGTACGCTCCTCGGATCATACGGGCTTTGGCGTTTTGATTTGGGACCCCTTTCACCACAAAGAGAGTAAGCAGCTTGTCGCTCGCTACACTTGGCGTTCGCCCGTATCGCTTGAATTGCTCTTAATACAACACAACATCGCTACCCATGCCACTAAGGACGGCGCGGCTCATGGGTTTGATGCTCTAGAGTTTGTAGCGGCGCTTTCGTGTCATGTGCCGAAGGCCTCTTCAACATCGCGCATCTCAAAGAGGGTATCGAACGATTCGTGTTTGGGCCTCTGTGTTCCTCTGGGCCCGCTGTGGCTTCAACCCAAAAGCCATAACTCGCGATAGGGCCAGAACACTCCGCATATCGGCCGACATCTTTTCAATGCCGGCTGAACCATGATCGCCCTGCCACTACAGTTCAAGTGCCTACAAAAAAGCGATCTATCTTCTTAGCAACAAACTTAGCTAACATGCTGGATGCACGACTGGATGAGACCATCGGCGAGGTGCAGAGGGATCGCCAAAGGGGCAATTTCTCCATGTATCTGGGCGTCAGAGGCGTTGGAGGGGCAACACCTATTGCCCCCGCTGCCTGGATTCGGAAAGACTGACGGGGTTTATGTGTGCAGGAGATAAGACCATGCTTAAGAATCTTTCGAAAATTGTTGTAGCTGTATCAATTCTCACCCTTATGCCGGTGAGCTCATCGTACGCCGCATGCACGGAGCAACAGTTCTCTGATATCATCACTTGCCTTAATACGGACAACCTCCCAACGTGCCTGGCTCAGAACCCAGGGTGCACCTCACAGGACGTTGATACGCAGATAACGGCTCAGGAACTCGAGCAGCGTGTTTTAGGGGTCTGTTGCGCGAAGAGCTCAAAAGGGGCTCGCCTTGGCTGTCTCAATTCTTCAAAAAACTCGCTGAATACTCCGGCAGTAAAGAACCTTGTTCCCCGCGCAGTTATCACAGATGTGTCAGCAGATATCGCTAACGCCATCGCTTCAGTAAAGTCTGAGGGAGTCTGCGCTAACGGGTAAGCAGCGTCCCTTCCTAAGGGTACCAGGCAAGGGGGTTGAGCGGACCGATGTGGGATGCTCAGCCCCTTTTGCTTTGAAATTTTAGCAACGGAACAGACTCCTAGGCTCATGTATCCCCCCTGACCCCTTCCATATCCTTGAATTACTCGGGCTGTCGGCACTGCCCACGGTAGAATGAGATTTGTTTACACCGGTGCTTTCCATTCGAAGGCCGGCTTTGAAAGGCCGTGCGCACGCTACAGTTCGCGCTTTACTCAAGGACAGGCGTGCATGCTAGGGAAGGCTGTATGAGGCAAGAGCAGCTGTAGGGGACCACGACGCGTCAGGAAAGCCGCGACTTACATGAAGCTCCGAACGTCCGCTCAAGCGCCTCTGCGATCGAGCACGAGGGCACAAATCCGAGATCACGCTTCGCATTCTGGATCGAGAAGTAGTGGCTCGTTGCCATCTCTGACACGAGGAAGCGCGTGAGGAGCGGCTTCACCTGGATCCCCACCCTCAGGAGCCCTGCCGCGATGCCCTCCATAGCCCACGCCAAGCTGAGCGCCACCCCTTTCGGCACGGAGGAAGAGACGGGCCGCATTCCGTGTGCCCGCAGCACATCGTCGATCCACGCCCAAAGCCTGACCGGCTCGCCCTGGCTGATAAAGTAGGCCTTTCCCCCTGCCCTCTCTGGCGATGTCTCAAGCGTTTGCATCGCACAGAGGTGTGCCGAAACGCAGTCGTCGATGAAGGTCAGATCCACGAGATTCTCCCCGCTCCCGATGCGGCGCAGCCTCCCCTTGCGGGCCCGCTCGACGATCGTCGGCACAAGGTGAGAGTCATGAGGGCCCCAAATGAGGTGTGGGCGAAGGGCCACGGTCCGCAGGCTGCCGGCTGCGTCCGCTGCCCTGACCTCCTGCTCAGCCTGCGCCTTGGTCATCGGATAGAAGGCGTGAAAGCGCCGAGGGTACGGGTAGCTTTCATCGATACCGCACAGATCTCTTCCGTCGTGAACGACGCTGGGAGAGCTTGTGAAGACAAGTCTCTGAACACCAGCCCTGCGGCACGCCTCGATAACATTCCTTGTGCCAACGACGTTCGCCTTAAAAAAATCGCCGTGGCGGCCCCACATATCTACCTTGGCGGCGGTATGAAACACCCCCGAACACCCCTTGAGGAGGTGGCCCCAGGTGCTCGGGTCGGCGCTTATGTCCGCCCTATGCGAAGCCACTCCGAGAGCATCGAGCTCCGGGTACGAGCCGCGCGCGATGCTGGCCACGTCATGCCCCTGCTCCCGAAGCTTGCGCACGATCGCGCCGCCAACGAAGCCGCCTCCGCCTATGACCGCGTACCGTGCTTTCATGCGCTCACGCTGCCTGTCGCGACGCTAGCTGGCGATCAGCCCAGTCCCCGAGCTGGTCGCGAAATATCTTTGCGTTGTGCCGCGCATCCACGGGGAATGAGCGGTGAAAAAAGAATGCCTTGATGCCGCGCGTCAGCTCGCTCTGCCCCGCCAGGGCCTCGAGCTCTGCCCGAAATGCCGACTCCTTTTCGGCGGTGTCGGGCCAGAACTGGGGCAGGGGCTCAATTACGATGGCCGGCTCTCTCCAGCCACGCGTGCCGACGAGTGCCGACCGGCGCACCTTTGGCAGGGTGTTAAAGATCTCCTCAAGCGGCACGCTGTGGAAGGCGCGGTCAGCCGTGTACACCGAATGCATCTTCCTGCCGCAGTAGTACAGGCACCCGCTTGTGTCGACATAGCCGAGATCCCCTACTCGGTGCCAAAAGTCAGCGCCATCAATAATCTTCCCCGACCTGTTTGCGTCTGGACGATGGAGGTACTCCGGGCTCACTATCGGGCCCCGCACAATCACCTCCCCGATCTCGCCTGCCGGCAGCGCCTCCGCCTGGCTGATGCTCTTGATAGAATCGCTCGTGCTCCTGATGATTCGCACGTCGATGCCAGGAACCGGCTTGCCCACCGGAGTGCCCTGCTCTCCCGTCACGGCAGGCTGCCACTGGCCGCCGAGGATCTCCTCTCCGGTCACGTAGGTAATCGGCAAGGCTTCAGTGGCACCGTACGGAGTTGCGATCTCGCCGTTTGGCACGACCCGCTTCACGAGCTCGATAGTTGACTTGGGCACCGCCGCCCCCGCCATGAAGATTCGCCGCAGCGTGGGCATCGTCGTGCCGGTGCGGAATGCGTATTCTGCGAGCTTGTTCCACAGCGTAGGCGAGCCAAACGACGACTCTATGCCGAGGTCGCCAACCAGCTTGACGGCCTGCGCAGCATCGAGCGCAAGCGGCTTTCCGGCAGGCATCGCCGGAAACACGCTCGCAACGCCGAGCGCGACATTGAAGAGCGAGAAGATCGGCAAGAGGGTGAGATCCTTCGTTCCAGGCCGCTGGCCGAGGACGTCCCTGATGATGCTGAGCTCATGCCTCAGCATTGAGTTCGTTATTACCACGCCCTTAGGGGTGCCGGTGGCTCCCGAGGTGAAGGCGATCAGCGCCGCATCCCGAGCGCGCAACGATCCGTCATCCCGCAGCACCGGGAGCGGCACGGGGGCTATCGGGGCGTTCGCAAAGCGCTTGAAATAGCCGAGGGAGTATCCGCGCGAGAATGCCCACTCTGAGGCGGTGACGTGAAACTTGATGCGGTGAAAGAGCGATCTCCTCAGGAAGCGCAGCAGGTGAGCCCTCGGCGACCCGATGAAGGCCGCAGGGTCGGCGTCCTGGATGCAGCGAGAGAGCCGCTTGAGTCCGATGCCGGGGTCAACAAACACCGGGGTCGCGCCCCTGCCTGCAACAGCGAGGCTCAGGGCTAGGAAGTCTGCCCCGGGGGTCACCAGCATCAGCACCCGGTCGCCCGGCGCAAGGCCCAGCTCCGCAAAGCCGCGCTGGTACTGGTTCATGAGCTTGAGGAGATCTGCATAGTTCGTTTGCTGGTAGTGAAGCGCGCTGCCATTTATCGGGTCCCTGACCCAGCGCGGGGTCACTACCGCCACTGCGGCGGGCATCGATTCCGCCAGGCGCGCAACCTCGCCATAGACAGCATGGATGCTGCCTGGCTCCCGATCAACAACCGGCTCGGCCCTCGGCATCTCATGTCCCGTGACTGCCGCCGGACGCGAGAGGAACTCCTGAATCGCTGGTATGGCAACCTGGGGCGCGTCGTCCAAGACGAGGTGCGAGGCCTCAGGGATCTCAAGTATCTCTGCCTTCGGGAAGTGTGCAGCGACCTTGCTGAGCATCTCCCGGTGGAAGCACGGGTCCTGCAGCCCCCAGATAATCTTTACCGGCTTCTCGGCGATCTTCGGCAGCCCAGCGGCGATCTCCATCATCTGGGTGTAGGTCGGATGATCTGCGTCGAACGGGATATCCGCAACGAAGTCCCAGATGGCGTCACGACGCTGCCGTGTCGTGTACGGAAACCGGTATCCCGAGACGATGTCCGGCGTGAGCTTGCGGTGGGCGCCCATCGAAGTCGTAAGCTTCACGAACGTGGCGGTGTGGCGAGTAAGCAGCTTCCCCACCACCGGCATGGCTGCCAGCTTGATAATGGGCGGGAGGCTTTCGGTCTCTGTCAGGGTGGTATTGAGGTAAATAACCCGATCCACGCGATTGAGGTTTCGCAGCATGAAGCCCGTGCCAAGCGGCCCACCCCAGTCATGCATGACCACCGAGAAGCGCTCCAGGCCCAAGGCATCAACGAACTCCTGCAGCTGGCTTATCCTGTCGATGGCGCGGTAGTGAGTGCCCGGGGTGCGGTCTGACAGCCCGCAGCCGAGAAAGTCCGGCGCTATGAGGCGGAAGCTCCCCTTCAGCTCACGGATCACGTTGCGGTAAAAAAACGACCACGTAGGGTTGCCGTGAAAGAGCAGCACAACCGGCCCAGAGCCCTCGTCGAGGTAGTGCATCTTGTGTCCCGCGACCGAGACAAACCGGGACTGAAACGGGAGCACCTGATCAGACACCACCAACTCCGATATGCGCTACCACTCAACTCCGAGGAAGAGCGAGTTGAGGCCCGACCCGAAACCGGTCAGCATGATCTTGTCGCCTTTCTTGATCCCCTTCTCCTCGATGCCAACCGCAAATGCGGTCGGGAGGGCCGCCGACACGAGGTTTCCGCGGGTCTGGTAGATCGTGAACTCCTTCGCCATGTCCAGGCCAAGGGTGCTGTAGAAGGCCTCATTCACCTGCCGCCCAACCTGATGGCAGAACACGTGGTCGACGTCGTCCCTCGACCAGCCGAGGGTCTCTGAGGCGTCCGCCCAGGTGCGCTGCCCGAGGAGCGCAGCCGCTGCGATGAGCTTTGATGACTCCGTTTCCATGACCGGCCCGAGCGGCGGGCTGTCCACGAGGTGGTAGTCCACGTTGCCTGTGCAGAGATCGCAGTGCTGCGTCGCTGAACGAGTTGCCCCGCCGACGAGGCGGTGCTTGGTCTTGGATAGGCTCTCGTGGCATAGCACGTAGGCAACTGCGCCTGAGCCGATAGTGAACGTGGGCAGCAGCTTGAGAAGCTTTTCGCGCGAGAGCTCCTTGCCCTCAAGCACGTTCGTGAAGGTGTTGTCGATCATGCAGCGCGTGTGCTCGGCTGACACAACCACCCCTGCCTTCACGAGACCTGACTCAATCAGGTTAGAGAGAAAGAAGATGCCATCCATGAAGCCGAGGCAGGCGTTGCTGACGTCGAGCGCGATGCCATCCTCTGAAAGCCCGAGGTTCCTGTGAATGAGGCACCCGGTGGCTGGCTCAAAGTAGTCCCTCGTTACGGAGCAGCTCAGCAGCGCCCGCATCTCTTTCGGGTCGAGCCCCGAGCCCGCAATAGCCCTGCGCACTACCTCCGTTCCGAGCTCGCTAGGGCGCTCTGAAAGATCCCAGAGGTTTCGCGAGC
>JAFMJG010000103.1 GCA_017853605.1 bacterium
CAATCTTCCTTAGGGTGCTCGGCTGGGGATACTGCGGCAGTTGCACTAGGATGCGGGTGCCTCGGGGCTGCCTGTCGAAAACGCGGATCTCACCCTGATGGTCCGCAATAATTGTTGAAACGATCGCCAACCCTAGCCCAGTGCCCCCTTTTTTGGTCGTAAAATACGGCTCGAAGATCCTGTTCTTGTCAGCCGCCGGGACCCCTGGCCCATTGTCCGCCACCTCAAGCACCGCCCTCTGGGACCGACGCTCAAAGGAGAGGCGGATGTCCACTGTTGGCCCCTCTCCCGCTGGCGCGCCAAGCACCGCGGCAACCGCGTTATTGAGCAAGTTTCTTACCACGCCCCGTATCTGCTCAGGGTCGAGCAGCATCTCCGGTATCTTTCCCTCGACCACCAAGGAAAACTTCACCTCTTGGTGCTCTCCCGTGAAGCTGTTCACTGTGCTCGTCACAAGCGCCCCGAGATCTGCAGGCATAAACTGCGCAGTCGGCATTCTGCCGTACTCAGAGAACTCGTTCGCCAGGCGCTTGATAATCTCAACATGCTCAACAATTGATCTCGTCGACTCCGAGACAGAGCTAGCCTGCTCGAAATCCTTGAGCAGCCTCTCAAGCCGCTGGGCCGATAGCTGCAGCGGCGTGAGAGGATTCTTGATCTCATGGGCTATCCGCCGGGCAACATCTCGCCAAGCCGCCAGGTGCTGCGAGCGGGACATCTCGGTCACGTCATCGAGCAGCAGTACGTAGCCGAGGTAGGCCCCGTCCCGAGAGACGATGCGGCCTGCCGTAACTACAACCAAGAGCTCCCGCCCCCCGCTCTCGATTCTCGTCTCTGCCTCGGCAACAGCCGGACTTCCCCGTTCAAGGCTCTGTCCCAGGGCATCGAGAATGGGCGCGATTTTCGCCAGGTCCTCTGCGCGAAGCATGTCGGCGAGGTGCGCGCCCGGGGGAAGGTTCACGTGGTCCAAATGCAAAAGCGCTCCTGCTGCGCTGTTGACTGTTGTCACACGCTTCTCGTTGTCGAGCGCCACCACTCCAACAGCCAGGTTGGCAAGGATCGTCTCAATGAGCACGCCACGCCTCTCGGCCTCATCCCGTGACCGCCTTAGGTCGAGCAGCATCTGATTAAACGAGTTGACCAGAAAACCAACCTCGTCGTCCCGCATCGGCTGCAGCTCGAAGTCATAGTTGCCCCGAGCTACCGCGCGCGTGCCCTCAGCGAGGCGCTGGATCGGCCCCGTTATCTGCTTGGACACAAAGAACGCAATCCATATCGCCCCGAAGAGCGTCATGAGGTTAAAGAGCGCGAGCGTCAGGAAGAAATTGTACTTGAGCGGATGCTTTATCGACTTCAGCTGCTGGTACTCATTAAACGAGTCCTGGACCATGCCCTCGGCATTTACCACTTCGGGGTCCATGCGGTACGAGGTAACCAGCACCCGCGATCGTAACGGGGCATAGTTGCGAATAAACTGGCTCGCCCCCCGCTCCTCTATCCGCAACTGCTCGCTGCCCTGTGCGGCGCTTCGCAGGGCCTCCTCGTCCAGTGGAGGCTCACCGAATGAGTCCACGAGGGCAGTTGGGTGGGAGACCTCAACTAGTGTCTTGCCGGCCCTGTCGACCACCCGGATAGAGTACAGGTCGTTCGCCTGGCGCATATTTTCAAGCGCCGCACCAAGCCCCGCAGACGGTTCGCCTTCAAGCGATCCCCGGCTGACGATGTCAGCCCGGATCCGGTCGGCCGCCCCTTGCACCGACAGCTTGGCGCTATTCATGTACTGCCGGGCGATGGTTAGGGAGCTGCCCACGGTCGACTCTATTTGGGTGCTGAACCAGTCCTGCATCGCCTCATTGATGAGCCCGCTCGCAACAATGAATGAAAGGACCATCGGGACAAAGGCTATCAGCACGAACGCACCCATCAGCCGGGTGCGAAGCTTTGCCCCCAGGATCCCGCGGCGGCGCTCAAACATGAGCTTCACCACATTCCTGCCAACCATGACCACCAAGACGAGGAGCGCCAAGACCTCAAGATTTACGAGCACGAACACGAGCAGGTTCGTGAGAAAGGAGTCCTCCTCGGACCGCCAGTCCATGATTACGGACACGGCAAGCAGGGCAAAGAGAACCCCGCTCACAGCAAGCACCCATCGCAGCTTGCGAACAATCCCGAGAGAAGCCTTCATTCGCCCGAATCCCGCTCGCCAAGGTCAGGGCGCCGCCCCTCTGGAAACAGCGCGAATTCATGCCAGTCGGACCGGGACTCAACAACATCAAGCACCCCAAAGGTGAGGAGGCGAGAGAGGTGCGCAAAGGTCCTGCTTGATGTTCCTTTGCAGCGGAAGATAGTGCGCACAGAGAGGTATGACGCCCGGTTTTGGACCAGCTCCGGCTCCTCCCTGCCCAAGAAAGCAAGCGGCAGCGACTCAGAGCGCAGTAACTCACGCACAGCCTCTTCACGAGAGGGGATGCCAACCGCTGTCGCCTCAGGCACATCTCCAAACCTGTCTGCCACGAGCCGATAGCTTTCAGTGATGCCGTCGTACTCGAGGGTATGCACCTCCGAACGGCTCGACTCACACCGGTCGAGCCACGCCGCCCGCCGTCGGCAGAGGCGGGCCTCGAAACGCACTCGCGCCTGCTTGCCTGATTCAAGGCACTCTAGGGCCGACTCCTCCCATCCCGCCGAGCGAATCGTCACGGCGTCCTTTTCAGGGGAGCTCCAGTCTGCCGTAATGAAGGGCCCTGCTGCGGCTCCCGTTGCTGCCAGTAGTAGCAAGGCAAGAAGACGCACAGTTATTCCTCCAAAAAGAGCGGCGCCTGGCCGCCCTTCTGCGCCACAACTTTGCCAAGATGCCGGAATGCCCTGTCAGTTGCCTCCCGGCCACGCTTGGTGCGGGCCAAGAACCCTTCCTGAAGCAGGTAGGGCTCGAAAACGTCCTCAAGGGTCTCGCTGTCCTCGCCGAGGGCCGCGGCAACGGTCTCAATCCCTACCGGGCCGCCGCCAAACTTGTCGATTATCATCGACAGAAACGCCCGATCAGTCCGGTCAAGCCCGCACGAGTCAATCTCAAGAAGGTCGAGGGCCTGCTGGGCCACCTCAACGGTAATCTCGCCCTGGGCGCATTCCTGCGCGAAATCACGCACGCGCTTAAGGAGCCGATTGGCTATGCGGGGGGTGCCACGGGCACGCGCAGCGATCCCGTGCGCAGCTTCGGGCGTGCACCCTACCTCAAGAATACCCGCTGAACGGGTCACGATTCGTGTCAACTCGGAAACGGCGTAAAAATCGAGCCTATGAACGATGCCAAAGCGATCGCGAAGGGGAGATGTCAGCAGGCCCGAACGAGTCGTTGCTCCAATCAGGGTAAATGGCTTCAGCGGGATCTTTATCGAGCGGGCGGCCGGCCCCTGCCCGATGACAATATCCAGCTCAAAATCTTCCATCGCCGGATACAGCACCTCCTCCACAATCCTGGGAAGCCGATGGATCTCGTCTATAAAGAGGACATCACGCTCGCCAAGCGATGTCAGGATCGCCGCAAGGTCCCCAGCCCGCTCTATCGCGGGCCCCGAGGTGCTCTTGAACCCCACCCCTATTTCAGCAGCTATGATGCGGGCGAGCGAGGTCTTGCCTAGCCCTGGGGGACCGTGCAGCAGCACATGATCCAGCGCTTCCCCGCGGCGCTTGCAGGCATTGCAGCCTATCTGCAGGTTGCCACGAACGTAATCCTGCCCGACGTACTCATCGAATCGGCTTGGCCGCAAGGACGTGACCAGGAGTTCATCCTCGTCAAGGCTTTCTCCGAGAGGCTGCCGCTCCTGCGCATCGAGTTCAGCTCCCGCACCCCAGATCTCAACGCTCTCTCCAAGCCCCTCGTCTGGAACTTCGCCCTTACCTCTCTGAGACATCCCCCTGCACTCCGTGAGCTGCTGCGGCATCGCCACGCCTGGCCACAAACAGCTGTCTTACATAGATTAGTCAGCGATGCGTTGCGACCGACCGAGAAACAGCCTCGTTAACCAGCCGCGAGACCGCCCTAAACTGTGCCCCAGATTCTACACAGAGTGGCACTCGGGGAACAGCCTTCTTAGGGCGGGCTTGCGTTATTTAACGAAGCTAGATCAGGGCGTTAGCTACGCGTATCGCAACGCTTCCCGCACAACGCTGCTGACATCCGAGGCCGGAGCGAGGCCCTGCATCGCCTGCACGACGGCTGACTCCGCATCCTTGCGAGAGAACCCAAGCACCTCAAGCGCTGAAACGGCATCCCCCTTCAGGGAGCCACTGCCCGAGGCTGCAGCCGGCTCTATCGATACCATTGACCGAAGAGCCGTTGATCGCTCGCCCGCCATGGTGGCCACAAGATCCTTGAGCTCCACGACGATCCTCTCCGCTTTCTTCTTCCCAACACCCTTGATTGACATCAGCGTCCCTACATCCCCTGAGCCGATCGCCCGAAGGAGGTCTCGAATAGCAACGTTGGACAGCACGTCAAGAGACGAGCGGGGACCCATGCCGGAAACCCGATTGAGCAGCAGGAACATCTGCCGCTCGGCAGAGGAGTCAAAGCCAAAAAGTCTTATCGAGTCCTCCCGCACGTCCGTGTAGACGTTGAGCGACACTCGGCTTCCAACCGAGAGGCGCGATGCGGCTAGCGAAGTGCAGGCAACCTCGTACCCAACTCCAGCTACATCCAAAATGACAGAATCCCCGTCAAGCTCCACCACTTCACCACTCAGCCTGCTTATCATCGCCATCCCCCAGCCCAAAAAGGCCCCTATGCAGCTCTTGCTTGCCAGCCCAATATCCTCAAGGCTTACGTCACCACCGAGAAAGTCGCCCTTCGCGCGTTTCGGGTCACCCCAAAACCCCTTGGCCTTGCTAGACTAGGAGCCGCCAGCCCTCGCTAACCTGTTGTCAACTATGGCCCAGAAGAAGTCAACAAAAAGAAGCAGTCGCCGATCTCCAAAAGCGAGGAAGGTTCGCGCCAAAAAACATGCGGCACGCGACCGGGTTCCTCTGCGATCGCTCCTCTTCTCGCTTGTGGGCTTGGCGCTCCTGGCAGTGTCGGCACTGTTCGTGGCGGTTGACCGCGGCGTCAAGGCCCGCCTCAGCTCCCTGAGCGGCTCGAACGTTCCCGTGGTCTACTCGGCTCCCCTGGACCTCTCGGGCCTGGTGTCGCGGATAGACGAGGGGGGCAACGGACAGAACGAAAGGTTGCGCGCTGTCTTGGAGGATCGCCGTTATTCGGAGTCCACAAGCCCCTCCCTTCGACCCGGCGAATTTTCGCTCTCCTCAAGCCAGCTGTCTATCATGACGAGGCCCTACCGCAATGCAAGCGGGGCTCAGGTGAAGGCGCGCAAAGTCTCACTGATGCTTAACCAGCCCCCGAAGGAGCGGGTCCTGCTTGAGCCTCAGGTCATCTCCTACTTCAACGCAGCTGATGTTCGGGCCAGCACCTTTACTCCTCTCGCCCAGATACCAAAGGTCATGCAGCAGGCTGTAATCGCCATCGAAGATGAGCGCTTCTATGACCACTTCGGCCTGGACCTCATCAGCATCTCTCGCGCCGCGATCACGAACCTGCTGGCTGGCAGGCTGGTTCAGGGCGGCAGCACGCTGACGCAGCAGCTCGCCAAAAACCTCTTCCTGTCCCCGAAAAGAACCCTGGGCCGCAAGCTCATGGAGATTCCGACGGCGCTCAGCTTAGAGTATCGCTTACGCAAGGATCAGCTGCTTGAGCTGTACCTCAACGAGGTATACCTCGGGCAGGAGGGGGCTGTCGCCATTCACGGGATGCCGGAGGCAGCCAGCGCCCTTTTCGGCAAGAAAATTGCAGATATCTCGGCAGACGAGGCGGCGCTGCTGGCAGGGCTCATCAAAGCGCCCTCATTCTTCAATCCGCGCAAGCATGCTGATCGCGCCCTTGAGCGGCGGAACGTCGTGCTTGGCAAGATGCAGGAGCTTGGATTCCTTGCCGAGCAGCAGGCGGACCTCGCCAAGCGGCAGCCGCTCCGCATAACGGAACAGCAGCAGCACCGACGAATCGCCCCCTTCTATGCTCAGGCTCTTGAGGCAGAGCTCGAAAAGTCGCTGGACATCGAGACCGGGGCATCCGGCGCCTTGGCTGTGCACACAGGCCTCGATCTCGGCATGCAGCGATGCGCGGAAGCTGCGGTCGCGCACGGCGTTGCATCGCTGGAGGAATCACACCCCAAGCTTAGAGAAAAAGGCAAGCAAGTTGAGGTTGCCTTCGTGGCGATTGAGCCGTTTTCAGGCCTGGTGAAGGCATGGGTAGGCGGGAGAGACTTTGCCAGCAGCCAATTCAACCGTGTAAGCCAGGGAGTACGGCAGATAGGCTCGACCATCAAGCCATTCCTCTACCTGACTGCCCTCGATGGATCTCTCAACTCGTACAAGATTGCGTCGCCGGTGAGCATCCTTGAGGATCAGCCGCACGAAGTTAAGCTTAAGCATCAGGCCGCATGGAACCCAGAGAACTACGACCACGAGTTTCGTGGGGATGTGACGCTCAGGTATGCCCTTGAAAATTCCCTCAACATGCCGGCGCTCTACATCGCAGAGCGAATCGGCCTCTCTGCGCTTCGGCGCACGCTGATGGCATTCAGGCTGTCAGATACCGTCCAGCAAGTTCCCTCGCTGGCGCTCGGGGCCCTTGACACCACCCTTCTTCGCCTCACGGCAGCCTACGGTGCGCTCGCCAACGCCGGCATATACATCCAGCCGCGCCTCTTCGTGTCTGTGCTTGAGGAAGACGGCACAAGAATCGCGGCATCCGATGTTGTGGAAGAGCGGGTGGCAGATGAGAACGCCACGTACGTCCTCACCAACATCCTGCAGGGGGTTCTGTCGCGAGGAACCGGCAAAGCCGCCCGGGCGGCGGGATTTGACAGGGACGCAGCCGGCAAGACCGGAACCTCAAATGACGCCCGAGACGCGTGGTTTGTCGGATTCACCCCCAATTTGGCGGCGGGGGTCTGGGTTGGATTTGATGACAACTCCCCCCTGGGCCTAACCGGCGGCGGCGCAGCTGCTCCAATATGGGGAGAGTTCATGAAGTGCAGCGCGGCATACCTCCCTTCCAGCACCTTTGTGGCGCCGGCAGGAGTCTCGTTCATGGAGATAGACGCAGAAACGGGGGGCAGGGCAACCGACGAGTGCCCCGACAACAACAGGATAACGGAGGTGTTTGTGCGGGGCACTGAGCCCAAGGCTGGCTGCTCAAGCCATCCGGGGGATTCCGAGACACCCCCTCCCCCCCAGCGGTACGATCCATCTGGCCGAGCTCGTGCCCGTGGCTTCTGGCAATCGATCTTCGGCAACTAGCGAGGGGCGCGCCTAGGCAGCCAAGCCCGGCGTAATGTGCCCTTGCCGGAGGATGTCCAATCCAGTAATGATCTGAAGGATATGCAGTGCATCCTCGGCGTAGATCTCAGTTCCGAACCGTGTGAACTAACGGTGTCTCGCATCGAGGGCGAGCAGGTAGAGGTGTTGGAACGCACTACAGCTCTCATCCCCCTGCTGAAAGACAAGCAGCTGCTCAGCAAGACCGACATACGGTCCATCCTAAAGTCGAGGAATGACGACAAGCTGCCCTCTGAGGAAGAGCTCGGCCCGTCGCACAACGGGGCTGTGGCCGAGGCCGGCGATGACCAGGACCGGGCCCGGGTTCTTGACGCCGTGTCTGCCCTCAAGGATGCCCTGGCATCGCTTAAGCATGAATGGAGCGCCTCTTCCGTCATCATCCCCCCCCATGAGCACGTTGCCCTTAACCTCACCCTTCCATTCGGCGATCAGAAGAGCCTCACGGCAGTGGTAGACAACCAAATACAGGACATCCTTCCGTTCGAGATCGATGAGTTTCTCGTGCAGTACTGCCCCGTGGGCCCCTTCGAAGCGGGCACCGGCATTACCTCGGCCGATGAGCCCCCTGGCTCGACCCCGTTTGATATCCATGTGGGGGTCATGCCCCGCAGTTTTGTTCGCAACCTGCTTGAGCTCTGCAAGGCCTGCGGCCTTGAGCCGAACGTCCTGACCGTGCCCTCCAGCGCTATTGCTGCGGTTTACCACCTCGGCAAAAGCTACTTTAAGAACAACTCCGCAGTGGTGTTCAACCGCGGAGAGGAGTACTCAATGGCGGTGCTGGTGAATGGAGAGGTGCGCGTGGAGAGGGCGCTGCTCGCCTCGAACATAGTCCCGGCTGGCCCGGGTGCCCGCAAGGAGGACTCTTTGCGCCACATCTTCACCGCTCTCAAGCTGATGATCGCCTCGACAGAGCGGCGCTACGGCACCCGCATAGAAAATGTGTACCTGCTGGGCCGGGAAGTGCGGGGCTCAAACATGCAGCAGCTCTTTGGCCGGCCGCTGGAGGGATTGCGGCTCGAGGACCTCCTCAAGGGGGCAGATCCTTCGGTCGGGATATCGCCCCTGAGCTCCATTTTTGCGAAGGACGAAGACGCCCCAAGCCCCCTCACAAACTACAGGACCGGGGAATTCTCGTTCACCCCCCGCTTTGGCGAGTTCATACGGGCGCTCGCGAGCGTCCGTGCCTATATGGTTACCGGATGTGCCGCGATATTAGTCGCGCTGGCCGGCATATACGCCATCCGGGAGTTTACCATCGCGCAGACTCGTAGCGCTCTCGAGGAGCAGGTTCAGCTCGTGATTCCGCAATTCTCGTCGGGAGAGGGGGACGTCCTCTCTGCCCTCATCGGCGCCCAGAAGAAGCTTTCAGATGAGCTCGGTGTCCTCATCCCGACTGCCAAGGTGTCGGTGCTTGATGCGCTTCTGGAGATCCTGAAGCTGTTCCCGGACGAGCTCGGCGTCACCGTGAACTCTATCAAGATCAACGACACAAAAGCCGTCATCTCAGGAACTGCCTCGTCTATCTCCGCGAGCGAGTCCGTTGCCAAGGCGTTGAAGTCGAACAAGGAGGTCTTCTCTAAGGTTGACCAGCCACGGACCAGCCCCAGCGGCTCAAAATTCAACTTTACGGTGGAGGCGACGCTCGCGTCATAGGAAGCCCGATGAAGGAAACCCTCCTGGCAATCTTGCGGCAACGCACACCTCGAGAGAAAGTGATGCTCCTTGCTGCGGCAGCTATCTTAGCGGTGATGATCGCTTACCCGTACGCAATTGAGCCCGCCCAGCTTGCTTTCGCCCGGCAATCTGAGCAGCTGCGGGCCCTTGAAATAAGCTACGCCAAGGCGCCTGGCATACTGGAACGCTACGAAACTCTCCAGGCCCGCAGGACTGAGCTCGAGAAGTTTTACACTCAGGTGAATGTGTCGGAAGACCCCTTGGCATACCTGGAAAAGCTCATCCGGGACGTGGCAAAAGCCCGCCCAGGCGAGTACGGGGCAAACCCGCGGCAAGGCTCGAGCCGGGGCGAAAAATACATCATGAAGAGCTTTAATGCCTTCTTCCAAAGCACCAGCATGGACAACGTTGCCGCATTTCTCAAGGCCCTCACAACGGGATCCCAGCCGATGCTTCTATCCTCAATAAGCCTGGAGCGCCGCGGCTCTGGAGAGTCACTGTACGTGCAGTTCGAGGTTAGTGGGTTTGAGGCGATATCAAAGCAGTAAGTATGTTTCGCCGGTTGGGCTTTTTTGCTCTTGCGCTCCTCATCTGCTTTCTTGCCCTCATCACGCTGGCATGGCCGAAGGTGGTCGAGCACGCCGCTCTCGCCGCCCTAAAGGCGTCCCGCTCCGCCTCATTCACGCCGGTGTGGTCCGGGGTGAGGGGCACCTGGGATGGCGTGCACATCGACTCGATTAATGCCCTCATAGCGGTTCCGGCCCGTGCCAGCGGCCCGATCCGCTCGCTGCCCCTGAGGCTCTCGATAGAAAATGTCTGGATCAGGCCCTCAATCGTCTCGGCGCTGCTCAACCGCGAGGCGCTTCGCTTTTCGGGAGAGATCTTCGGCGGCAGCGTCTCCGGCAGCTTGTTCGCCCTGCTCAGCTCTCCGGGAGGCACGATTGCATGGTCTGACATTAATATCGCGACCCTTGCGCTCTTCCCCGAAATTAGGGCTTTGGGCCTTCGCTCGGGACTGCTGGAGGGGTCGATTCGGGTCGGAAACTTTGGGACAGGCGGGATACCGAGCGCCACATACTCGCTCGTCGTAAAGCGCTTCTCAGCCCCGAACAGCTCGTACTCGTCTTTGCTGAAGCTTGGGCCTGAGGACGTCTTCGACCTTTCTGCCTCTGGCGCAGCAACCGCCGACACGCTCACCGTTGACACGCTCACCGTATCGTCCAATTTGGGGCGGCTGCAGGCTCGCGGCAAAGCCAGGGTACGAGGCCAACATGAGCTTGAAAGCTTCGAGGCGGTTACAAGCCTTGAGCTCTCCCAGCAGGGCAGCGAAAAAATGGGCGCTTGGTTGCCGCTGCTTACTAACGGCCAGGTTGCATCCTCAGCCACTTCCCTCACTATCCGGACGAAGAGCGTGCCTTGCGGCAATCGGGCCGGGATTTATAACATGCAGTTTGGCGGGCAACGCGTTTGCTTTATTAGCATTCCAGAGAGTGTCCCCCCTTCTTTTTGACTCCTCACCGGCGGCAGCAGCGTGCTACCCTGGTGCGAGGTGTGCCCCTATGCAGCAACTTGCGATTCTAGTCTCAATTGTACTCGCCCTAGGCTGCGTGGCAGCGGCAGTGCTCTTCAACCGAAAACTTTCGAGGGGCGCTTCCGATGAGGCGATTGCAAATCTCAGGGCCGAGTCAGAAGAGCTAGAGGGCCACATGATTGGCCTGCTGAGCGAGCTCAACCAGTTTGCGTCCAAGGGGCAGATTCAGACCCTGATCGGCCAAACCCAGAAGTTCATGCAGGCCCTGCAAGAGCAGCGAGAAAAGCTCCAGGAGACAGAGGCTCGGCTGGCACGGGCGCAGCAGGAGGTCATAAACCGGGAGCTCTCCCAACAGGAGATCAAGACCGCGCGGCAGGAGGACGAAAAGCGGCTCGTTGAGGTGATGACCAACTATCAGGACTTCTCATCACAGTCGGTCACTCTTGAGCACAAGCTCGCCCAGACCCTCAGGACGCTTGACTCGATGATCGCGGAACATCCAATGGACTCTGACCAGCGCGCCCTGTTCCAGGAGCTGTCGAACGCGTTAACCGCTGCAAGCGCCCAGCTGCGGGACGTGATCGTCGACTACCAGGCCGTCCACGAGCGGCTCGGAGCATTGCGAAGCCAGTATGCCGACCTTGAGAAGGAGTACATCAAGCTCGTTGACCTCCAGCTAGGATCGTAGCCCGTACGGGCGTCTCACAGCATGTCCTCGAGCACCTTGCCGAGCTGCTCAAGGGATGCTTGCCGAACTGACTCGTCGACCATGGTAAAGACCTCCTTGCAAAGGTTAAGGTCTTTGCACTCCCACCGGAGGCCATACTTTGAGAACACCATCGACTGGGAAGATGACCGCTCCCGCACGAGATTCCCGACCGTAACCGC
>JAFMJG010000104.1 GCA_017853605.1 bacterium
GTAAGGCAGCGGATTTTGATTCCGCCATACGCAGGTTCGACCCCTGCCCGGGCAACCAGATACTTCACTCCGTGGGTCTAGCAGTTGCGTTGTCTCTTGACGCAGGAGCCAGGGCGGTTCAAGTACGACCTAAAACGTATCGTTAGGGAGCTCTTGTGTCTCGACCTCTTCTTATATTCTCCGGGCGCTCGAATGCAGCTTTCTCTGAAGCGGTGGCGTCAACGTTGGCGGTATCTCTAGGTGCTCTCGAGGTTGAGCAGTTCGCTGACGGCGAGCTCTCGGTGGAGATCGGCGACAACGTGCGGGGTGGCGACGTGTTCGTTATTCAGAGCACAAGCACGCCGGGCAACGACCACCTAATGGAGCTCCTTATCATCATCGATGCCCTTAAGCGCTCCTCTGCTGGGCGCATCACGGCGGCCATTCCGTACTTTGGCTACGCGCGGCAAGACCGCAAGGTAAAGCCCCGAGTTCCGATAACCGCGAAGCTGATTGCCGACATGCTCACCACCGCCGGTGCAGACAGGGTGCTGACCATGGACCTGCATGCCGGACAGATGATGGGATTTTTTGATATACCCGTAGATAACCTCTACGCTTTGCCAATAATGGTGCCTTACATTAAGTCGAAGTACGGCACGAATGGCGTCACCATCGTCTCGCCTGACGTGGGAGGGCTTGAGCGCGCAAGGTTCCTGGCGACGAGGCTTGACAACGCGCCCCTTGCGGTAATCGACAAGCGTCGGGCGGGGCCCAACAAGGTTGATTCGATGACGGTCGTCGGAGAGGTTGAGGGCGAGATATGTATCATCGTTGACGACATCGCCGACACGGGCGGAACCCTGCTGAAGGCGGCCGATACCCTGATCAAGGCTGGAGCAAAGCGGGTGGTGGCTTGCTGTGTTCATGCCGTCTTCTCGGGCGATTCGTGCAAAAAGCTCAATGATTCGATCATCGAGGAGGTGATTGTGAGTGACACGATCGCCCACCAGAGGAGCGCTGTTGGGGCCAAGGTAACGATTCTCTCGGTCGCGCCGCTCTTTGCAGAAGCCATCCGCCGGATACACTCTGATGACTCCATAAGCAGCCTTTTTCGCTAACTTACTGCAAGGATTACAAAATCACGAGTTTTCGTGGTAGCCGGCAGCGCTGTATTGTCTCGTAAAGCTAAGGATGGCAGCTCTTTACCGCGACCAGGGGTTCTGGTACCTTCCCGGTCTCGATTTTGAGGTAGGAAGTATGAGCGCTGAACAGTTCACCATTGAAGTCACCCCAAGAGCCACAGTTGGAAAAAGCTCCGCAAACCGCAGCCGTAGGCAGGGGGCTATTCCCGGAGTCGCTTATCACCGCCATGACGAGCCAACTCCCGTTGAGGTTCCCTATAAGGAGTTCACGCTTCTGGCCCAGAAGGCACGCCGCTCGCAGGTGTTCACCTTCAAGAGCGCGTCACCGCTGCTGAACGGCAAGTCGGCGATCGTTAAGGAGATCCAGCAGGACTTCCTCAAGGGCCGCGTCACGCATGTAGATTTTCAGACGCTCAAGGATGACGAGCAGATCACCGTTGAGGTGCCGGTGAAGATCGTAGGCGAAGCGCCGGGAGTAAAGGTCGAGAAGGGTATCTTAACAGTGGTTACTCACGAGGTGTCGGTGCGATGCCTTCCAAAGAATATCCCATCAGTCATCGATGTCGATGTGTCGTCCCTCAACCTTGGGGAGTCGATTCACGCTGAGCAATTGAAGCTTAGTGCCGGCGTAGTCCTTGCTGACAATCCGCATGAGACGATCGTGAGCGTGGTAATCCCGCGCGCGGTTGAGGAAGAGGTCAAGGCGGTAACACCGGAAGGCGCGGCAGCAGCTGAAGGGGCAGCAGCGGGCGCAGCGGCTGCGGCGGGTGCGCCAGCAGCAGGGGCAGCTCCAGCAGCAGGCGCAAAGGCTCCGGCTGGCGGAAAGGCGCCTGCTAAGTAGTCGTCGAGAACTCGGTGATTGTGAACATCGAGTATCGCACAGTAGTAGGGCTCGGGAATCCTGGGACAAGGTACCTCGGCACCCGCCACAATATCGGCTTCGCCGTGGCGGACCTGTTGAGGGCGTCGTCAGGGGCGCACTCTTCGGGCGATTTGCATCAGCGATTGGCGCATAATGCCCCGGCCGCCGCGCGCGGCGACCTCGACACAACAGGGTGGCAGGAGCTGGAGGGGCGGCAGGAGGCCGCCTTGGTCGTGCCGCACTGGAGCGCCATGCTCGTCAAGCCCCGCACCTTTATGAACCGGAGTGGTGAGCCGCTGCAAAGCCTCCTCGCATTCAAGAAGATTCCGGTATGCGAGGTGATCGTTGTTCATGATGAAGTAGACCTCCCGCTCGGTTCCGTCCGGGTTAAGGTCGGAGGGGGAGAGGGGGGCCACAACGGCCTCCGCTCGATCTCGGCGGAGTGCGGCGGAAGAGACTACGCCAGGGTGCGCGTCGGGGTAGGGAAGCCCGCTCCCGGCAGCCCGCTTGCGGCTAGCGAGGAGGGCTTGGCCACATGGGTTTTGAGCAGGTTCTCCGGCGAAGAGGCGCCGTTTGTGGAGGAGCTGCTCGTGCGGGCTGCCTCGGCTGTGGTTACCCTGGCGTGTGAGGGAGCGGCGGTCGCCCAGAACCGCTTTAATCGATAACTACATAACCTGTTGATTTTTCGTGAGCCTTGCGACGGCAGCGCAAGGAAGATTTGGGGCCATGCCACCCCCGATGAGTTGTATTTTCAGGGTGATCTGGTACACTTCGGCGGCTTTTCGGGCACACCCGAATCCCTTTGTGGTGTGGCTATAGCTGTTGCGCACAAGCTCATTTCAGCTTGCGTGCGTGTTTGGTGCTGAAGAAGAAAGAAGGACTAAGGTCATGGAAGTTCGTCGTTACGAGTCAGTTGTCGTATTTAATCCCAAGTTGAACGACGCTCAGGTAAAAGAGGAGATTAAGAAGGTAGAAGGCATTCTGACCTCCAACAAGGCCACCATCACTGGCGTTGACCAGTGGGGCAAGAAGGAGCTTTCGTTCTCCTTCAAGAAGCAGAAGTTTGGGGTGTTTGTCACCTTTAGCTACGAGACATCGAACCATGACGCCCCGAGTGAGCTGCAGTCGATCCTTCGGATCTCGGACTCCGTTCACAAGTTCCAAACCCACCTCATCAATACGAAGCCTCGCAAGTTTAAGGGGAACCCGAAGCGCCTCACGCAGCCCCGCACAGATGGCGAGGATTTTGATTTCGGCGGCGAGTCGTTCGAATAGCCCCTAGTGAAGGGGCGTTAATGAGTTCAGCAGGAGTAACGTCATGGAAGTAATTTTGCGCGAAGATTTTCTCTCTCTTGGGTACATCGGTGACACCGTGCGTGTTAAGCGTGGATTCGCGAGGAATTTCCTCATCCCGCGCGGCATAGCGGTTGAGGCCTCAACGAGCAACGACCGGGTGCTGAAGCACAAGCTATCGGCGATCGTGGCCAAGCGAATCAAGAAGAAGGCCGAGGCTGAGCAGTTCGGCAAGATTATAGAGCAGGTAATCGTAGAGTTCACTCTCAAGGTTGGCGCAAAGGGCAAGAGCTTTGGGTCGGTCACCTCCAAGGACATAGAGGGAGCCCTTAAGAATCTCGGTTACAGCGTTGACCGTAGGCAGATCCGGCTCCTGGACGCGATCCGTGGCGCAGGTATCCATAAGGTCGAGGTAAAGCTTCATTCAGAGGTGGTCGTGCCTCTGCAGGTCAAGGTTATCGCTGCCCAGCCGGTGGCGGCGGTTTCGGCTGACGATGCCGACGCAGCAAAGGGCAAGAAAAAGAGCCGAAGCAAGAAGGCTGCTGCCGAGGATAGCCAGGACGGATCATCAGCCTCGGAAGGCGAGGCTGGGGCTGACGCAACCGCTGAGAGTGATGCTGAGGCCTCTGAGTAGCTGGATCGCGGCACTCCGCTCGGCATAGGATTAGCCGGCGCATTCGGGTCGCTCGAATTGGGGTGAGTTGCGTCGAAAGAGGGATTCCTCCAGATGCAGGGTGCTCGAGCAGTCAGGGTTCCGGAGGGTGAGGGAGTGCGAAGCCACCGCAGGCGTCCGCGGTGGGTGTTTGCCGCCGCGTTTTTCGGGGCATTCCTTGTAGCGTATCTCGCGTTCATTCTCGCTGGTTCCCTCCTTCTTCGCTCTCACGAGTCGTTCAGTCCGATAGCCGAGACGGAGGGCGATGACGTTTTTGCCGATGCCCTGATCGTGAAAGGCCCTTCAGCCGCGCTGTCAGTTGAGCATTCGCCGCGCCTAAACCCCTTAGTGGGTTCAGACTTCCTGTTCTTTGTTTGGTTCAAGCTCCGCGAGCCGCTCGGACGGGAGGAGCGCATGTACCTGATGGGCAAATTCGATCCTAAGTCCAAAGACCGAGTCGGCTACTCGGTGGCACTGGCTGGTGGCCCTGATGGGGTAAGGCCCCAAGTCTACTGGCAGGCCTCGGGGGGGGCTGGAAAGTGGTACAACTATGCGGCGGCCCCGATTAAGCCCAAACATTGGTACCTCTTGGTCTTCACTTTTCGCGATAGCCGCTACCTCGGAGTCCACCTGGCGGAGCTGCGCGAGGAGGCCAAGCCTCTAGTGCTCGGCGGTTACAGCGTTGACCCTGGACCCCTGCCGGACAGCGATGCTCCCCTTGTTGTAGGGGGATTCGGCACTAATCCCTTCCGTGGTCGCATAGGGCCGTTCGGGGTAATACAGTCTAAGAGCTTCTCGGACGGCCTATCCGGCTTCATAGCGGCCCTGGCGCACGAACCGCTACGGGTACCCAGCGTCATTAGCCCAGAGGAGATCTCTTTGTGGGCCTCACCGCGAACCGACCGCGGGCCTTTGGGCCTTCCGATACTACATCCGCGCGCCAGCCGTGCTGCCAACGATCGGGACACAGACCCAAAGGAGCCGGCACAGCCCTAACGGGTGGTTGCTACCACGTCAAGCACCTGCCCGTTGATCAACGACTCAACGGCGTACACGTACGTTTGCGCAACAAGATCAGCCGGAGTTCCGGCCGATGGATCAAGATTCATAGCAAGCAGCGTCTCGCGGATCCATCCCGGCGCAACCACGTTAATCCGGATGTTACGCGGCATCTCTAACGCCGCGGCCCTCACAAACCCCTCAAGGGCAGCGTTCGCCATGCTGACTGCAACGCCTCCTGGCATCGGCGCCCGGCTTAGGATTCCGCTGCTTAGCGTGAAAGAGCCGCCAGATGACACAGAGCCCACTCCAAGGCGCACCAAGTTTACCTGGCCCATCAGCTTGTTCCGCAGGCTGACGCTAAAATCCTCGTCCGTTAGCGAAGCAAGGGGGCGGAAGGTAGCGTGCCCCGCGACGCTCACTACAGCATCGACCTTCCCGACCTTCCCGAAAAGCTGCTTAATCGAATCCGCATCCGTGATGTCTACCTTCAGGGGTGACCGCGAATTACTCGCCCTGAGCACCTCGTGCTTCTCTTCAAGAAGGTGGGTGACCGGGGTGCCGATGGTGCCTGTGGCGCCTATTACGAGTACCTTCATGGGTAAACTCCTTAAAAAATGTCCCTCGACTCGCCCGGGATTTTTGCACAGGTGGCGAGCTCTAGGCTACCGGTCAAGAATGTCCGAAACGTGGAAACTCCGTGGCAGGGCAGCCGAACTCAGTTCGTGGCTGGCAGAAGGCTCGGACCCATAAGGAGGAGGGCAGCAGGCGTGCGGACATACGCACCGGCGCTCCTCGTTGCTCCCCTGGTGGGTGCCGCTCAAGGAGCTGCCTGGTTTCTCGGGGTGCCCTTAGTGATGGCCGCGCTGGTAACGTCTGCCCTCACCCTTGCGACTACCGTTGGACGGGGGCGGCTAGCTCTTGGAGCTATCCTGCTCGGGCTCGTTTCAGCATCCCAGGCGATGGTTCGGCCCCAACCCGTGCTCATGACGGGGGAGGCGGTAGCCCTTGTCGAGGTGCAGGAGGGGATGAGACGAGTTATGCCGGGCCGCGTCACCTTCCTCGCCCGCGAAGCCTTTAGTCTGCAACCCGCGACCTTCCTGTGTCGCGCTGTAGAGCTTCCCTGGCGCAACACCGCGACAATCAGGCCGGGAGACCTGATCTGGATTCGAGGGGAGCTCGCGCCCGTGCGGCGCGAGCCAAACCCGGGGAGTTGGAGCTCCTGGCTCTGGAGGAGGGGGGTATCGTATGAGTTCAAGGTGACGCACCTGTCTCGGCCGTTAGGGGAGGGCCGCCCCCCGCTCCTGCATTTGGCGAGGGAATCAATAGAACAGCTCGTGCTTAACTCAACTGAGGGCCGGCGAGGTGCCGCTTTGCTCCTCTCAATGGCATTGGGCTCTAGGGACCTTCTCAGCAAGCAGGTTGAGGATTCGTTTATGGAGCTGGGCCTCACTCACCTTCTCGTTGTCTCGGGCTACCAGGTAAGCCTCGTGTTTGGCGCGGTTTACGGCATCTGCCGGGCGCTTGCCGCGCGTGGCGCTCTCGGCGGGTGGGCGAGGGGATCGGCTAGCGTGGCGGCCATCCTCTGCAGCACCATGTACGTTCTCCTGATTGGCCCAGAGGTGTCTCCGATGCGCGCCCTCGTGGCCGCCGCTGCACTCGCCTTTGAGTCTCTCACAGAGGGCAGCGCCCGGTTTGCCCAGCGATGGGGAGTGTCGCTGCTGATCGTTGAGCTGATCTGGCCCTGGGCGATGCTAGAGATAGGGGTCCAGCTGACGTTTGCGGCACTGGCTGGCATCGGCATCGGCTCTACTATTGGGCGCGGCAGCCCCCTTCGGAGCGCGGTGTGGGTGCAGGTCTCTGTCTGGGCCTTCACATCTCTTATCTGTGTGGCGTGGTCCGGCCGTATCTCGGTCGTGGGGCTCGTGCTCAACCTCGCCGTGGCGGGGCCCTGGTCGGCGCTCAACTGCCTTATAGGGCTCCCGGCTGTTATTGGACTAGCTTTTGGAGCGCCCGGCGCCACGCACATCGTACAGGCGGTCGCCTACCTCAATGAGGGGCTCTCGAGTTGCCTACTGAAGCTTTTGGATCTTGGTATCGGGGCCACAACGCATAGCGGCTCTATGCATGCACTCTGCCTAGCGCTCCTCGCCGCCATCTGCGTACAGCTCTCTCACAGAGCCATCGACGAACGGCACCGAAGCGCCGCGCTCAAGCTGGCTGGGTGAACGATTGGCGCTTAGGCAGCCAAGCAAACTCGCTTGAGGGAATCAAGGTTCTCAACTACCCGCCCCACCCCTCGAATAACGCAGGTGAGGGGATCTGAGTCCCTGACGAACTGTATTCCAGTCTTCTCGCAAAGCTTCTCGGCCAGCCCACGGAGGAGGGCGCCCCCGCCGGCAAGGTGGACTCCATTCGCCAGGATGTCCTGCGCAACCTCGGGATTGACGTTCTCAAGTGCCGTGTATATCGCCCCCACGATGGCGCATACAGGCTCCTGCAGGGCGATCCGTACGACCTCGTTAGTCAGCTCCATTGAGCGCGGCATCCCCGTCGAGACATCCCGCCCGAAAGCGGTCATGATGAGCGGTGGGGAGTGGTGCAAGAGCGACCCGATAGTGACCTTTATTCGCTCCGCCTCAAAGATGCTAATCTCAAGCCCGCATCGCTGCCGAATGTAGCGCTGGATCGCCTCATCCATCTCATCGCCAGCCACCCGGATAGCATAAGAGTAGACCGTGCCACCGAGGCTAAGAATTGCTATCTCTGTGGTGCCACCCCCAATGTCAACAACCATGCTGCCGATCGGCTGCTCTATCGGCAGGCCGCTTCCAACCGCTGCAGCCATCGACTCTTCAACGAGAAATACCTGGCGAACCCCAGAGGAGAGCGCCGCGTCGAGCACCGCTCGCTTCTCTACCTGCGTAATGTCCGATGGAACTCCGATGACCGCCCGCGGGCGAACGAGCGACCAGCGAGTGCGGACTACCTTGAGCATGTGGCGAATCATCGCCGTTGTTACGCCAAAGTCAGCAATCACCCCATCCTTAATCGGCCGTACACACCGAATCCTGCGGGAGGTCTTCCCGTACATCTGCTTCGCCGCCAGGCCAACTGCCAGCAGCTCATTCGTGTCAGCATCAAGGGCAACCACCGACGGCTCATTGAGCACGAGCCCCTCCCCCTTAACGTACACCAGCGTATTGGCGGTGCCGAGGTCCACCGCTATATCGGCACTGAAGAACCCCGACATCCGTTTCCAAAGCGAGGAGCCCAAGAGTGAGCCCTTTTCCGGGAGCTTAAGCACGAGAATTTCCTCCTATGACTTTTGCTGGCAGGGATTTCGATGACGACTTAACGGCAACCGGCCGCTGCTGCAACACGAGATCGAGATCGATACTGTGGCCGCGCAACGGCCTCGTCGGATAGCTGAGGACAGCTATCGAGAAGGGCCGGGACTCCGTGCTGACATGGTTTGCGAGCGTTCGCAGCTTGTGCTGAAAAAAAGAGCTCATCATGTTGTCGAGCGCAATCAGAATATCGCCGTTCGGCAGCCGCGCCAAGGGGAAGTGGGGAGGAAGCGCCTGCTGAGCGAGGCGAACGAACTGCTCGCTCTGGTGCACGGCCGCCGAAAGTCCATGCTGCTGCTCAACTTGAGAAAACGTCTCAACCGAGACCCGGAGAATCTCGGCGGATTCGGCACCGATAGCATCACCCAACTGGTGCAGCTTAAGGCGGAAGCTCTCCCAAGATGACTCAACCGAGGTGGCTTCCCTCTTGAAGATCGCCCAAAAAAGGAGCCGAGACACCTGCAGCGCGATATCCTCAAGCACCTTTATCTGGGGCTTGGTGAACGAGTACGCCTTGCGGCTATCGCACATGAGCACTCCGGTGGGCCCTGGGCCGCCGCCCCGTCCATCAGCAGTCTCGGTCGGCATCGGAATTGGCACCGCTACCAAGCTCTTGAGGGGCTCAAGATCCGAGTATAACCCTAGAGTGCCGCTGTCGAGATCGAAAGGGGCGACGTGTATGGGCCTGCTGTGTTGCGCCACCCAACCGAGCAATCCGGTGCCAACCTGAATCCTGCAATCCCTCGACAGGGACGGAGAGATTGAATGCACAGCGACAAGCTCAATGCTGCGGGACACGGACGGCTCTGCATGAGTTCCGGGCGGCCCTGGATGACTTGAGGCCAGTGAGGGGCTGAGGTCAGGCGAGATATGCCTAGAGGCGGCAGTGTGCGAGGCAGCCTCGAACACCTCCGTTGGCAAAAGGATGGCGCAGGTGTGCGCCTCCGTGAGGCTCGACGCAAGTCGAGCGAGCTTCTTAAGATCTTCCTTCAACTGGATGATAAACGTCATGAACGGCAGCTTGGAAAACGGTCTCCGCCCGGCAGGGCGCGACAACTTTAAGCGAGCTAAAGTTACCAAACGGTTGCCCGAACGGCAACCTCCCAGTTGCGAGAAAGCTGCTGACCGCAGCCTATTTATTTCCTCACTGGCGATTGACCGAAGCCGCTACTTGGCGGGGGCGCCCTGTTCCTCTGATTCCTCAGCGAGCCTGCCCCGAAGCGGTGCCGCACTTGGGGTAGAGTTTGTGGCTGCAAGGGGAGCGGGGGGCTCCGCCACAGGCTGCCGAATCGAAGGGTGACTCCGGACCCCTTCCATTTCGAATGCATACTCGTCTGGCCGGAGACGGCCATCTGGAAGTATCAAGATCTGCACACCATGCTCCGCCTCCAGCTGCGCGATCTCAGCCCGCTTGTTGTTAAGCAAGAAGAATGCGGGCATCGAGCTTAGCCGTGCCTTGACCTTTGCCACATGACCAACAACGACCGCGGCCTGAATCTTCCTCAGGGCCTCCAGCGCTACCAACTCAGGATTCTTGACGCTTCCTGTGCCGTGGCAGTGATCGCACTTGATATGGCTGTGACTGGTAAGGGACGAGCGGAGCCGTTGCCTCGACATCTCCAGAAGCCCGAACTGAGAGAGGCGGCCTAGCTCAATCCTGGCCTTGTCGTCAGCGAGGGAGTCCTGAAGCCGCCGCTCGACGGCGCTCCTGTGGCGCTTGTCGACCATGTCGATGAAATCGATGACAACGAGCCCCCCTAGGTCGCGCAGTCGAAGCTGCCTCGCGATCTCCTCCGCCGCCTCAAGGTTCGTCTTGTAGGCAGTCTCCTCGATATTTTGGCTGTCTGTTGCTTTTCCAGAGTTCACGTCAATGGCAACCAGCGCCTCAAGCTGCTCGATCACGATGGCGCCCCCAGAACGGAGCTTAACCTCCCGGGCCAGGGCATCCTGAACCTGCTGATCGATGTTGAAGTGCGTAAAGATCGGCTGCTTCTCCTCGTAGAAACGGATGCGGGAACGGTACCTCGGCATCACCTGACTGACGAACTCCTTGACGTTATGGTAGGTCTTAGGATCGTCGATGATTATCTCCCTCACGTCCGGGGTGAAGTAGTCACGAATTACCCGGGTCGTGAGGTCGTTGTCCTTGAAGAGCAAGGAGGGCGCCGGTGCCGTCTGGTTCGCCGCCAGAATGCTCTCCCACAACTTTAGCTGAAGGCTCAGATCGCGGGAGAGCTCGCTCTGAGAGCGGTCTAGTCCGGCCGTTCGGATGATCATTCCGATCCCGGCGGGCATCTCGAGCTCTCGGCATAAGCGACGCAGCCTAACGCGCTGCTCGCCGTCGTTAATCTTCCTGGAGATGCCGCCCCGGTCGCTGCCCGGCATTATCACCAGGTACCGCCCCGGAAGCGACAGATACGTGGTCAGCGTCGCCCCCTTAAGGTCGCGCTCCTCTTTTACGACCTGAACTACGAGCTCCTGCCCTGGCTCCAGGACATCCTGTATCCGGACCTTGCCCGATCTGCCGGGTGGGTTGCGGAAGCAGGAGGAGTGAACGTCGTTGATCTGAAGAAAGCCATTGCGGTCGGTGCCGATGTCAACGAAGGCGGCCTGGAGGCTCGGCTCAATACGCGAGATTTTCCCCCGGTATATGTTTCCTTTGGCCTTCTTCCCTACGTTCGACTCAAGCTCGAGCTCAGAGAGCTGCGAGCCTTCGATAATAGCGATGCGGCACTCCTCTGGGTGCACCGCATTGATAACCATTCTCCGATCCATCTGTATTCTCCCTGATGGGAGGTGCTCGAAGAGAGGCAGCCGCCGACGCGCGCGCGCTTAGCGGGGACGAGTCCCCCCTCAAGAAGGCCACTACAGCCCCCTCACACGCTTTGTCACATGGGCAATTGAAATCACTCATTTGAACGCTGCTACTGTCGGGAGCCGCCTGCTCCACCTCGGTCACCAGCTCCACCCGTGAGGGCTAACTGAGCAAAAGCGATCCGAGCACCTTCCGTTCTAATCCTAAAATCTGAATCGGCTTACCCAGCCGATGGTCTTCTGTACCACAATCTACCCCAAGGGGGTACTTTTTACTGCACCCGGCCCCTTACTGCGGGCTTGCGAGCAGAATCTCAATTTTCCTAAGCAAGTCACTGGATTTGCACGGTTTTACAACCACATCCGTGCACCCTGCGCG
>JAFMJG010000219.1 GCA_017853605.1 bacterium
CGATCATCGTCGCACCCGAGCAGGACCGCCAGCAGGACGGGAATAAGGAGCAGCCAACGCGGTGGACCAGCTCGCGGGGTCGTTTGCATACGAAACTCTTACGATGCAACCCTGCCTATGGCAACCGCTGTTAGTGAATTGTACCCCGGGGAGAGCGCGAGTACGATAAGCCCACGATGACAATTCGTCCTCCCGCCCAGTATGCTCTCGTGTTCGTGCTGGCTGTTGCCGTGCGCGGACTGGCCCTGTGGTGGTACTTTCCCCCGCAAGGATGGGAGGCGTTTGACTTCGGCTTCGAGCTTGGCCAGGTTTCGGCCAACATCGCGGAGGGCCGCGGGATGAGCTCGCCATTTGGACCCGGCAGCTCGCCTACAGCCTGGTTTATGCCGGCAGCCCCCATGCTATGGGCCGGCCTTTTCTCGGCGCTCGGCACCCTTTCGCCCGCCTCGCTCGCCGGGGTCTATGCCATAGATGCGGCGTGCTGCGGCCTTGCTGCTTGCGCATACCTTTTCTTCAGCAAGCTCATCCTTCCGCAGGGAGCCGCGCGCACGCTGCCCCTTGTTGCGGTGCTCGCCACCCTCGTTGTTCCCGAGCACTTTGTGACGCTGACACGGCCCTGGTACTGGAGCCTTCAAAAGCTCGGCGTCGCGCTCATGCTCGCCACTGGGCTGGTTTGGCAGCGCAGCCCCACCGCGCGAGCCGCGCTAACGTTCGGCGCTGTGTCTGGAGCCACAATGCTCGTCAACTCGGTTCCGCTCCTTCTCTTCGCTGCGATCCTGGCGCTCGTGGTGCTGCGCTCGCCGCGCCGTGCCGCCCCCCTCCCCAGCGCCCTGCTGGCGTGCGCTGCTGCCCTCCTCTGCCTCACGCCGTGGATGATCCGAAACTGGTCCGCCTTCGGGGCCTTTGTTCCGCTCCGGCAGAACTCGTGGGCTGAGATCCGGCAGGGCAACTGCGAGGGCGGCTCGATCATCCAGGGGGTCGACTCAGTGCACCCTAATACCGATCGCGGGGAGCGCGCCCTCTACGCCGATCTCGGCGAGCGGCGCTACGAGGAGCGGGCCAAAGCGGAGGCCCTCGGGTACATGCAGGAGCACCTCGGCTTGACGGCTAAGCGCACGCTCCTGCGGGCCTCGCTGTTTTGGCTCTCCGACCTCTTCCATGAGGGCGTCTATGGAGATCGCTCATGGGCCGACAAGTCCGCCTGGGAGCGGTCGCGGGACGTCGTCATTTTTATCTGCGCTGTTGTGCCGTTGCTCTTGGCCGCCCTCACCCTGGCGCGCGGATGGCTCCGAGAAGCGGGCGGCGCATGGATGCTCACCTGCGCGCTCCTGGTGCTTCCGCTTCCGTACTACGTGACGCACATCCACCCGACCTACTTCTCGACGGTGAAGCCCCTCGTCATATTGGTGGCGGCGCTCGGTGCGGGCGAGGCGCTGCGGCGCTGGGGAGCAGATCGCTGAACCGCGAGTCCCCTAGAAACGGGTAACGGTCAGGACCTCTGCGGCCTTCGTCTCGCCCTGCTCAGTCTGGGCAGACACCTTGGCTGAACGGCCCTTGATAATTCTCCGGCTAAAGGTGTGGCTGAAGGCTCCGTTGGCGTCAGTGGTGACGTTTACCGGCTTGGCGCCGATGAAGATCGTCACAACCTCTCCGCCTATCGGGCTGCCGTCGGCCGAGATCAGCGCGCCCTGGATGGTCGCCGTGCGGCTGCGCCGTCGAACGTTGGCCGAAATCGCGAGCTTCGCTGTCGAGAGGTCCGTTGCCGCGCTCTCCGTCGTGAGGCACGATCCGAAAGCGTTTACGTGGCTAGTAATCTGGCTGACGCTCGTGCCCGAGAGGTAGGAGTTCGGGCGGATGTAGGTGTACATTATGCCGTTGGGGTCCGCCGGGTCGTGGCTGGCGCCGAGGTTGTGCCCTATCTCGTGCGCGAACGTGACGCTCGTCAGGATGTTGCGCTTCGTTACGCCATACGCGTAGTCCGGCGACCAGCACAGGGCTGAGGTGAAGGCGATCCCCGTCGTGACACTCGTCCGCGTGGCGTCCTTGTACAGCTCGCCGCCCGTAAAGAGGTGCTTGAGGTCGATCTCCTGGTCGAAGCTCTCAACAGAGCCGCTCCCAAGGATTGAAGGGTTCTCGGCATTCTTTGCGAACTGGCCCAGCAGCTCCCCTGCGATGTCCGTGGTGAACGGCGCGCTTGTCGAGTACACGTGCTGCTTTACGATCTGAAAGCGGATCCCGACCTGGCGCTCGTAGATCGCCTCAGCGGAGTTGACGATGGCCGCGATCTGCGCGTTGCTCTCCTCGCCGAACTGGGCGTACCAGGCTGGATCCGCGACGGTGCTCAAGGTCGCGACGCGAACGGTGCGCTCGGCGCCTGCCGCCTGAGCCATCGGCTCGATAGTCCTTGAGTGAACGTGGCCATCCGTGCTTCGGTGGCCGAGCGACTCACAGCTCTTCTTGCCGAAAGCGGAGGACGGTATGGCAGAGACTCGCGCCTGAACCCTGTCGCCATTGGCAACCACAAACCTGATGCGGTACATGCGCTGGCGCGA
>JAFMJG010000105.1 GCA_017853605.1 bacterium
CCTCCCGAGTGCGTAAGCTTTTCTTGCAACACACTGCAGACCCCCTGTGCACCCTGGCCAATACGAGAAGCTTTGCCGAAGGGCACACTATTTCCTCAGCTGAAGTATCGGCCTAGACCCTTGAAGGGATGAGCCTTTTGGGCGCAAATCGCTGAAAAAAAATATAACGAGAGTTGTCGTAGGGATCGCCTTGGGAGCCAGCACTTCAAGAGGTTAGGGATACTGGAACAGCAGATTCCTCTGTGCCCAAGGAAGGGTCCACGCGTG
This sequence comes from bacterium, assembly GCA_017853605.1. Lineage (GTDB taxonomy): Bacteria > Bdellovibrionota_C > UBA2361 > UBA2361 > OMII01 > OMII01. The sequence continues at coordinate 268 of JAFMJG010000105.1, forward strand.
CTAGCTACTTGCCGCTCTTTTTCATCTCAGCGGCCTCCTGTTCAGACACGAGCTTGCCGTCTACCACGAGGAACTCCTTGCCGCCCACCTTAACTCGCCCCTCGGAGGCCACCGCGTTGGGCGTTGCCTTGGGAGAGATTCCTAATATTGACTCGATGCCAATGGTCGCATTCTGGGCTGACTCCACGGTGTCCTCGTCTCCCCGCAACGCTAAGCTTAAGGCACCAGACTTGACAGCCAGCTGCAGTCTGGCTGCGTCGTCTCCAGTCACAAGCAGGGTAACGGTGGTGGACGACCCTGGCGCCATTGGGGCTGCCCCCGGATCTCCGGACGTGCTTCGAGCCGCTGAAAGCACCTTTGCATTCTGCACTATCATTGTGAGCGTCGGCCGATCAGATCGGCTCGGTGTCATCAAGACATCTACCTTCGCGCCCGCTCGGACCCATCCTTCCACGGCTGACGTAGCATCAACCGCCAACGTCACTGCACGGAAGCCGTCCGGTATCTTGGCTTGAATCTGGTTCAAGGGAGGGTTCGTGGTGATGTAGTCGATCAGCACTGGCTCCCCAGCAGCTATGAACGAGGCGGCATATCCTCCCTTTAGCTGCTCAAAGTTTGTCACTACGTTTGCGCTGCCCCCAACGATCGCGCGGGTCTCTTTCCGGAACATCCCCGCGTCAAGCTGCACGCCAACATCGATTTTCTCGATAGGCACCAGGACATCAAGTGTCTCGGCAGCTGACGGCTTTGGAGGAGGCGGAAGCTGCTGAGGGGGGGGCTTGCTGCCCCCGAACAGGTAAAAGCCCACAATCGCAAGGCATACGACCAGGCCAGAGATGAGGAGCAGGTTAACGAGCGCTGGGCCCTGCCCTGGGCCTCCCCTATTTGCCGGAGACTGAATCATTGGCGGGCAAGGACCTCACGGCGAACAATCCACTTAAACAAAAACAACGTCGCCGGGCGCACAGCGCCCAGCGACGTGACCAATTAAGCGCCGAGCCAAGAGGTGATCTTAGTTGCCCGAAATCGCTGAATTGGCGCTGCTAAATTGCTGCGAAATCGACTGGCCCAGGGTTCGCACAGCAACGATTGCGACAACCGCGATGAGCGAAACGAGCAGGGCGTACTCCACCATCGACGCTCCGAGCTCCTTGCGTGAACGCTTGATGACCACGTCTTGATTATTCATACCATCAGTCCTTGTGTTAATCCGCCACAAATGTAACGGGGCTTGGCGCAACTGCCCGCAGCCCATTCAAGGGCCCTACATCCGGGAGCGGAATGCGCGAGCTTGCCTCGTGACTATCGCCTAGGTTGTCATCCTGGCTGCAGTACAGCAAGACCATATTTTTGCCTACTTGCTCGATGCCTACCACAATGGCTTTCGGCGGCGCACCCGGCCTAACGCGAGGCGGATTCAGCCTTGCGGCCGAACATGCGGGCTATCCAGCTCGTGGTTGACCCGCGCCCACGGCCGCCGTTGGGATCCTTTGCCCCCTGAAAACTCTCCCCCGCCACGTCCTGCGCCCCTACCAGCCCCACTTCGCGGGCGATCTTGTCAAACGCCTGCCGCATAGACTTGCTGCCCATGCTGTAGAGGGTCTGACCACTGCCAGGCCACAGGGACGCCTTCGGCTCAAACGGAAGCGGGGGAAGCCTCCATGGCATGTCGCCCAGGCGATGAGCCGGCTCCAGCTCGGCAGCTATCTGTTGGACTGTCATTAAGGCTCCCGAGCTTGGGTTTACCAAGAAAAAGAGCCGATCGGTGCTGCCAAGCAGGCCCTTGATAAACGAGAGGTAGAGGTCTACTGCTGTCAGGCCAAGTATCGTGTCGTCGATAACCACCAAGACCACATCAGCGCTGCGGATAAGCGCCCCGGTTGCCGGGCCAAGTCGCCCCCCCGTATCTATGAGGACGACATCAAAGAGGACCCTCGAGAGCTCCACGATGCGTTGGGCTATCCCGATGCCATCGGCATGGCAGGAGAGGTCCATTGACTCAGCGAACCGGTCAGGCGCAAGAAGCACCGACACTTCGCTTGAGATCGGAATCAGCGCGTCCCGCATCGACTCGCGGTCGATCTCCCTGGTTCCATTAACCCACGCGCTGACAACCTTTGCCTCTGCGCCGTTTACCGTGAGCGAGCGGCTTAAGTCATGGGTCTCGATATCAAGGTCCCAAAGCATCGTCCGCCGGTTGTAGACACTGCACACCTCAGCCAGGGCTGCCGTTACGGATGTCGCCCCGACCCCTCCCTTTGCCTGCACAATCGCCACCACGCGACCCTCGTGAGTGCGGCCGTCCTTGCGAAAGTCAGAGTGAATTGCGACCAGCTCCTGGAGAAAGTCCAATGGGCTGGCGCTGTCTGGAAAAACTTTGCGGACGCCTACTGAGTGTGCTGACCGGAAGGCCCCTCCTCCATAGGCGCTATCGCTGACAAACATCACGATCTGTATCCACGGGGCCACCGCCTGCGCCTGCCTTGCAATCGCCACGGCCCGCTCGCCCACCCCCGATCCGATAACGAGGACGTCGGCCTCTACCACCCGCTCAGAGCACTCCGGCTCATTGACGAGCTTGACTTTGAGATCCAGCATCTCCATGTCGCTACGGCTGAATGACTCAACGCGCCTGGCGCAGAACGCCTGAGACTCATTACTGCTGTCAACGATGAGAAGTTTCATGTGCTGGCCTCCCTAGAAGATTTTGCCGAGAAGTTCCGGCGCAAAGAGCTTGAGAAAAAACACCCCAAATCCGATCCCGACGAGAGCAGCAACAAGGAGCGCCACGATGTCCGCGACCGAGGATTTGCCCGGCTTGTCCTGCTCAACGTACTTTCGTGAGAGGTCCGAGAATTGCCCTGGCCCTCCAGCACGACGCGAGCCGGGGGCTTTTGCCTTCGGCTTGCCCCAGCCCTCAGAGACCACATCCTGCGCCGGCTCGACTCGTGCGCTGCCACTAGCAATACTCGCCGAGCCAACTTGCGTCTCCATCGTGTAGTCAACATAGGCGGGGGTCAGCACCTCTGTGGACTGCTCTGTCCTGCCATCCTTGGCGGTATCGTGCCTGACGCGACGGCCAGAATCAGAGGCTGCGCCCCCGCCCCACGCGCCGCCAACCGCTACCGGAGTGACATCGATTGGCCCCTCTGAGACCGAGATGCTCGTCTGCATAGGAGGGCTACTCCCCGGCGCCTCCCTGCCCGGCTCTGGAGCCGAGTCGGAGAGAGAGGGGCCAACGTACGCAGATCCGCCGCCGGTTGGCTGGGTAGGAAGAAAGAGCCCCCCTGTGATCGCCGAGCGCATCCCGAGGTCCGATGCCAGCTTTTGCAGCTCAAAGAACATCTCCATGCCGGCCTGGTACCTGTTCTCCGGCTCTCGCTGCATCGCCTTGAGGATTATACGGTCTAGCTCGCTCGGACAGTCCGCCCGCAGCTTGCTCGGCGGCTCAGGGTCTGTCTTGAGCCGCTTGGTCATGGTCGCATACACGCTGTCACCCCTGAACGGGGACTCGCCGGTGACCATTTCATACGCGAGAATCCCCAGTGCGTAGATATCCGACCGCCAATCAACCTGGGAGCGAAGCATGTACTCCGGGGCAACATAGTCTATCGTGCCAACAACCCCGCCGTGCTCAGTCAGCTTGGGCCCATGACGATTTCGGGCTATTCCGAAATCGGTGATCTTGACGTTGCCCTCGTTAGTGAGAAGTATGTTTTCTGGCTTAAGGTCACGGTGCACGATGCCCGCATCGTGAATCGCCTGCACCCCAGCCGCCATCTGGCTTAAAAAGCGGATAATGTCAGCGATGGGCATCCGCTCATGGCTCGTGAGGCGCTCCGCCAAGTCACCTCCCCCGACGAACTCCATGGTGTACGCCACCAGCTCCCCATCCCGAAGGTACTCGTAGGCCCGCACGACATTGGGGTGGGACACTCCGTAGGATGCCAAGATCTCGTTCCTGAAGCGGGCTGAGGCAACCTTGTCCTGCGCGACTTCAGGGAAGAGCACCTTCACCGCCACCATCTGCCCCTGCAGCTCACGATGCCGGCACGCGTACACAAGCCCCATGGAGCCAGAGCCAAGGCACTTGACGACCTCGTACTTTCCGCCAATCACAGTGCCTGGCTGGAGGCTTATGAGATGTTCGTCGGTCATGGTCATCCGAATCTTCCCCTGCCTACTCCGAACCGGCCATCATGATAAGGCAGACCGAGAATGCCCGATCTCCGAACCACACCACATCCCCGTGCGCGAGGGTCGTCTTCTCCCCAGAGAGCAGCAACTCCTCTCCTGTGTCCCCTTTCCTGATGCGGGTTCCGGTCTCCGAGAGCTGGTCAAGCACCTGCACCGCCCCGCCAGCCGCAACCCGCATCACCGCATGCATTGGCGACACCGACTCATCGCGGATGACAAGACAGTTGCTAGAAGGATCGGGCTGCGAGGACACGATCAGCCTGCCTACTCGCAGCTCAACGTACGACCCCCTCGCCTCATGGTCGAACGACACCAAGAAGCCCACAAGCTGGGACATATTCTTCCAAAATATCGCCTCCGGCTTGTCACTGTCAGTCGCTGTCATAGGCTCCTCTTCGGCTACGAAGGTCACGGGCTGGGGAGGCGGATCCTGGGTGAATTGGGGCGCCCCCGAGCGGGGCCCCACCGTTCTCACGATGCGGGCGACCGGGGCGACCTCCGCAGGGGCCTGCGCCTCCGGGGGCTCCTCTACGCGCCCTGCTACGTGTTGCGCGGTGGCCTCCCTCTCATACGGTATGTCCTCCTGAGGAAGGGGGTCGTTTGGTTCCGCGAGGAATCGAGCCAATGGATCATCGGTTAGCTCGCCGAGCATCTCGGGCTGAGTTGGCGCCTCATCATGGGCGCCTCCCTGCGGCACAGCCGGCTCGGCTTGCACGTAGGCCGGCTCTTCAGCTGGATCCACCGCTGCCTCGGCCTCATCCATGCCCTCGGGGGCCCTTTCCACAAGCATGTCGCTGCTGACTTGCGGGCGCTCCCACGACGGATCGCCGCCAACAGAGGGGTCATCGAGCCCTCCAACCCGGCCGGAGCCCGATGCCGACTTGAATTCACCGCCGAGCCGGGCTCGAACCCCGCTCGTCTCCTCCGCTCCCATGATGACGGTGCGATTCTTGGCCCGAATGCCCGAGCCTGTTCGGGCCCTACCGCCTCCGCCCTCTGTGACCTTCTCCTCGTCGTCCCGCATACCTGGCGCCCCCTACCTCAAAAACCTAAGAGCCAATAGTCCAGCCACCGTCGCACAAGCGAAGAGGCCGCTTAGAATTCCAACGAATATGGCGTGCCTCAGCACACGATCCCTTCCGCGCCGAGAGTGTCGTGGCTTGGGCTCCGGCGCCTGAGGCGCCGGCATGGGAATTGGTCGCGATTGCCGGAGGGATCCCGCGAAAGGAATTATAGAGACGGTGATATTGTCGAAGCCCCCCCTCTCCCTGGCCAGCTCGACCAGCTTGTCGCAGGCCTCCCTCGTGTCGAGGCTAGAAACTACTGCGCCGATCTCGACATCCGGCACGAGGCTGTACAGCCCATCTGAGCAGAGCAGCAAGATATCCCCGTCGGCCCCGGCCTCAGCGGGCCACAGCCAGAGACGCTGGGTGTGGATGTTCAAATTAGGCTCAGAACCGAGGCACCTTGTCAGGACGTGCGCTTGGGGATGGGACATGGCCTCATCGGGTGTTATCTTTCCGTCATCCACGAGCGACTGCACATAGGTGTCATCAACGGTCAGCTGCTGCACTGCGCCATCCCGCACCAGGTATGCGCGCGTGTCGCCAACGCTGCAAATGACGAGCTCGGAGCCGTCAAAGCGGACGGCTACCGCTGTGGTGCCCATGCCCGCAAACTCCCTGTTCTGCCGCCGCAGGACGATCACCCGGTTAGCTTCCCGAAATGCATTGGCGAGGGAATCGACATTTGGCTCGCCGCCTTGGCTGGCCTGAAGCCGCCGGGCCATGGCATCGATGGCCAGTTGCGCCGCATACTCGCCGCCATCGGCTCCGCCCATGCCATCACAAACTATCCAGGTTATTGCGCCAGGCGAGGAAACCGTCTCAAAACGGTCCTCGTTGAGCTCGCGTTCACACCCCACATCCGAAACTGAGTACGCGTCCGCTGAGAGCGCCCGCACTCCCCGGTCACCGTCCTCCTCAAAATGTTCGTGGCCCCGCAACATAGTCACCAGCTTTTGACCTGGGTTTCTCGGCGGCAGCGGGATGGCCGGCTGGGGTTCGCCAAGGGGCTGTTTTGCAGCTCCTGCGCATCCCCCACTCCCCACGGTCTTCCCAAAGCTTCCATCTCCCTCTTCGGCATTCCACCTAAAACCCTGAAGCTCTCCCCCCTATTTTGATGCCGCCGGAATGCTCATCCGGACAGCTTGGCGCAAAAAATGCATGCCGAGCCGCCGGCACAACCAAAAAGAGCCTGGAGCGATCGATTACGATCTGAATTTACTCCGCAAAAACTGACTCCCCAGCGCCTGGCATGGCCTGTCCCGGGCTCTTGCTCCCTGTTGTTGAAGGCAGCAACACGCTAGGATCAGGGCGTCACGCGTCGTAAAAGTCACACAGCGTACCATCCGGTGTTTTTTGAGCTCTCGTTTTAGTTTATCCCCATCCGTCATCCTCTTTGTTGCGCTTGCGGTGGTGCTCCTCGCGCCGTACGCAGGGTGTCACCTCCTGACCACAGCTCCGGGACCCAAGGGCGCAAGTCAGGGTTCCGGAGGGGGACAGCACCAACACAGCTCAAACGATCCGTATGGCGCTATCCTCGCCCCAGACAGGGACGAGGTGAGGACTCCTCGGCCGATGGATGAGATCGGGGAGCTGTTAAAGAGAGGGCAGTAGGGTGAAAATGTGCGGCAGGAACGCGGCGCGGGCAAAGGAGCCCTGGGTTTCCAGTCGAGCAACATCACTCAATTTCTGGAGATAGCGTATGGTGACGCTCAACCGAATCTACACACGAACGGGCGACGACGGCTCAACCGGGCTGGTTGGGGGTGCTCGCGTGCGGAAGAATGCCCCCAGGGTAGCTGCGTATGGGGATGTCGATGAGCTCAACTGCCTTGTCGGCATCTGCGTCACCCTGGCAAATCACCCCGCTGAGATGCCGATTCGCGAGCGGCTGGTTGTCATCCAGAATGAGCTCTTCGACCTGGGAGCGGAGCTGGCGACGCCGTTCGGAAGCAGCTTCGAAGGCATGCCGAAAACCGGCTCGGCGCAGGTAGGCCAACTAGAGTCTTGGATAGATGAGCTGAACGGCCCACTGCTTGAGCTAAAATCTTTTGTCCTTCCCGGCGGAACCCCGCTCAATGCGCACTTGCACCTAGCAAGGGCGGTTTGTCGCCGAGCCGAGCGAACTATCTTGTGCCTGCACGAGGTTGAGCCAGTCGGGGATAATGTCCTCCGCTACGTAAACCGGCTTAGCGATCTGCTTTTCGTCATGAGCAGAGCGGCTTCACAATCGGTAGGCGCCCAAGAGTTCCTGTGGGTTCCTGGGGGCTCTCGGCCCACCCCGGTTAAATAAGGAACATCTGCGCCTCTCCGGCTCAAGCGGCGAGTCTGGTGCCCAGCTCACGCTACGGCTGAGGCAGCGCGCGAACCGCCTGCACCGAGACACCGACTCCCCGCTCAAATACCAGACGCCCGCCAAGCAGTCCCACCCATATATTAACCGATACCTGGGCTGCGAGCGCCGACAGGTAGAGCAGCCGAAAGAGTGCCTGCCGCCTTCGCGCTACTGTTGCAAGCCAAGCAAAAACTGCGAGGAGGAAGGCCCCTATCAGGAGAAACCGGCCCACCGCGTGGTGAAATCCCAGCTCGCTTGACACATCTGCCGGCAGGTCCCCTAGCGCGCTGCTCGCCTGGTATCCCGAGAGAAACGCTGCCACTGTGGCCGCAAGGACAGCACTAACTATCACCGAGCGAAGGGGCCGTGGACACTGAGTTCCCCGAAAAAAGCAGGCGCCCTCCACCACGGCTAACAGCGCGATGAATGCTCCAGGAAGCCCGCTCAGGGCCGGGTGTAGCTGGTTCATGGCAGAAGAATAGCCGGGATCCCCTTGGGAAGCTACTTAGACCTTCCTCTTCACCAGCACGAGCGTGACGTCATCCTTGAGAAGCCTGTCCTGCCGGAACACGTTGAAGTCATCCAGTATGCTGCGAAGCATCTCTGTCGCGCTGGCTGCGGCGGGAGTTGCCTTGAGGGCTGCTGAAAGCCTCTCGATTCCGTAGGTCGCCATCGCCCTGTTCTGGGCCTCGCTAATCCCATCGGTAAAGAGCAGCAGGGCATCACCCGGCTCAAGGAGGCCCTCCTCAAGACTAAACACGCCCGATTCGTCGAACCCGATCGGAAACCCCTCTCCCTTCACCTGCCTGACGGCCCCTGCCTTCCTCTGCAGAAGCAGCGCCGGCGGATGCCCCGCCCGTGCCCACTGAACCTTGCCAGTAGCCGGGTCGTAGCGGCATCCCCCCATCGTCACGAATCTTCCGGCGGGAATCTGCTCCGATAGGTGCTTGTTCATCTCCGAGAGCAGCTCATTGGGCTGGGTCTTGCCCGAGACCGTCATCGCAAGCTTTGTCATGCTGCCGATAAAAGCAGCAGAGAGCCCGTGGCCGGAGACATCTGCGATCTGAAGGGCCAGTTGCCCACCCGCATCCATGCTGGCGAAATACCAGTCGCCCCCAACCTCCTCAAGAGGCTGGTACGAAACCGCCAGGTCAAACCGATCATCAGCGGGAAGCACCCGCGGCAGGAGGCTCTGCTGAATTGCGCGCGCCTCCTCAAGCTCCTTTCGAAACCGCTCATTATGGTCACGAAGGGCCGCATTTATCTCTGCGAGCGTCCCCTTGAGCTCATCGTTGCCGGCTTGCTTGCGCAGCCGCAGCTGCGTTGCGATATGCCCAGCCAAGCTGCCCACCGAGAAGGGCGCCTGAACGATGTCAACTTTTTCGATAATGTCGTTTGCGTAGAGGTCGGAGCTGCTCTCGGGCGAGATGCACACGATAGGTATCGCGCGAGTGTTCTCCTGGGACCGAAAAAATGAGCAGAGATCGGCGACATCTCCCATCACCCGCCCATCGATCAGGATGAGATCAACGTTGGTCCTGGACAGGAAGTCGGGCAGCGCAACGTTGCTGTTGGTGCCGATCACCGCGTAGCCTAGCCGCTCAAGAAACTTCGGAAGCTTTGGATCGTTGTTGCCAAGGTAGAAGATGAGGTCCATGTGCCTGTCCCAGTGCCCCCGTTAAAGCGAGGAGCCCCTCCCTTAGGGGGCTATCGGTCGACTGGGTGAAATTCGTGACACTTGAGCCCTTTTTTTTGGCCGCGCTGCGGGCATTTGGCAGCTAAACATCTCTAGCCTCGTTGACGGACATGCAAAACCGTCCCCGGCAAGGCAGCCCATCAGCAACATTTCCAGTAAATTGCGAAGCGTGCCGGTGGCATGCCGGCAACTCGTCCGGGAGGCCGCACCGTCCCGTGCTGCCCCATCACTCGGCGAGCCTTATCCCGCCCCAGCCGCCTTCAGGGGCAGCATCGGGGTGCCCTCATACCAAAGCCAGACATCCTGCTGCCCCTCTAGCGCTTCCTTGGTTTTGGCTGAACGAAACTCTAGCGTAACAACCGTGCGATCCCGTTGTTGGCGGGCCTCTTGGTCGCCCACACCCGCGGGCTCAGCCTCTTTGGCTGATACGAGCTCGCTTGAGATCGGCGTTCCTGCGCTCGTTGCGACTGAGAACCAGAGAGGAAGAAACCCCCGCAGGTGGTACTCAGGATCGGACGCCTCAACGGTGACGCGAATTGAGTTGTCGCCAAACGCTATCCCTTGAAGGGCCAGGGCCGCCGCGGGCGGCTGGTTAAAGTCCCGCACTGAGTTGCTCACGAACAGCAAGGCAGCGAGGAAGAGGGCTTGGCAGCCCCGCTTCGGGGTAAGCAGGTCCGCAAGCTGTCCCTTGCCCTGCACTCGGAGCGTTTGAATCCTGTCGCTGCGGTAGGGATCAAGCCCAGCACTGCGCCACTCCCTGTCATCGATCAAGGGAAGAGCGAAGGCGAGCCCGGTGTACGTTGCCAGGACCCAGAATGTGGCCTCAAAAAAAGCTCCTGCAGAAGCCCAGAGCAGCGACCTTCCATCGGGGTAGGGCATGGCACACAGGCTCACCAGCAAGAAAGTGGCGCCAAGCGGCGCAATAGCCGATGAGACCGCAGCACGCGGAGACCGACGGGTTAGGGAACGCGCTGCTGCCGCCGAGGCAGTTAGCCCCAATCCTAGCAGGGCAACGGCCACAAAGTAGAAGTAGTAGCGAAGGCTCCAGGCTATCCCCACAACGAACAGGAGGGTTGCCGGGAATAGAAGGGGCGACTCAGGTTGGGCCGTGGCGGCCAAGAGAGGCACGACACACAGGAACCAAAGCCCGAATCCAAAGGAGCACAGCCGCCCAAAGGCTCTCCACTCAATCGGCGCCCTGGCGTGCTGCTGCTCAAGCCTTCGGCGCCACCGAACCGCCACCCCAAACATGATTGCCAGCTGCGCCAGGCGCTCGACCACGAGCCCGAGCAAAAACATGAGCCGTGGCATCTCGGGGACAACGGCCTCGATGGCTGAGGGCGCTCCCGCAAGCAGGAAAAGCCACGGCAAGAGGCGCCGATCGTGATACAGGAGCGCGCTCGCAATTGCGCAAGAATCGTCGACATCTCTGCGGCCATGCTCCGTAGGATCGCTGGGTTCTCTCTCCATCACGGGCATATCAGAACCCGTAACTCAAATTTCTGGTAGGGCCAAAAAGGCTCCCAGCGGCGCGAGCTGCCGCGCCTGGCCACGCTGCTACGGAGCGGGAGGCACCGGAAGGCGCCAGCTTGCGTCACGCTCGATTCCTACCGCCACAAAGAGCGTGTCCGCTGCGCCTCCAATGGTGCCTGGCGCAACCTGAAGACGGTAGTAGGGGAGCGGATACTTGGCCGGACCATGCGCGACTCGGCCGTCCAGATCATAGGCACTGGCCGAGAACTGGGAGCGCCAAAGCTTCTGGCCATTTTGCTCCGAAAAAAATAGCGGCGAAA
>JAFMJG010000007.1 GCA_017853605.1 bacterium
GAGGTGTACTCAAACTTCATCTGGCTCGGCAAGACACAGCCCCGCTAGCTTATGCTGCTAGGGTGCCATCGCGCCCGGGAGCCGAAGGTCACGCGCCGGCCACCCAGAGTGTTGGGGCTTGCTTGACCTGCCACTCCTGTGTGGTGCTACGCTGGGCACCCCGCGCGGCACCGAAGTGGAAGTGGAGGATGACATGAGCTCACAGGCAGGAAAACTTGAGGAGGGGCTCCTTCAGGTCATGAAGGCGCTCGACAACCAGATTGCGAGGGCGCTCCAGCGCACCCCGGCGGAGCGTGAAGTGCATGGCGTCCAGAAGTGGGAGCCGTACGAGGCTCGTGTCGAGCACCTGACGGCGTTCATCCTCAATCAGCTTGGTGAGGAGGCGGCATCCATGGACTCGCTCTTCGTCCTCTCGCAGGCCTTTATCAAGGCGCTGCGCCTCGCCAGCGAAGATCTCGGCCCGGAGGGCCTGGGCTCCATGCGCACGGCGTACTGCGTTGACGCCATGGAAAAGGTGCAGCTCGATGCCGCCAAAGCGTTGAGCGGCTTGAGAAGCGGCAGGCTCGTGTAGCCGTGCCCCACGGGCTGGGTGCCCGTGGCGCCGGTCATGGCGCGTCGCCGCGGCCTGTGCGACAGAGAAGCCCTGCCTGCCGGCGGGCTTCTCTATGAGGATTTTGCACTGCATAACGGGGCTGTCCGGTGATGGGGCACAGCGAATGCTGCTGCGCCTCGCCGAGGGGCTTTCTGGGCGGGGCATCACGTCCACAGTTGTCTCGCTCGGAGCCCGAGGGGAGCTTGCGCCGCATTTCAGGCGCCTCGGGATCCCGGTTTCCTCGCTTTCAATGGGCTCTCCGGCCGGATTTCTTCCCGGGCTGCTGATGCTGCGCCGAATTATCAGGACGGTGAGGCCGGACGTAATTCAGGGCTGGATGTACCACGCCAACGTGGTGGCGTTGGCGGCGCGCGAGATGTCGGGCTGCCGCGCGCCAGTTGTGTGGAACATTCGCCGTGGCCTCGATGATATCGCCGAAAGAAAGAGGTCCACGCAGGCGGTTGTGCGCGGCAGCGCCTGGCTATCCCCGCGTGCGGCGGGAATCGTGTACTGCTCGCGCCGCAGCAGGGAGCAGCATGAGGGCATCGGCTTTTCGCGCCTGGCGGGTGCCGTAATTGGAAACGGCTTTGACGTGGGGCGGTTCTCTCCCTCTGAGAGCGCGCGCTGCCGAGTGCGCCAGGAGCTGGGAGTTGGCGAGGAGGAGGTGCTGATCGGCAATGTGGGGCGGCATGATGTGGCGAAGGGGCGCGAGTTCCTGCTTGATGCATTTTGCCGCCTCGCCGCATCGCGGCCACACGTGCGGCTGTTGTGCGTCGGGCGGGGCGTTTCGTGGGGAGAGCGCCCCTTTTCTGGCTACGCTTCCGCGAAGCTCGTTCGTGAGCGGGTCGTGCTTCTGGATGGGCGTGAAGACATCCAGGATATCTTCACGGCGCTCGATGTCTACTGCTCCTCATCCATAGCGGAGGGGTTCCCGAATGTAATCGCCGAGGCGATGGCGTCCGGGGTGCCCGTGGTGGCTACGGACACGGGAGCCACAGCCGAGATCCTCGGCGGCTGTGGCCGCCTTGTGGCGCCGCGAAGCGCCCGGGATCTTCACGCAGCCCTGAAGGCGCTCGTCGATGAGCCGCGAGGCAGCCTTGTGGCGCGGGGCATCGCCGGGCGCCATGAAATCGAGCGCTGTCACTCGCTCGAGAGCGTCGTTTCGAGGTATGAGGCGGCATACCGGGAGACCGCATCCGGGGACCCTAGGAGTGCTGGGGGATCGATTTTCTGTTGACAGGAGAAAAAAATTTATCCGAAGTAAGCCCGAGTTTTCAGCAGGTTACCAGTAAGAACTTGTATCCTTTGTACTTCTCGTTTGACCATGGTTCGGCGACGCTGGTATCCTCCCGCCTGGATCTGGTTACCGCTCCGGGACCGTACCGGTGGAAAGAAAATCCCTGACGAGTTGTTGGGGTGAGCAGTGTTCGTTTTCGTCACTGAGTTCCTGCGGCCTATCAGAATTGTTCGTGCCGTGGAGGAATATAATGTCAAAGAAGCTGTATGTCGGTAATCTCCCGTTTTCTATCGGAGACGGAGAGTTGTCTCAGGTGTTCGCGCCAGCGGGCACCGTTGTCTCTGCTCGAGTAGTTCTCGATCCCGCAACCGGGCGCAAGCGTGGTTTCGGTTTCGTAGAGATGGGCTCAGAGGATGAGGCCAAGAATGCTGTGTCCATGTTCAATGGGACAGACGTTGAGGGCCGTTCGATCGTCGTCGATATCGCGCGTGAGCGCGAGCCTCGCCAGGGTGGCGGTGGCGGCGGTTTTAACCGTGGAGGACCTCGTCGCCCAGGCGGCGGAGGAGGTGGAGGCCGCTACTAGGCTCTCCGCAGCTGAGGCCAGCCCTCAGCGAAATCAAGGAAGCCACAGGCAACCCCTGTGGCTTCCTTTTTTTTGCGCGAGCCTCCCCGGCAGCGGGGCGCAGCGGCTCACGGTGAAGCCTAGTCGATCATCAGTGCGTCACAAAGCGCCTGCCGGAGGGCCTTGAATGTCGAGAGGGTTTGGGAGTCATCCTCGTGGCGCCCGTTCGATAGGGGCCTCTCAAGGTAGAGAACCCCGATGCGGCGGCGGCCCCCGAGGGAGCTTGAGATGGTCGTGACCCCGCGGTTATCGCGATACTCCTCGCGCTCAATAATTGGCTGCACACAGGCAAAAGCGTTCGCGATGGCGTCGTCGTGGTCGTTGGCGGCCTCAATAATCTCAGTCTCCGACAGGCCGAGGTCGATGCCGCTGAGCCCATGGCTTCGAAGCTTGATAGTTGCGAGCTGGCGGGCAGTAACCCTTCCGATGACGGTCCTGGGCGAAAGTGTCAGCGCTGCGGGATCGACAACGAACACGCACCCTCCGGTGAAGCCTGCTTTTGGGATAACATCCTTGATCAGGCGCTCCAGCACCCGGCGGTCAACCTCTCCTGGAGCCATCTCGGCGTAGAGCGACTTCAGGGCCTCTTGCACCTCCGGGGAGCAGTAGCGAACGTAGCGGTTGTCTGAGGCCCGGCTTGCCTGCTTGTGGAGCGAGATCTTCGCCTCTGGGTTAAAGCGGTCAAGAGGATTGAACGTTGTGGGGATCTCAGCTGAGTAGCCTTTGGAGTTCGAGCGGGCCCTGTTCTGGACAGCAGAGAGCCCCTCTGCGCCGACGCTCTGCAGGATGTAGTCACGCGCCAGGATCCACTCATTCTCTGCTGTTGGGTAGAGATCAGGCCGGTCCGCATGGGCCAGCGCCTCGCCGACCTTGCAGAGGCTGTCGTAGACCTCAAAATCCTTGTTGAGCACGGCGAGGTCGGGGGAGTCCACGCGTATGTTTGATGGGGTGATGATCCGCATCGCCAGCACTGTGGGCGAAAACCCGAGCTCCTTGGTGAGCTCCTCATCGAGCGATGAGTCAGCGGGTATCGACTTCAAGATGCGCGTGTAGAGGATTGGGTAGTTCCAGGCTATGAGGTTCAGGCCGATCTCCCGCAGCACGCCCCTGCAGAAGCCGAGGTCAGGATCGAGGCTCTTCGTCTCGCTCAGGACCTCTGCCGTTGAGGCTATGATTGCGGTCTCGCGCAGCCGGTCTGCCTGGAAATCCTCAGAGGAGTGAAGTGAGTGTGCGCTCGGGAGCCCCTTGGCCGAGAGGACGATCTCCTTTACCTTCCGGGGGCCTCCCCAGCGAAGCAGCTCTATCGGATTGCAGATAATAGCCGGCGCCAGCCGCTCAGAGGACGCGATAGGGATAAGCTCTTTGATGATGTAGGTGACGAGGGCAAAGTCCTGCTTGAGGAGGGCGAGAAGCGACTCGCGGTCCGCCTCAAAGCGTCCGTCTGCAAAGCCCTCCTCGAGCCTCTTTACGATCGACGGGTTGAAAGGGAACCACAGGCTATTGACGTGCGCGAGTGCGCGGGACAGTCGGCGATCGGACAGCTTGTCTGGGGGCGTTGTCATGCCTTTCTCTCCGGCTTTCAGGGGCTATGGGCGGGCGTCCAGCTCCACTGCTCCTAGGGTCGGAATATTGTGGGCAGACCTAAAGCTTTTGTGGCGCGCCAGTGCCGGGCGGGAAAGGTGCTGAAACACTTAAAGTTTCTCGCAGCTTTTGGGGGCTGGCGAGTCCATGCTCACCAGGCCGGTGCACATGAGCCCTGTTGGCTAGTGAAGCGGACGCCCTGCGGCGCGCAGAAGCCGCTTCCAGCCGAGCGCCATGGACACAGCCTTGCGGATATCATCGTCGCAGCACTCGGGGAACGCTGCCCGGAGCTCGGGCAGAATTGATGGGAGTTTTTTCAGCTCACGGACCGAAAACATCTCGAAGCATGCATCAGCAACGGGCAGCAGCAGCCGCTGCTCGCTAACTGTGGGGCGGGGCTGCTCGAAGGCTTCTTGGGTTTGTGGAATGACGTGTGCTTGCTGAGCCATATGCTGCAACGACACTAAGCGATTAGCATGCCGCTGTATAGGCGCTAAGTTTTTTTTGCGGAATGCTTCTCTTCGGCGAGGCTACCCGAAAAGCGCTTTTCATGAGTGGCTACCGCGTTGCAGCGGACTGATCGGTGCTCAGCTGTACTGAAAGAGACCCAGAACGGGCGGCACTCGGGAGGGAGAAGATGATTTCTCTTCAGCTTCCCTCGCGTTTGGCTCTTTGGGTCGCCATCTGTCGGTTTGTCCTACTGGTGGATCGAATGAGGCACCGCTATACTTCCCGCATGAAACGATACGTTGTCTCATTTGCTGCAGTGCTCTTCTGTCTTGCCACAGCGGGATGCATTGGGGCTGGGATGAACTCAACCCTTACGCCCGCGGGGCCTGGCCAGTTCCCAATCGTCAGCGGAAAGAGTCTCGAGGGGGAGATCATCGAGCTTCCTACGCATCTCAATGGCGAGCTCAGGGTAGTGGTACTGGCATTTGAGCAGGAGCAGCAGGGGCTCGTTGACACCTGGATTGAGGCGCTTCGGCCGCACATCTCTGCGCGCCCATACGTTCAGGCCTACGAGGTGCCGGTGATATATGAGGCTTCAGCGGCCTACCGGTTCTGGATCAACAATGGCATGCGGGCAGGGGTGGTCAGCGACGATGCGCGCCGGCACGTCATCACGGTGTACACTGACCGGGAGGCGTTTTTCCGGGAGCTTGGGGTGCGGCGCGAATCTGTGACAACGATGCTGCTCGATCGCGCGGGTGCCATCAAGTGGCGCTTTGACGGCGCAATGACTGGCGAGGCCCTCAATGGGCTCCTCGCGGCTATAGCGAAAGCTGATGCTGCCGGTGCCAGCCGGCGTGCTACTTAGAGCAGGCCTCCACAAAGCGCGGAATCTTCTGCAGTTCGGCTAGGCCGTTTGTCTCTAGCCCCTTTGCTTTTACCACGATCGGGTCATTGCGCTCCGTTTTTCCGGTCTTTCTGAAATTAGTGCGGGCATTGATGCGCTTAATTGAGGCAACCGCTTCTGCGTAGAGCCCGCGAAGGGCATCGATAGTTTGCTGCCGATCCACGGTCTTGCATGTTTTTGGCGCCAGTGGGCAGCTCGTCGCAATCTCAGGGATCTCGATCAAAAGAGATGCCGCCAGGGCAACCTGCGCGTCAGCGCGCTGGATAGCGCGCTCCGCGTCGATGAAGTCGTTCTCGGCGGCCTTGGTGGCCTTAAGGGCCGCCTTCTTTGCTGCGACATCCCTGCCCTTAGCGGCTGCTTGGGCTGCCTGAGCAGCGCTGGCAGAAACTGACTGGAGGGCGTTTGCTGCGGTTCTCGTCAGGTTGGCGAGATCGATGGCGACCTGGTTGATCTGGGTTTTGATCGTTCCAACCGGGACCTCAAAGCACTCTCCTGAACACGCGGGCAAGCCTGAGATCGAGGCCGCCTGGCCATTGATGGTCCAGGACACCTGCTCGGATGGTGACGAGAGCTTGACGTCGACGGAGGCGTTCACGAGGCCCTTAAAGAAAGTGGATGGCTGCCCTCGATCCTGGCTGCCGGGAGCGAACTGGTTCGATGGGCCGATCGGGATCGTGATGTCGAAGCTGTTCGGGTTTGAGTAACCAAACTTGACTCGCAGGCTGCTGTCAGACACGAAACCCTTGCAGTTTGCCTGTGGCGTGATCGGCTTGCAGGATGGGGTTGAGGCATTTGCCGTTGCGGTGACCAGGGCACCGCCTGGAGGCCGCACCCTCCACACTACTGAAGCCCCCGAAAACTTCACCCCAACCGCACCGAGAACCGAGCCGCCCTTGAACACGGTGAGCTGCTGAGTCGCTGTTCCTGGCGGGACGAACTCGTTGATAGTGGGCCCGCTTACGCCCAGTGGAACGGCAAGCTCAGAGCTGCCGGAGTTGCTGTAGCTGAAGTAGGCGGTCTTTGAGCCGTCGGAGTTCGCGAACACGCACTCCGCGCTCAGCGAGAGCTTAGCCGCCTCATCGGACTCGTTATTGTCTGTGCGGCTTGAGCAGCCGGGATCATTGAGGTCAGTAAGGCCGTCGTTGTCGTTGTCGGTGCCGTCCTGGCACTGGGAGGTGGCGTTGCTCTCGTCGTTGTCCGTCTTGCTTGAGCAGCCGGGGTCATTGAGGTCAGTAAGGCCATCGTTGTCGTTGTCGGTGCCGTCCTGGCACTGGGAGGTGGCGTTGCTCTCGTCGTTGTCCGTCTTGCTTGAGCAGCCGGGGTCATTGAGGTCAATAAGGCCGTCGTTGTCGTTGTCGTTGCCGTCCTGGCACTGGGAGGTCTTGTCCCCCTCATTGGTGTCGCCGGCGCCGGAACAGCCAGGATCGGTTAGGTCCGTTAGGCCATCGCCATCGTTGTCGATATTGTCGGCGCACGCTGGCAGCTGTGTTGGTGTCGGGCTAGCGGTGCTCGTGGGCGTGGAGGTGGCGGTGTTTGCCGGTGTGGGCGTCCTCGTGGGAGTGAAGGTGGGAGTGTCTGTCTTAGTTGCTGCGGCTGTCGCGGTTGCAGAGGCTGTGAAGGTCGGCGTAGCCGTAGAAGTTGCCGTAGACGTAAACGTTGGGGGTGGTATCGGCGTAGACGTTGGGGGTGGTATCGGCGTTGGGCATGCAGGGAGCGATATGGTGTAATCAATCGGGTTTCCGAAGCCGCCCCCAATTTGCGAGATCGAGGTATTTACTACAGTTGAGGCTCCGCACGTTCCGCGAACCCGGATTCTGACAAGGAGTGTCGAGGTTCCTCCCAAAGGCACCTCCCCTTCGAGGTATGCGAGCCGGCCGGGGGCATCGTTAATCACTAGGGGCCTCGTGAAGCGCACCCAGTTTTCTGGCAGTCCCGCCTCAGCATAGAGGCCCAGGGGACCCCGCGAGTGGAATCCGACCGAGAGGTAGGTACAGCCGGTGTCGTTTGCGGGGCGTGCGACGCCCATTCGGCAATGGAGCGGGACGTCGTACGATGCGGCGCCGGTGTACCCGATCTGATCGCACTGAAGGTAGGCGACGTGGCACGCATGGGCGAGGTGAGGCGCCAACACGATCATCGCCACATGTGCCGCGACGAGCCGCAACGCGTTGCGAACTAGCTTCATCTCCTTCCCCCCTCTTTCCCTGCCAGAGCGGCTTCTCTCCTGCGCGGTGACGTCTGCCCGGAGCGCCCCAAAGTGCTAGGGACTGTTTCCCTTGAGTGGAAAGTCGGTGCGGCCTCGAGTTTCCTAAAGGAATCGCCTCGCAGGGGCTCAAATATTCTCGTAGGACCGAGAAAAGAATTAAAACGCTGTGATGCCAATAGCTTGGAGGGCAGCTTTCAGCTTTCCGCCGAGGTGCGCTACCCTCTGCCGCTATGTTTTTCGTCCACAGGAGGGCTTCCCCGGCCTTAGAGGGGGGCACAGCGACAAAAAATTCTCCGGGTCCGGGCCTGCGCAGGTCAGAGAGCGTCAAGGGGGAGGGGCTGGTTCGCATACGGTGGGCGGCGTTCCTCGCCTACCTGTGCGTGTCTTGCGTCGTAGTGTGGCTACTGGGGCTGCCGGCATTCCCTAGCGCAATCGTTGGAGCTCTCTCCGTTGGGGCGCTTTCCAATATCCTGCTCCTCTTCTTCGTGCGGAGGAGCGGGGCCCAGACGCGCATCTGGTGTGGGGCGGCGCTCTCGTTGGATACCGCTCTCCTTGCTGGATTGCTGTACCTGTACGGCGGATACACGAATCCCTTTAGCATGATGTTTCTCGTGTATGTGACCCTTGCGGCTTTCTTCCTCAATGCCCGCTGGACGTGGTGGATCTTCTCGCTCTCACTGTCGCTCTTTGTCGCGCTTTTCTTCTTCCACGTGCCCCTTGAGCAGCTCTCTATGCACGCGATGCACGGCTCTCAAGAGGGCTTCTCGCTGCATCTCCATGGGATGCTTATAGCCTTCGTCGTGATCGGCTTCCTGACGTCGTTCTTTGTGGCTCGGCTCGCGCGGGATCTTGAGGAGAGATCAGAGGAGCTCGCCCGGCTGGCCGAGCGAGAGCAGGAGCAGAAGCGGCTCGCGAGCCTGGCTACTCTAACGGCGGGTGCCGCGCATGAGCTCGCGACCCCGATTGGAACGCTCACGCTGATAGCAGAGGAGCTCCAGCAGGACTTGGCCCACGAACCCCACCTGCAGGGGGAGCTGGCAGTGATGCAGCAAGAGCTGTTGCGGTGCGAAGAGGTCCTTGGCCGAATGCGCGCCCAGAGCTCCGAGCTGAGCGGCGAGGCGCCCGTTCGCGCCGCTGTATCTGAGGTCCTTGAGGGGGTGCGAGCGGCCCTTCGGGAGGGTGATGACGTTGAGTTCGGGGTAGACGGCCCGAGCGAGGCTGCCGTGAAAACGCTCAAGGGCTCGCTCGTCTCCTCGCTGGCTGCCTTGGTGCGAAATGGCTTGCAGGCTTCGCCGAAGGGGCGCCCGGTGCGCGTCACTGCCAAGGTGCTGGGTGATGGCGTTGAGTTCGTCGTGCGAGATGAGGGCAGCGGGATGAGCCCTGAGGTGCTGTGCCGGGCGGGGGATCCTTTCTTTACGACGAAGGAGCCGGGCAAGGGGCTTGGGCTCGGGTTGTTTCTCGTCAAGAGCTTTGCGTCCCAGGTAGGCGGGCGCTTCTCCGTGCAGTCCTCGGCGGGTTCGGGAACGAAAGCTAGCCTCTTCGTTCCCCAGGAGGTGGCCGCATGAGGGCCGGACCGGGCTTCTCTAAGGTGCTTGTGTGTGACGATGACCGGGCATTCCGGCAGCGGCTTGCGCGCTCCCTGCGCAGCGCAGGCTACACGGTATTTGAGGCGGAGGACGCGACGAGCGGGCTTGAGACCGCTCTGGAGTACCGGCCTGATGGGATTCTCGTTGACATGCGCATGCCGGGAGAGAGCGGCCTTTGGCTGCTTCCTAAACTTCGTGCATCCCTCCCGGAGAGCAGGATCGTCGTCCTGACAGGCTTCGGAAGCATATCAACAGCGCTCGAGGCGGTTCGCCTTGGCGCGACCCACTTTGTCACGAAGCCTGCCAAGCTTGAGGCTATCCTGGCGGCGTTCTTCCCGGAGCGCCAGGCTGCGCCGTCTCACGAAGCCCAGCTCCCCTCGCTGGCAGAGGTGGAGTCGGAGTACGTCAATCGGGTTCTCACCGAGCACGACGGCAACGTGTCCCAAGCGGCCAAGGTGCTTGGGGTGCACCGCCGCAGCCTGCAGCGTAGGTTGCGGCGCGATTAAGGGGCAGCGCCCCTGCTCCCCGATGCATGAGGGGCCTCATTCCTGTTCCAACGGTATCGCCGTACTCAATGAGCCTCGAGGGGAGCAGGATTTTTGGCGCCGGAGCTGCGCAGGAATCCGGGAAGCCTTTCCCGGTGTGGCACCTTGGTGGGGCAGCGGGACGGCTGCCTGCTAGCGCCGCCATGCCCTGCTTCCCCAAGAGACACGGCGCATCGCCGCTGTCTCAGGGAAAACAACAGACCGCAAACGTAAGGGAGAACACTGTGAGAAGAGGAATAACAACACGTGCGCGTGCCCTGTGTGCTGCGCTTGGACTGGCTACAGCTGTGTCTGTGGCGATAGAGGCGGGAGCGCAGGAGACCGGCTCCCCCGAGGGCCAGCTCACCACAGTATACCGTGAAACCTTCGGATTCTGCACCGACACGATCGGCGCAGCAGCGGCCCGGGAGGCCAACTGGTGGGGCTTCGTAACCGGGCAAGCAGTGATGAAGTTCAGCAACCTCAAGGTGTTCTCGTACGGCAGCCGCGCCATTGGCGGCGCGGTCAACAGCGGCCCGATCGGGCTGTCACAGGGCTACGGGTTCTGGTTCCGGCCGACGCTCGGCCTGACGGTATTCACCCAGGAGTATCCCTTCGACGCATCATTGCTGCGCGACCCCACCACCGTGGTCGAGTTCGAGCAGCGCCTGAGCGGGATCAATGAGCTCTTAGAGCCTAACAGGTCGCACCTTGCCTTCCTGGTCGACTCGACGTGGTACATCTCTGCTGAGTCTGCCGCCCAGGCGAAGATCGTCTCGTGGGAGGCGGTGGCGATGAAGCCAGCATCGCTGTCTTGGGGCGCGGTGCCCTCGGTCGAGGGGGTCGGCCCGGCAGCGCCGGCGGCATTCGATGCCGTGCTCCCAGATGCGGGCACGGTGCGGGCGTTCGGAATATTTCTGGCTGAGGTGAACGGCCGGGTGCGTATCGACAACTTCTCGATTCGCTCCGAAAACCCTCCGGGAGGAGCTGCCCAGTATATGGCTGTAGAGCCGGGGATCGCCGCATGCCCAGAGGGCAGCCCCGACCGTACGGGAATGGCGACCCCGCAGCCGACCCCGAATCCGGACGAGAACGACGGCACGCCCGATCAGGGCACGCCCGAGACCGATCCATCGCCGACACCAACACCCGCGCCGCTCACCTACTCGCTCTGTCCTGCGGCTCAGCAGGGGGGAGGAAAGCAGGTGCAGCTCTCGCGCAGCGCCCTACCGGGCATGCTCAAGCCGATCGGCAAGACCCTCGTCAAGGACCTGCGCGATCGGGCTATCTTGGCCCTGTTTGCTGGGCGAAAGATGCCGATTGGCGCGCTCGTGAATGTGCTGGTCGGTGACTATGACAGGAGTGGAGGCACCCTTGCGGTGAAGAAAAAAGGCAAGGGGGGCCCCGTCACGCTTCGGCTTACGGCATCGGCCCGCAAGGCGCTCGATACGTACCTTGCTGCCCTAGGCGCTGTCGCACCGGGGGCTCCTCTCTTCGTGAGGTCCAAGGCGCGCAGCACTGAGGTCGATTCTGCGGCCGCCGCCTGCTTGCCCGAGGTAGCGTCAATGGTCAGGCGACGGGCAAGCAAGGCGAAGATGCCCCTCTCGTCCCTGATCTTCTGACGGCTGGGACTAGCCGCTTGGGCACTCCTGCCTGCCCAAGCTGTGCTAGCGCCTGCGCCGCGCGTTTTGGGCGGAGACGGGGAGACGGCCCCTAGAGTATCATGGGGCCGTCTCTATGAAGTACCTCAATCCAGCGATTGCAATCGCCGCATGCTTCGCCATTCTGCTCAGCCTTGTCTTGGCGCATTGGGCGGGGGCCTCAGCTCGCGTGTCGGACCTTCCCCTCCTCGCTGTTATAGCGGCAGGAGGCGGTGCGCTGGTCGTAAGGCTTGTTATCGGCCTCTTCCGGGGCGAGTTCGGCTCTGATCTGCTTGCCGGCATCTCAATTATTGCGTCGCTGCCCCTCGGCGAGTACATGGCCGGGACGATCGTGGTCCTGATGCTCTCGGGCGGATCCGCCTTGGAGGATTTCGCGATGCGGAAAGCCTCCTCGGTGCTCGATGCGCTCGCGCGCCGGATGCCCTCTGTTGCCCACCGCCGTGAGGGGCTTGGCATGGTTGATGTGACGGTTAATGCGATTAAGCCGGGCGACGAGCTGGTGGTGCTGCCGCATGAGCTCTGCCCCGTTGATGGGGTTGTCCTTGAGGGCCACAGCTCAATGGACGAGTCGTACCTGACCGGCGAGCCGTACCGGCTGTCAAAGATCGCTGGAGCTTCCGTGATCTCCGGGGCGATTAACGGCGACGGGGCTCTCGTGATCCGGGCGACGCATGAAGCGCGCGACTCCCGCTACTCGAAGATCATGAATGTCATGGAGGTGTCCCGCCAGCGGCGGCCTCGCTTGCGCAGGCTGGCCGATCGCCTAGGCGCCTGCTACACGCCGCTGGCTGTCTGCATCGCGGTTGCGGCATGGGCCTCCTTCTCCTCGCCGGAGCGCTTTCTGGCGGTGCTCGTTGTCGCCACCCCATGCCCTCTGATTATCGCCATACCGGTGGCGATAATCGGGGCGATTTCGTGGTGTGCGAAGCGCGGAATCATCATCAAGGACCCGATCGCCCTTGAGCGGGCGCGAGGCTGCCGGGTTCTCATCACTGACAAGACGGGGACCCTCACGGTGGGCCAGCCGGTGCTCGTGTCGGTTGAAACAGAGGGAATTTCTGAGCAGGAGGCGCTCCAGTTTGCAGCGAGCCTTGAGCAGTACTCGAAGCATCCGCTCGCGGAGGCCGTGCTCGAAGGTGCAGCGCGTCGCCAGATTGTGCCCGCTGATGCCTCAGAGGTAAGTGAGCGGCCGGGGGAGGGCCTCACTGGGGTAGTGCGGGGACGGCGTGTGCGGATAACAGGCAGGCGCCTCTTGTCACCAGCCGAGACGGAGCGCTTCCCGCGCGCTGCAGCTGGGCTTGAGTGCATCGTGCTTGTGGATCAGGCGCCCGTTGCAGTGCTTAGGTTTCTGGATGAGGCCCGGCCGGAGAGCTCAGACTTCGTGTCCCACCTTGGCAGGCATCACGGCTTCGAGGAGGTCGTGCTGCTCTCTGGCGACAGGGATGAGGAGGTGCGGTACCTCGCGCAGCAGCTCAAGATCGCCAAGGTCTTCTCTGGCAGGTCCCCTGAGGAGAAGGTGGCGATCGTTCGGGCAGAGACAGAGAAGCGCCCGACGCTGTACCTCGGTGATGGAATCAACGATGCTCCTGCCCTCATGGCAGCGACGGTGGGCGTGGCCTTCGGGCCCCGCAGCGACATAACATCAGAGGCAGCCGGGGCCGTGATCCTTGAGCCGTCGCTGCGCAAGGTAGACCAGTTTTTGCACATCAGCAGCCACATGCGCCGAGTTGCTCTTGAGAGCGCGGTTGGCGGCATGGCGCTAAGCGTCGTGGGGATGGGGTTTGCAGCAGCCGGCTTCCTAAGCCCAGTGTATGGGGCGCTGCTGCAGGAGGCGATTGACCTCTTCGCGGTGCTAAACGCGCTGAGGGCATCATCCCTCGGCCGGCTTCAGAGCAACCACATCTAGCGCTGGCCGTGGTCCCCGAGGCCGAGCAGCGAGCGCCCTGGAACGAAGCTGCTGGTACGACACTTGAACGCCTCACTCCGGAGGCCCAGTTGGCGTGTGTAGCTCACAGCCGGCCCAGCCAGCACCCCGGGGGAGAACTATGAAGAGATTGATTGCAACATTAGCTATTTACGCCCTCTCAAGTGGTCTCGCTGAGGCGCAGGTTCCAACCGATTTTGATGAGGACGGGATCTCTGATCTGACACAATTCTCGCTCACAGGTGACAGCCTTTTGACATGGTCAGCGGAGCTCTCCTCCACCGAGCAGGTTAGCGAC
This sequence comes from bacterium, assembly GCA_017853605.1. Taxonomy (GTDB): domain Bacteria; phylum Bdellovibrionota_C; class UBA2361; order UBA2361; family OMII01; genus OMII01. The sequence continues at coordinate 13,589 of JAFMJG010000007.1, forward strand.
CTTGGAACGTTTGGCGCAGAGGGCAGCTTTCCGGTGCTCGCCCGGTGGTCTGGTGACAAGCCCATACTAGGTGTGGTTGTGCCGAACATCGCCGCAGGGACCCTCGTCTGGCGGGCCAAGTTAGCTGACGCATCGGTTGAGAGGACCTTCGGGCGTGATGGCGACCTCGTTGTTTCGGGTGGCGACTTTAACGGGGATGGAAAGGACGATGCGGCCGTGGTCCGGCTGGTCAACGGCAAGGCGGAGTGGGAGATCTCGTACGACCTGTTCGATGCTGCCGAGGGCGCCGCAACCGTCACTTCGGTCTCATTCGGCAAGACCGGGGACCGCGTGTTCTTTGCGCGTCCTGATGGTGGCAAGGCGGATTGGGCTGGGGTGATCGGGCTCGGCCGCGCGGGCCGCTCCGTTGCCCGCATGAAGAACCTCGTTACCGGAGAGGTGAAGCAGTTCGCGCGGCTGCCGAAGTTCGCCTCAGTTGGGCTTCGGCCGCGGCCCTTTGCGGTCCCTCAGGAGGGCGCACCTGATCTCCTGGGCTTTGAGATAGCCAGCGACAGCAGCACTACGGTGAAGGTGTACTCCCTGTCGGGAAGCTTTGTGGGCTCCAAGCGATTTAAGGGCGCTGGACAGAGCCTCGTCGGGGACTTTGACGAGGCTGGGGGATACGAGGTGGCTTTTCAGGGGAAGGAGGAGAGCGCCGTTTTCAACCCCGTGTCGGGTGAGTCTTGGGACTCTGGCTACCTCGGCGGCACTGGGATTGATGAAACGAACCTCTTTACGGTGCTCTCCGCAACGCCAACACCAACTGACAACAACAACGATGACGATTCGGGCAGCGGCGGTGGCGGAAGTGGGGGTGGCGGGGGGGGAAGCGGCGGCAGTGGGGCTCCAGCCGGCTGCACTGCAGTCGCCCCCTGGCCCAGCACGCACATCTACAAGACCGTCGGCTCAGACCACTTCACAGACATCCGCAGGAACACCATCGGGGTTATTCTCAAGGTGGGCGCCAGGGGGCCCTTCCCAGGATGCATTTCTGCCATCGACAAGAACGGCCGCTCGCTCGCTGCCCTGGGCCTTTACCAAGTTGGCGCAGGCTGGGCAGCGCGCTACTACGCGGGCGTTGGATGTGGGGCCAGCACCCCCCTCAATGGCTCAAGCGTCGCTGATGCGGCACGCCGCAGCTCCCGGAGCACCTCGATCTACCTGAAGTTCGATCGGACATGCTACGGGCCGATAGAGGCTAACACCTGCCGAAACAGCTCCTCTTGCTAAGGCACCCCTGCGAGCTCCTCGGAGCTAGGTAAACGGAGTAGGGGCGCCTAGGCAAATACAGCACCGCGCCGTTAAGCCGCGATTTCTTGCCGCAGGCAACAGGGGTTTTGCCCTTGCCTTCGTGGCTGCCAGCTGTGCAGCCGAGTGCCCCAGTCCGCAGAGCCAAAAGAGGCGCAGCTTCTTGAGTCTATCTCCCTCCGCGCCGATCAACCCTATAGAGGTTGTGGACATGAGCGGATGCTACCGGTGTGGACTCCCGGAAGGGAGCGAGGCGAGGCTCTGTGAGACCTGCTACAGGCAGCGTTTTTATCGCGGGCAGCTCGTGGCCGATACGCCGTGCGGGCAGCCAGCAGGGGGCATAGAGCTCTCGCCACGGGCCCAAACGATCGTACTGGGAGGGGGGGCGCTCATGTACCTCGGTATTATCGGATTCGCGATGCTCTCTCTTGCCCACCAATCGGGAGTGACAGCGGCCTCTGCCCCATATGAGTTCTACTCATCGGGCGAGGGAACGGCTATCGTTGGCCGAACGGAGGCAGTCCTTCATGTGCCTGCGCCACAACGCGGGCCGGCGCTCCACGCTGGGGGTGATGGCAGCGGCGCGCACGGGTAGCGCGGAAGCTGGCCAGGGATCGAGTGGCTATGACAACCTCGGTATCCGAGACGCATATCTTTGTCGGGCACGACCTTATTCGCCAGGCGCATGCGCGTATCAGGCCATTTGTGCGAGAGACGGGGGTGGAGCGCGCCCCGCTTCTTGAGAGCGGCGACGGCGCAGTGTGGCTCAAGCTAGAGCTTCAGCAGGTCACCGGCTCCTTCAAGGTTAGGGGGGCCCTCAATGCCATGTCAGCCGTCGCTGAGGGCCCTTCGGATCGGGCAAGGAGGGTCGTGGCATCGTCTGCGGGAAACCATGCGCTCGGGATCGCATTTGGCTCGCAGGTGAGCGGAGTGCCCGCCACGGTCTTTGTTCCTGACACCGTTGATCCCTCGCGCAGGAGGGCCCTGGAGGGCTACCCGGTTGAGCTAAAAATTGTGCCGGGTGGATACGGCGGGGCAGAGGCAGCCGCCCTCTCTGCAGCGCGCGAACCTTCTGTGCGCTTCATCTCCCCGTACAACGATCCCCTCGTGATAGCGGGGCAGGGAACGGTTGGCCTGGAGCTCCTTCAGCAGGTGCCTGATATTGATGCGGTGATAATCGCAGTTGGGGGTGGAGGGCTTCTTGCCGGAATCGGCTCATACGTGCGGGCTATGCGCCCGGATGCCGAAATTATAGCGGTTTCTCCGGCACGATCGGCGGTCATGTGCGATCGTCTGGCTGGACGCACCGTCCCGTGCCTGGGCAACGTCCAGACGCTGAGCGACAGCACCGCTGGGGATATTCAGGAGGGCTCCATCACCGTCGATCTCTGCCGGGCGCTGATTGATCGGTGGGTGGTGCTGGCTGAGGAGGAGATCGTCGCTGCCATGAAGTACCTCTTCTATGAGCACCGCCTCGTGGCAGAGGGGGCCGGTGCGCTCGCTGTCGGCGCATACTTGCGAGAGCGCGATGGCCTTAAGGACCGCAACTGTGCACTGGTCGTGTGCGGCGGCAACATCGAGCCAGAGCGATTTTTGGGCGTGATCGGGAGGGGCTAGCTGGTCAGTCCTGCCCGTCAAGCAGCTCACGCGAGATAATCATGCGCTGGATCTGGTTCGAGCCCTCGACGATCTGGAGCATCTTGGCGTCCCGCATGTAGCGCTCCACAGCGTACTCCCGAATGTAGCCAGCCCCGCCAAGGAGCTGAACCGCATCGGTCGTGATTGACATCGCGCTGTCGGTGGCAAAGCACTTTGCGACTGATGACGAGAGCCGAGTTGAGGAGATCGACGCGCTGGGCGAGTCGAGATCCGCGGCAGCCCGCTCCGTGAGAAGGCGCGAAGCCTCCAGGCGCGAGTGCATGTCCGCAACCATGAACTGCAGCCCCTGGAACTCCGCGAGCGGCCGCCCAAACTGGCGGCGCTCCTTGAGGTGCCTAACAGCCGCATCAAGAGCCGCCCGCGAGAGCCCGTTGGCGCAAGCAGCAATGTTGACGCGCCCGCCGGCGAGCCCAGAGAGGGCGACCTTGAAGCCCTGGTGCAGCGGCCCCAGGAGCGCCGATGCCGGGACCCGCGCCCCGTCAAAGAAGAGGGAGGCTATCGGAGACAGCTCACACCCCATTTTCTTCTCCGGGGAGCCGATGCTGAACCCCTCAATCCCCGGGGGAACCAGGAACGCCGATATCCCCGAGCCCGAGGCATCGGCCGTGCGGGCGAAAACGACGTACAGGTCTGCGAAGCCGGCGCTCGTGATGTAGCACTTGCCCCCCTTGAGCACGAACGAGGCTCCATCCTGCACGGCTTCCGTTGTAAGCGACTGGGCATCAGAGCCAGCACCCGGCTCTGTGAGGGCGAACGCCGCAAGCAGATCGCCGGAGGCGAGCTTGGGGAGCAGCGAGGATTTCTGGTCAGCGCTCCCAAAGCGGGTTATCAGGCCGCATGCCATCGCATGCACCGAGATGAAGATCGCCGGACCCATGTCGTAGCGAGAGATGAGGTCGAAGGCGGCAGCGCTTGTCGAGGCCGAGGCTGCGATGCCCCCGAAAGCCTCAGGCACGGCGAGGCCCGCAACTCCCGCATCGCCAAAAACCTTGAAGAGGGCGCGCGGCACCGTGTTGTAGTGGGCCTCCCCCTGGAACCTGGGGATTTCGTTCTTGCAGATGCGATCGATGGTCTCAAGGACCAGGGGATCGGGGCTTGAAGGAAACATTTCGAATCACCTCCTGAAAGGATCCTTCGGGACAGGATACTGCGGCAGCGGCCCTGAGGGTAGAGCAACTTCGGGCTCTGCTAGCTGTGGGGCGGGCCCTTGCCCTCACCTGAGCCGTGCCGGGCCGGCAGGATAATCGGGGCGCGGGGCAGCGATCCAGCGCAGATCTCGCTGCGGATCGTTTCGCTTGCGACGCTAAGTGCTTCAGCGTGCTTGAGCACGGTTGCGATGAGCTCCTCCACCGAGTCCAGGTACTCGCGCTCCTGGTCAGCAAGCTTGTCATCGAACTGGTGCGCCCCCCACACCGGGTTTGTGAAGGGGTTTGCTTCCTCGGCCCTGGAGAGCTGCTCCCGGCGCTTTGAGATCAGCGCTGGGACATCCACCCAAAACGAGAAGTCCCCCTGGTCGGCGATGCTCCGGCCGTTGCGCCAAAGAAAGATGTTTCGCTCAGTCTCTGCCAGGAACCAGAGAGGGGTACTGGGGCGCACAACACCCAGCATATCGCGCCGCCTGAGTTCATTTTCTACAGACTTGAGGACGCCGAGCAGCACGCACCCTTTCGGCACATTTTCGGCTGCAGCCCGCAAAGAGTGCGGAGTGTGCCCTGGGCCCGCTTTCGCTGTTATGCGCAAACGCATGATCTTCCTGTGGTTTTAAATAGCCCAGACCCTCAAGCATTTCGGCAGGGCTGCCGAAGCAAGGATGGGACCAGGACAAAGAGGGGGCTATGTCTGCCAAGAAACAATCGGTGCTCGTGGTCGACGACGACCAGATGAGCAGGCACCTGCTCAAGGCTATCCTGGTGAGCGCCGGCTTGGATGTCGTGGAGAGCAGCTCGGGAACGCAGTGCCTCGACTATCTCGAGCGGGAGATCCCGGCGCTGATCCTGCTCGACATCATGATGCCAGACTTCGACGGGTTCCACTTGCTTGGGGAGATCCGGCGCAAGCATGCGGCGGATGTGCTCCCTGTCATCCTGGTTTCGGCCTGCAGCGAAGAGAAGGACATCGTTCACGGGCTTACCTTCGGGGCCAACGACTACCTCGTTAAGCCCTTTGAGCGCACAACCTTCCTTGCCAGGATTTACAACCACCTGACTATCAGCCAGATGCGCAAGCGCGTGGATGAAAGGTGCGACAGGCTGGCCGGGCTTCTGGATGTGCAGCGCGCTCTCGGGGACATGATTCCGGAGGCCGTGATGGTCCACAACCAAGAGGGAGTGATCCTGTACCGCAACGAGATGCTGCAGCGGATGTGTGGCGGCGACGCTCACGCCCTTGCACATGAGGCCCTGCGTGCGCTGTTTCCCATCGATGTGATCGGGGCTATGGAGCGGGCGTTTCTGAGGCACGAGTCGGGGATCGTTGAGCAGGAGTTCTGCCTCCTCGACTCGGAGCTTAAGCACCTCGTTGTCCGTTCGGCAGTTGTGGAGGTTGGGAAGGGAGAGGTGGCACGCATCTGGAGCTTCCGGGACGTCACCAAGCTTCGTCGGCTTGAGGCGGACATGCACGGGGAGGCCGAGCTTCTCTCAGTCACGAAGTTCGCCGGAGAGCTCTCGCACTACATGCGCGCGCTTTTGTCGCACATAGGGGAGCTCGCAGTCCAGCTCGGCACCATTCAGGACATCAACGTCCTGGCGGCGCAGCACATCAGCTCGATAAGCCGCTCTGTGCAAGAGGGAGTGTCGTTTGCTGACAGGGTAGCGTCGCTGACGGCGGGGGATCGGTACCGCCCGGCCGAGGGTGAATCAGAGGACCTGTATGAGGCCCTACGGGTCGTGGCGGAAGCAACGCAGCTCAGCGTCGGCGAGCGGATTGCGATCAAGCTTGAGGCGGAGCCCTCGCTGCCGCGGGTGCCGCTTACGATGCGCAGCCTCTCGAGCATCTTGGGCAACGTGGTCAGCAACGCAGTGGAGGCTATCGAGGGCCAGGGGTGGATACGGATCGCTGCCCACGCCGAGCCGGGCCAGCACGCCGTGCGGGTTAGGGTTGAGGATTCCGGAAACGGCATGGACCCGGCCACCACTGAGCGTGTCTGTGAGCCATTCTTCACAACCAAGGCGCCTGGGGCCGTTGCGGCCGAGATGCGGCCCCTTAAGGGGCTTGGCATGTGGAATGTCCACGCCCTCGTCCGGGCGATGGGGGGCTCCCTAACCCTCTCAAGCAAGCCGGAGGCGGGGACGAGCGTTGTGCTTGATATTCCCTCTATGTGAGGGCGCGCCAGGCCCTCCGCAATTGAACTCCAGCATCCGCTGGGGTAGATTTCCGGCATGCCCGCCACCCCGACTACAAAGCAATCGCTGCGCATCTGCCACCTGGCTGACGTGCACCTTGGGTACCGGCGCTACAACCGGATCTCCAAGGCGGGCATCAACCAGCGGGAGCTCGACGTTAACGTGGCCTTTCAGGAGGCTATAAGCCGCATCGTGTCGCTTGCGCCCGACGCAACGATCATCGCCGGCGACCTCTTTCACTCCGTTCGGCCGTCGAACGCGGTTGTTACCTTCTGCTTTCGGCAGCTGCGCAGGCTCGCCAAGGAGACCGGGGCGCCGGTGATACTTGTGGGGGGCAACCACGAGACGCCGAAGCGGGCCGACACGGGCTCCGTGCTCCAGCTCTTCAGCGAGATCGATAACGTGCTTGTCGCGGACGCGGCGCAGGAGACCTTTGCCTTTAAGGAGAAAGGGCTGTCCGTGACCTGCCTGCCGCACGCAGCGCTTGCTGGCCAGGGACTGAGGGCCTTGCGCGCGGATGACAGGTTCCCGCACAACATTCTGGTCGTGCACGGGCAGGTTAACGAGAAGTGGGTGAGCGATTTCGGGGGGGCGGAGGTTGAGCTCAAGGCCCTGTCGCCGCACGAGTGGGACTACATCGCCCTCGGCCACGTGCACATGCATCGGGCCGTGGGGCTTAACGCGGCATACTCTGGCTCCCTTGAGCACACCTCCGCCAATATTTGGGGGGAGTCCTCCGAGCTCAAGGGGTTCCTGGAGGTGTCGCTTCCCTCGGCGAAGCGCGTGTTTCATCCGCTAACTTCGCCCCGCGAGGTGATCGTGCTGCCGGCCATCGATGCTTCCGGGATGGAGCCACAGGCTCTCACGGGGGAGATCGTCGAGCGCGGCCAGTCGGTGCCGGGGGGAATTGACGGCAAGATTATCAGGCTGTCGATCCAGAACGTCTCTCGTGAGACCTACCGAAACTTGGACCACAAGGAGCTGCGGGCTCTGCGGGCCCAGGCGCTCAACCTCACGCTAGACATCACGTTTTCGGCTGCCACTCCCGATCTGCAGCAGCTGCACCAGCCGGGAAGGGGAGTGCTGAAGGACCAGCTGGTGGAGTTCAGCAGGAGCTGGGAGATCCCCGGAGTTTCCCAGGAAGAGGTCGCAAAGGTGCTCACGGACTATCTCGCCAAGGCTGAGGCGAAACATGAAGCTTCGTAGCCTGGCTCTCAACCTGTTTCGCCAGCACGTGTCGAGCGCTGTGCGCTTCCCCGACGGGTTAATTGGAATCATCGGCTCCAATGGGGCTGGCAAGACCACCATCCTTGAGTCGATCGGATTTGCGCTCTTCGGATCGAGGGCCCTAAGGGGGCGAGTTGAGGATGCGAGAACGCGTTTTGCCCCAGCCAGGGGGGGCCGGGGCAAGAGGGAACAGGACCTGCAGGTCGAGCTCACGCTTGAGCATGAGGGGGTCTTCTACCGGATCGAGCGGACCCTCACGGACGCCGCGCTGTACGTCGGCGGGGAGCCGAAGCCGGTTGCCGCGGGAAACCGGGAGGTGTCGGCGCGAATCGGGGCTATCGTTGGGATGAGCCACGAGGAGTTCGTCGCCACCTACTGCACTGAGCAGAAGGGCCTTGAGTTCCTAAGCGGCAAGAAGGGGGCAACTGAACGGGAGAAGTTTATCCTCCGCATGATGGGCTACGATCGCCTAGAGGAGGTGCAGGATCTCCTTCGCAGTGACCGCAAGGAGAAGCGCGTTGCCCTTTCAGGCTTCGAGGCGGGGTTAGGCACCCGCGAAGAGCTTGAGGCGAGGCTGGCGGCGGAGCAGCAGGAGCTGCTCGCCGTGCGCGGCAAGCATGACGAGGCCGCGAGCGGGCTGCAGAGAGTTGAGGCCGAGTTTGGGCACATTCGGGAGCGAATGCTCAAGCTTGAGGAGCTGCGCGCAAAGTTCGCCAAGGAGAGGGAAGGGGTACAGGCCCTTGTTGTGCGCAAGGAGGAGCGGGAGCGGCGCCTGCGTGCCCTCGCGGATGCCCAGGGGCTCGCGTCAGAGCAGCTCGCGCGCGCTCTCAAGCCCCTTTCGGGTGGCCTCTCGCTCGAGGATGCCATCTCGGGCGCCAAGCGAAAGGTGTTCGAGCGGCGCGAGGCTGTAGCGGCGCTCGCGGAGGCCGCGAGATCGGCGGAGCTTGAGTGGCGCGAGGCCTTGTCAAAATCGAAAGCGGAGCTTGAGGCGGCTGCCCAGCAGGTGGCGCAGCTCAAGGCTCGCGCAAGAAAGGCTGTAGGACTCAAGGCAGGCGGGGATTGCCCGACGTGTGGCCAGTCGCTGGGCGACTCCTTCTCGCAAGTTCAGCAGCACTTTGCCTCCGAAGAGTCGAAGCTGCTCAAGCGCCACAAGGAGATTGAGGCCGCGCTCGCCGCAGCAAGCGTGGAGCCGGATGGGCTCACGGCCAAGCGAAGGGATCTGCGCGACGCTGAGCAGCAGCTCCAGGGACTCGAAGCGAAGCTGCAGGAGCTCTCAGCGTGTGTGCAGCTTCAGGAGAGGATCGAGGGGCTAGGCAAGGAGAGCGCGGCAACTGCGGCAGACCTCGCCCTCGCGGAGGAGAACCTTGCGCGCGGCCAGGAGCGCCAGGCAGCCCTAAGATTCTCTGAGGAGGGGTACCTAAAGGAGAAAGGGGCGCACGATGCTGCTCAGCGCCTCGTTGAGGTCCACCGCCTGCAGCGGGTGCGCCTTGAGGGGGAAGCCAACACCAAGGAAGCATTGGTGCTTCGCAGCAAGGGAGATCTCGAGCGCTTCGACGAGCGGTGCCGGGAGGTTGACCGGCTGCGGCGGGAGGTGAGGATCCTTGATGAATGTGACCGAATCCTTGCGGACTTTCGGAGGTTTGTGAACTCCTCCATTCGGCCCCGCATGGCAGAGCTCGCGAGCGAGTACCTCGCTGACCTCACGGATGGGCGCTACTCTGCCGTGGAGCTGGCGGAGGACTTCACCCCAACAGTCGTTGAGGATGGCGAGGCCAAGCGAGTTATTAGCGGCGGCGAGGAGGATATCCTTAACCTCTGCATGCGGATCTCCCTCTCGCACATGCTTGCAGAGAGGGCCGGCCAGAACTTCTCGCTCCTCATGCTTGATGAGGTGTTCGGATCCCTTGATGAGGGGCGCAGGGGCAACGTGCTGGCCCTGCTCGACAAGCTGCGCAAGCGTTTTGAGCAGATCGTTGTCATTACCCACCTGGACGACATCAAGGACGGTGTCCAGCACTTAATCCAGGTCGAGTACGACGAGGGCTCGGGCGCGGCTCGCATTGAGTGCGCGGACGAGGGCTCGTCCGAGCTTGCGATAGCGCTCAATGTGTGACGATAGTACGGCTCAAGGCTGCGATGTAAGGCAGGAGGTCCCGATGTCCAGTGGCGGAGACACGATTTTCGGAAAGATTATTCGGCGCGAGATCCCCGCGCAGATCGTCCATGAGACGGAGCATGTGCTCGCTTTTCGCGACATAAGCCCTGTGGCACCCTCACACATCCTCGTCATCCCGAAAAAGCCGATCTCGAGCGTCGCCTCGGCGGGCCCCGCAGACAGGGAGCTGCTCGGCGAGCTGTTGCTTGAGGCTGCTGAAATCGCGCGCCGCGAGGGCCTGGAGGCTGACGGCTACCGGATAGTCACGAACATCGGCAGCTTTGGAGGGCAGACGGTGCCGCACCTGCACCTGCACATTATCGGCGGCAGGCAGTGCCACTGGCCGCCTGGATAGGGCAGCTTCTAAGGCCCGTTCCGGGGGGGCGGTTCGCTGTTCCATTGCTGCCCGAGGCGGGCTACATTCGGGCTCATGATGAGGATCGGGTTTCTCGCATCCCACAACGGGTCAAACGCCCAGGCGATCATCGACGCATGCGAGTCTGGCGAGCTGCCAGCGCAGCCAGTGGTCGCGGTGAGCAACAACGGCGCAGCCGCAGTTCTCGAGCGCGCTCGGCGCCACGGGATCCCATCCTATCACCTGAGCGCAAAGACAGCTGGCTCTGAGGATGCGCTTGACCGCGAGATGCTCCGGTTGTTGCGGGCCCACGGCGTTAGCCTCCTCGTTCTGGCGGGCTACATGCGCAAGGTTGGGCCCGCTACGGTAGCGGCCTTCGAGGGGCGGATTGTGAATATCCATCCTGCTCTCCTGCCTAAGTTTGGCGGCCAAGGGATGTACGGTATCCGGGTGCATGAGGCGGTGCTGCAGGCAGGGGAGGCGGAAACGGGTATCACCATCCACCTCGCAGATGGCGAGTACGATCGCGGCAGGATACTGGCCCAGTGCCGGGTGCCGGTTGAGGCAGGAGACACGCCGGAAACCCTGGCTGCCAGGGTGCTGAACCGGGAACACCGCTTTTACGTTGAAACGCTGGCAAAGATTGCTTCCGGCGAGATAGAGCTTCCAGCCCTCACTGAGGCGGCCTAACAAGCTGCGATTGTGGGCCAGTATCTGGCCGCTCCAGGGCGGGGCGTAGAGCCTTCCGGAGCGCAATTTCTCGTTTCTTTATTCCAAACTGGTGTTATGCTCCGGCGCGACTTGGCCCCTTGGAAGGCAGGCAACAGCTGCGGTTCTGGGCGGAGATTCCTCTTCGAAGACAGCCTTAGGGCTGCGGAACGGAGCATCTTATGTTCGATATGATGCAGGTCGCGTGCGATGTTGGCCGGGGCAATCCTGGAGCCCTCGATATCGTGCGGGAGATCCTACTCAATGTGGATCGCCGCCAGGTTGCGGTGGACCTGGAGCTCTTGAGGCGCGAGGGCATAACGGGCCAGAGGCTCTACATCGCGTACAGCGACGTCAAGAACAACTACCTCCACTGCCTTGAAGACCAGCCAGAAGGGTACCAGAACCCGTTTAGCTCGATGACGGTGCGGGAGATGCTCGGGTACCTGCGGGCCCGGGATCCTCTCTACATGGACCACCTCAACCGGCTCCTGACGAGGCAGGGCTACAGCCCCCTCGATTGATCGAGGCGGCCTTAATTTGGCGCGCGGAATTTGGGTTTTATCCCTATGCATGACGGGGTAACATCGCCCCCAAGGCCGCACATAGGCAAAACGTACGCGTAACGCAGAAGGCGATGTCACAAGAAGAAAACACCATACTCGTTCACCGCGACGGCGCAGTGCGCACCGTCGTCCTCAACCGTCCTGAGCGGCTCAACGCCCTGAACCCAGATCTCTTGCAGGGATTGGTGATTGAGCTGGGCAAGATCTCAGCCGATCCAGAGGCGCGGGTGGTGGTCATCACTGGCGGCGGCGACAAGTCATTCGTTGCAGGGGCCGACATCCACTCGATGAGCCAGCTTGGGCCGCGCGCCATCGCTGACTATCTTGAGCTGGGACAGAGGGCCATGCGGCTCATAGAGGGGATCAACGTGCCGGTTGTGGCGGCCATTAACGGGTTTGCCTTCGGGGGCGGGCTCGAGCTCGCGCTGGCGTGCGACATCCTGGTTTGCAAGGAGAGCGCAAAGCTCGGGCAGCCTGAGGTTGATCTGGGCATCATACCCGGTTTTGGTGGCACGCAGCGCCTCATCCAGCGCTGCGGAGTGGGCACGGCCCGCCGCCTCTGCATGACCGGCGACCGGATAGGGGCTGCTGAGGCACGCGCTCTCGGCGTGGTTGATGTTGTCGTGCCGGACGCGGAGTTCAAGGCAGAGGTGGGCAGGATCTCTGCGGTGATAGCGGCCAAAGCGCCGCTTGCAGTGCAGGGCGTCAAGCGCGTGATCCGCAGGGCAACAGAGCCGGCTGTCCTGCCAGGGCTGCGGCACGAGGTTGAGGAGTTTCTGCGCCTCTTTGCGACTGCTGATCGCGAGGAAGGGATGGCGGCGTTTCTCGAGAAGCGGCCACCTACGTTTACCGGGCGCTAGAAGGGGCTTTGTTGGGGCAGCATATGGTGTGGAGAGATAGTGTCGCCTTTGAGCTCTCGGAGGAGGAAAACTTCGCGTGCGAAACTGCCCGGGCCTTCGCCGAGAAGGAGGTTGCGCCCCTTGCTGCCAAAATTGATCGGGATCACTACTTCCCGCGCGAGCTGCTTCCCAAGATGGGGGATCTTGGGCTCATGGGCGCTATCGTGCCGGCAGAGTTCGGCGGTGCGGGGCTCTCAACGCTGGCGTACGCCCTCATTATTGAGGAGCTGTCAGCCGCCTGCGCCTCCACCGGCATTATCGTCAGCGCCCATACCTCGCTGTGCATCTCCCCGATTATTGAGTTCGGCACTCAGGAGCAGAAGGAAGCTTTTCTGCCCCGCTTGGCGTCGGGCAAGGCGCTTGGCTGTTTTGCGCTCTCAGAGCCCGGCACCGGAAGCGATGCGGCGGCCATAAAGACGACGGTACGCCGGGACGGCGACGGGTTCGTCGTCTCTGGAACAAAAAACTGGATCACCAACGGGCCCGAGGCCGACGTCTGCATCCTCTTTGCGACCTCCGACACCGCCAAGGGCAACAAGGGAATCTGTGCCTTTGTGCACGACATGAGCCTGCCTGGCATCTCCCGCGGGAAGCGCGAGGACAAGCTCGGGATTCGAGGCTCCCCGACCTCAAGCATAACGTACGATGAAGTGAGGCTCCCGAAGGGGGCGATGCTGTACGACGAGAACCGGGGATTCCTCGTCGCCATGAACACCCTTAACGGAGGGCGGATCGGCGTTGCTGCCCAGGCAGTAGGAATCGCCCGCGCAGCCCTCGATGACGCGATGAAGTACGCCAAGGAGCGCAAGGCGTTCGGCAAGCATATCTGCGAGCACCAGTCGATCCAGAACTATATTGCAGACATGGTGTGCCACATTGACAGCGCGCGCTACCTCACCCTTGATGCGGCGAAGCGCAAGGATCGCAAGGCCTCCTTCATTCGCCAGGCCGCCATGGCAAAGCTCTTTGCCTCTGAGACGGCGATGATGTGCGCAGTAAAGGGGATCCAGATCCACGGAGGATACGGGTATGTGACGGACTACCCGGCGGAGCGGCACCTGCGCGACGCGAAGATCACCGAGATCTATGAGGGCACGAGCGAGATCCAGCGAGTGCTCATCGCCACGCAGCTGCTGAAGGAGTAGCAGTCGAGCTCACGGGCGCCAGGCAAACACGCTCACGAGAAACTTGTCCGCCGCGCAGAAGCTGAACGGGGGCTTGCGGCCGTCGTTGGGGAGCCATGAGGCCGGGTGCAGGTCGCCAAGCACGTACCGGAACCCGGCGCGCTCTAGGGTCGCCAAAAGCTCGCCTAGCCGCTGGGGCTGGCTGAGCGCGTGAGCCTCGATGAGCAGGCAGCGGGCAGCAGGGAGCGCGTCCGCGCAGTCAGCGATGACGTCAAACTCAGCCCCTTCGATGTCGAGCTTCACGAGATCGACAGGCCCCTGCGAGAGCAGGTCACGCAGACGGATCGAAGGCACCGTGGCTCCGCCACGGGGGCCAGAGGCGGGGTCGCCCCGCACCCGGCCTGAGTCATCGCTCGACGACTCAAACGAGACTCCATTGCCATGGACCCACACGGCGCACTGCCTGGCATCGACGTCGCGCAGGCCAAATGACTCGATGTTAAACCGCAGGGCAGCAAAAATTGCGGGGTCTGCCTCAAAAGCGACTACCCGAGACTTCGGGTGCTGCTGCTTGAAGAAGAGCGTCGCCAGCCCGATGTGCGCGCCGCAGTCGTACACGAGCGGCGTTTCGGTTGTGGACTCGAAGCCGTACAGCTGCTGGCCGAATATCTGGGCCACCTGGTGGTAGAAGCTGTGAAGGTCGACGTAGCGGAATGCGCGACCCTCGAGGGACATCTCGCCTGCAACGCGGCGCGGCAGTGACGGCAGGATAGGCTGCAGCTGCCCCATGATTTCGCTGAGGGAGCCACGCAGTGAGGGCAGGGGGGTATTCATACTGAGCACATAGCAAGCAGCCTTCGTGCTGGCAATCTTTCTCGCTCGTGGGCACAGACTGAGGGCGCCGCACGTGCGCCTCGTGCGGGTGGCGTAGCTGCTCCCAGCCCGCCGAAAGGGGCTTTTTTGGGGCTTTTGCCGTATACTGGATAAAGGGCGCCGTGCGAATCGGCCGGCTCCTCTGTAAGTGTTATGAATCACTGTAGATATGGGGCATGTCGTCGTGCGATAGTTCATCCCCAGAGGCCAGCAACGGCCGGCTGAGGCACGACAAGGCTTGAGGACCCTCGCATGACGAAGAAGAGAGATGCAGCGGCGCAGTTTTTCAAGAGCCCGTCGTACCGTGCATGGCGCGAAAAGGTGTACGCCTCGCAGCGCGAGCGCAAGGCCTCGTTTGAGTCAATCAGCTTCCGCGAGCAGCCTGAGCTTGTGACCCCAGAGAACGGCGGAACGGTTGACTACGACAGGGACCTCGGCAATCCGGGAGAGTATCCGTACACGCGGGGAGTCCAGCCCACCATGTACCGCGGCAGGCTGTGGACGATGCGCCAGTTCGCCGGTTTCGGCACCCCAGAGGACACCAATAAGCGGTTTCGGTACCTGCTCGACCATGGACAGACGGGATTATCAACCGCCTTCGACATGCCATCGCTCATGGGCTACGACCCTGATAGCCCTCGCGCTCTCGGGGAGGTTGGCCGCGAAGGGGTGAGCGTAGCAACGGTCGAGGACATGGATACCCTCTTCGGCGGAATTGCGCTGGACCAGGTCACGACCTCGATGACGATCAACTGCACCGCAACGGTGGCATTTGCGTTCTACTTTGCGGTCGCAAGGCGCCGAGGCATACCGTTTGAAAAGATCGGCGGCACGATCCAGAACGACATGCTCAAGGAGTTTATCGCCCAGAAGGAGTGGATCTCGCCTCCGGCTCCCTCCGTCAAGCTGGTGTGCGACGTCATAGAGTTTTGCGCCCAGTCAGCGCCGAAGTTTAACCCAGTGAGCATTAGCGGCTACCACATCCGCGAGGCTGGGGCGACGGCGGTCCAGGAGCTCGCGTTCACTATTGCAGACGGGCTGGCGTACGTTGACCACTGCCTCGGACGCGGCATGAAGCTGGATGACTTTGCGCCTCGTCTCTCCTTCTTCTTCGATGTGCACAATGACTTCTTTGAGGAGATAGCCAAGTTTCGGGCCGCCCGGCGCCTGTGGGCCAAGCTGATGCGCGAGCGGTACGGCGCCAAAACCGATGCCGCGTGCAAGCTCCGCACTCACGCGCAGACTGCAGGCGTGAGCCTCACGGCCCAGCAGCCGGTCAACAACGTCGCCCGGGTCGCCATGCAGGCGCTCGCGGCAGTCCTCGGGGGCGTGCAGTCGCTGCACACCAACTCCATGGACGAGACGCTCTCCCTTCCAACCGAAGGCGCTGTGCGAATTGCGCTGCGCACCCAGCAGATTATTGCAGAAGAGAGCGGGGTCACGAACGTCATTGATCCCCTAGGAGGCTCGTACTACGTCGAGCGGCTTACCAGCGAGGTCGAAGAGGAGGCGATGCGGTACATCAGGCAGATCGACGCGCTCGGCGGCATGCTGCATGCTGTTGAGGCGGGATTTCCCCAGAAGGAGATAGCAGAGGCTGCCTACCAGTTCCAGCTCGGCGTTGACGCCGGGGAGCAGGCTATCGTGGGGGTCAACTGCCACGCCGAGGGCGGCGAGCAGGAGATCCCGACTCTCAAGATAGAGCATGAAGTGGAGCGCCAGCAGATCGAGCGGGTGAAGGAATTCAAGGCCCGCCGCGACCCGGCTGCCCTCGCAGCGTCCCTGAGCCTCGTTGAGCAGGCATGCCGTGAAAATCGCAATGTGGTTCCGGTGCTTATCGACGCCGTTGAGGTGGGGGCCACGCTCGGCGAGGTATCGGACATTTACCGAAAGGTGTTCGGGGTGTATACAGATCCGGGGATGTTATGATGTCACAGGGCAAAGCGACTCGGCCGGTTCGAATACTGATCGCCAAGGCGGGCCTCGACGGCCATGACCGAGGCGCGAAAGTGATCGCCCGCGCCCTGCGAGACGCAGGCATGGAGGTAATTTATACCGGCCTCCACCAGACCGTGGAGAACATCGTGCGGGCGGCTATTCAGGAGGACGTTGACTGCATCGGCCTCAGCATCCTCTCTGGGGCGCACATGACCCTGTTCCCGGAGCTGCTCAAGCAGCTCAAGGCCGAGAAGGCGGAGGACATCGTTGTCTTTGGCGGAGGCATCGTGCCGAAAGACGACATCGAGGCGCTCTTGGCAGCCGGAGTGAGGCAGATCTTCATTCCGGGCACGCACACCAAGGACGTGGTAGAGTGGATTCAGGCAAACGTGCCCGTGCATGAGTAGCCACTGCCGAGCACTGCTGTAGCGCCGCACCTCATGAGCAAGGCATTTACCAGGGATGGCGACGAGAACGCCAAGGACGTTGAGCCGGAGGCGGACGCCGCAGTTCCGGGCGGCAAGAATTACATTACGCCAGCTGGCGCAGAGCGCCTGCGCCAGGAGCTCAGGAAGCTTAGGCATGAAGAGCGCCCTGAAGTGACCAAGACCGTTGCCTGGGCGGCAGGGAACGGGGACCGCTCAGAGAACGGCGACTACCTGTACGGCAAGAAGCGCCTTCGTGAGATCGACCGCCGAATGAGGTTCCTGGCGAAACGGCTTGAGGCGGCCGAGATCGTCGATCCTTTGCAGGTGGCTGTCTGCCATGTCCAGTTTGGGGCGACCGTGACCCTGCGCTATGAGGATGGTAGCGAGCGAACGTACTCCATTGTTGGCATTGATGAGGTCGATGTTGCGCGGGGGCGCATCAGCTGGCAGGCGCCGCTTGCCCGCGCATTGCTCAAGGCCCAGGCCGGTGATGTCATCACTTTTCACTCCCCCAAAGGGCCGCAAGACGTCGAGGTGCTTGAGGTCATGTACATCACTATCGATTAAGGGCAACAAGGGGTGGCCTCCCAAAGCGCCGCACCGTCGGCAGCTTGCGAGTTTTTCGTAGCGCTTGCGCCGTGAGGCGGAGCTGCAGAGGCCCTTAAGGTGTTGGGCGCTCTAGACAGCTGCCGGGAGTTCCAGGAGCGAGGAGCAAAGAGCCCCATTCTCGCGTTCCATAAGGTCCTCGGGGCTCCATAACTAACTAGATGCCTTGCGTACGGACGCAGCGGAGGGGCGAGCCCCCTCCTTGAGGATTCCCGCATGAGTTTAGAACCCAAAAACAAGGGCTCATCAGTCGACCGCCAGGCCGCGGCAAGGGCTGTGCCGGCGCGGCAGGCCCCAAAGGCTGAGCTCATTAAGGAAGAGCTCGCGGCGATGGTGCGGGCGGTGGATCGGGAATTTGATCTAGTGATCGAGAAGGCGATTGAAGGGGAGCGGGCATTCGTGCGCGCTGAGCCAGCAATAGCGCGGCTCTTTATTGACAGTGACGGCAAGACCTACCGGTCAAAGAGGGATCTTGTGGACGAGGATCACGGCCCTGGCCCCGCGCCCTTGGCGACGTTTGAGTACTCAAAAAAGTTCGTTGGCCCCCTCGCGGCGGCGGGCCGCGTGCGGGGTGAGCTGACGGTGCAGTCTGGCCTCCCCGCGCGAAACTCAACCCAGGTGCTCTCCCTTGCGGGCGCGGAACGCGCTGGCCAGCTCGTTGAGCTGTCGGGGCCCCTCGTTGTGACGACGGGAACGATCTTTATGCTTCCTGGGGACTTCTCCTTCTCCATCCCCCGCCGCGTGGCGCGCAGGCCGTCTACGTGTCAGGAGCTGGCTGAAAACCTGATAGCCACCGCGCCGCTGAACGTTGACGTGCCGCTTGGCCGGAACTCGGTGCCTGGCCTCAACAGCTACATAAGCCGGAAGCACTGCTCCGCCCGTGTGATCGAGCGCAACGAGCATCCAGATGGCTCGTTTGACCTCGTCGTTGAGGTCTTCCCGGGAGCTCGGGGGCATCGGGATATCGCCATCAAGCTCGCGAATGGAGAGGAGAGGGCAGTAGCAGGCAGGACCTCCCTTGCGCCAGGCTCCACCGTGCTGCTTGGTGATGGCATCGGCGCGGTTCCGCTCCCCCTGGAGGAGGGGCCGATCAGGAAGATGATGCGTGGCGTCGCGGAGTCCGTGGGGGCTGGCGACGATGCCCGTGCGGTGTCGATGGTCGAGTCCTTTCGGAGCGTGCAGGCGCCTGAGCTTTTCCCTGTGGCCGATGCGGGAGTCTCCCGACGCCCGCCAGCCGTGTCTCAGGAGCGGCAGGAGAGGGCTGCTATTGTGCGCGAGCTCCTGGTTCAGGCGCTTGCCATGGTAAGGAGTGGCGCAAGCAGGCAGGCGATCCTTCTCATGTCATCACCTGCGGCTGCGGTGCCCTTTGAGCAGCTGAACTACCAGCGCAGCAGCGCGAGAGAGATCGTGGCTCCAGAGCCTGCCAGGGAAACGCTGGGGCGCGCCCTCGCTGAGGCGGCTGAAGGAACGGGATTTAGCAGCGAAAGCCGCCGCATCATCCTGGCGCCGATCGCCTTGAAGCGAGAGCCCAAGACCGCGGAGGAGCGATCTCTCGTGTCTGACATGGAGAGGGACCTGGCGCTGATACACGCAAAGGCGCTTGCGCACGCGGCCCAGCACATGCTTGGCGACGGCATGCTGTCGCTGCATGCCTGCCTCCTCCCCACAAGGGAGCGCAAGGCAGATGTGGTGCTCTTTTTCCTGGAGCAGGGAATTGACCTGGATCCGGAGTCAAGGATGGGGTTTCTCAGCCGCTATTCAGAGAGCCCAGGCGCTGCCGACGTGTATCGTGGCTACCAGACAGAGGCTGATGCCGCCGCGTTTAGGGCGGCCTACGTGCGCACACCGATCGGAGGGAAGCTCTACATCGGGTCCAATGCGTGGGCTTTTCACAATCCAGCAGAGGGAAGATTCGCCGTCTCGCTCCAAGAGCCCCCGAGAGCGGATCTGCTTCCAGAGCAGCCTTCGCTCGAGGAGCACCGCAGGTTTGAGCGCGAGAGGAGCATCCGCATCGCCTTTGCCAACCTCCTTGGAGGCGGTGTAGAGGCAGTCCTGCAGCGCACGGCAGAGGGTGCGATCCTCTCCCCGTGGCCAGAGCCCGGTGCTGCTGAGGCTGCCCGTCCGGCCGCGGCCAAGGCGATGGTCTTCGCTGCAGGCGCCGATGGCAGCCTCTCACGGCTGTCTGGGCCGATTGCCCTGCATCCAGGCCAGACGTTCTTCATCGGGCGCGCCTACCGGTTCCAGGTCCCGGAGTCGGCAGACTTCGGCAAAGAGCCCTCCTAGAGCCGTCCCTAGCCCCCTCTACCCCGTAGTGGTAAGAAGTCGGCATGCCCGACACGAAGCCACGATTGTTTTCTCTCGCTCTCCTAGTTGCGACCCTGGGGTACTTCGTCGATGTCTACGACCTAGTGCTTTTCATCGCCCTCAAGAGCCCCTCGCTGCGAGACCTCGGAGTGCCCCCTGAGGGGCAGCTCGCCGCTGGAGCGTCCCTCCTCGACACGCAGATGCTGGGGACGCTAGTCGGCGGCCTGGTGTGGGGAGTGCTCGGCGACAAAGTTGGACGCACAAAAGCCCTCTTCGGCTCAATTATCATGTACTCGACTGCCAATATCCTCAACGCCTTCGTCCAGTCGCTCCCGAGCTATCACCTCTGTCGGGCGCTGGCTGGCTTTGGCCTTGCAGGGGAGCTCGGCGCAGGGGTGACCCTTGTTGCCGAGGCGCTGCCGGTCGCGCTGCGTGGCTACGGAACCACAATTATCGCCTCAGTCGGGGTTCTCGGCGCTGTTGTGGCGGGGCTAACGGGGGAGTTTCTTCCGTGGCGCGACTCCTACATTATCGGTGGAGTGCTGGGGATTGCCCTGCTCGCCGTGCGGGTGTCGGTGTCCGAGTCGCCTCTTTTCAAGGCGCTGCACTCAGCCGGGGTGGCTCGTGGGAGCCTCCGCATGCTGCTCTGCACGCCGGAGAGGCTCTACCGCTACTCCCTCTGTATCTTCTTGGGTGTGCCGACGTGGTACATTGTGGGCATCCTAATGGCAAACGCAAACCCCCTCTCGCAGGCTCTCGGGGTTGATGGGGCGCCGAAGCAGGCTCTCTGCCTCGTATGGTGCTACCTTGGCCTCGTCGTTGGCGATGCGCTAGGAGGGCTCGCGAGCCAGCTTCTGCAGAGCCGCAAGCGGCCTATGTGGGTCTTCATGGCGCTCGGAACGGTGTGCCCCCTCTGGTTCCTCAGTAGCCGCGGAATGACGGTGAACGCAGTCTATGCCCACTACCTCGTGCTGGGCTTCTCGGCTGGATACTGGATCCTGATGCTAACCTCGGCTGCAGAGCAGTTTGGCACTAACCTGCGTGCAACCGTCACGGTGACTATCCCCAATTTTATTCGTGCGTCGGTTGTGCCGATGAATGCGGCCCTTATCTGGCTGGGCTCGGATCTCGGTATTGTCGATGCGGCGCGGGTAATTGGCCTTGCCGCCTCAGCCCTCGCCATAGCGAGCCTCGCGCTCCTCAAGGAGACCTTTCACCGTGAACTAGACTTTGTGGAGCGCTAGAGCCTGTGCCGGGCCGGCGTGCGTGCGCTCCCCAAAAAAAAAGCGGCTGCGCAGGGAGGTGCGCAGCCGCCGC
Organism: bacterium; assembly: GCA_017853605.1. Taxonomy (GTDB): domain Bacteria; phylum Bdellovibrionota_C; class UBA2361; order UBA2361; family OMII01; genus OMII01. Next base: position 34,376 of record JAFMJG010000007.1, read on the forward strand.
AGATTCACAAACCTAAGCAGCAGCGTCGGTAGCGAAGTCGTCGCTCGTGTCGTCGATAACTGCCTTGTTGCCCGTGAAATCTTCGTAGTAGCGCTGCAGCTTCTTGCGGAGCATGATGCGCGAGCGGTGCAGCCGAGACTTGACCGCCGGGATTGAGAGGTCAAGGATCCGGCCCGTCTCCTGGTTTGAGAGCCCGTCAACATCCCGCAGGACGAACACGGCCCGGTACTGGTCAGGAAGCTTGTCGATCGCCCGCTGCAAGACCTCCTGCAGCTCGTGAGTAACGGCGATGTTGTACGAGTGCGATGCCGCAACCACATCCCGCTCCATGCAGTACTGCTTGACTGCAGGGGCGAGGTCGTCCATCGAGACCGTCTGCGACTGCTTCCTCTTGCGAAGCTTCATGAAGGCGGCGTTCACGACGATACGGTACAGCCAGCTTGAGAACGCCGACTGCCCCCGGAACCCCTCTATCTTGCGGTAGACGGTGGTGAACACGTCCTGCATTACCTCCTCGGCATCTTCTTGGTTGCGCGTGAAGCGCAGCGCGAGGTTCATCACCTTGGTCTCATAACGGGCGATGATCTCCTCAAAGGCCTCAACCCGGCCCGCCTTGAACTCATCAACGAGCGCCACATCTGAAATCTTTACGTCCTTCATTGTCTCCTCCCTTTTTTTTCGACAAGTGTCGCTGGGCACGCCCAAGCAACGGGGAGCGTTCTCTCATGCCGACCTCTTTCAGTTGTCACAGCGCGCCGAAAAGGGTGTAAAAACTTTGTCCCAGATTGCAGAAAAACCGCGTGCAAACGCGCTAACCACCCGGACAGACTGGACAAAAACGGGACGCCTGCAAGACGCCCCTCAGCCTGGGCAGGCGTGTTTTTGTTGAAAATTGCGGGATTCAGGGGTGAGCAATCCGCGAAAAACGGCTTCCGCTGCCCCTTCCTTGGCAAGGGCGCGGGCCCTGCATGCCGCCACAAGTGGGCAGCCCGTTGCGCGTGCGGCCGGCTCATATCGCTTTGTTGCGCCCCAGAGCGCCCTCATACTGGAGGAGTAAAGAGGGGCAGCCAGGAGGTATCGGCTGAATCATTCTGAGAGCAGGCGCGGATATAGTGGCAAGAGCAGCTGTATCGTCGCTCGACTCCCCCGGGGGAAATCAGGTTTTTCAACGTTTTAGCATCCAACTCGTGGCGCCGCATGGAGCCCGTTTAGGAGTGCAGGTGTGCGCAGCCGCCAGGAAGCGTATGCAGCCGAACGCAGGTGTGCGCAGCCCAAAGGAGGCATGCGCAGCTGCCAGGAGGCGTGTGCAGCCGAACGCAGGTGAGCGCAGCCGAAACTAGGGATGCGTAGCTGCCAGCAGGTGTGCGCAGCCTAGAGCTGCCACTGTTTTATATCCCTCCCGGTAGTACGATTAAGACAGTGGGCCATACGCGGCCAGGGAACGTTCTTATGAGCATATTTTCCTCAAGGGTGTTGCTTCCGCAGCAGTTGAGTATGGAAGGTGCATCAGACGCTATCTCGAAGGCAGCCGAGGCGATCGCAGCAGCCCTGCCAAAGATAAACAGGAGTGCGCTCTTCGCTGCCAAGCCGGCAGCTGCACGTGCGGTGGTAGAGGACGTGGCGATGCCTGTCGCGCCGGATGCCCCGAGATGCGAGAGCGCGAGTTTCAACGCGACGATGCGGGCGTGCAGCGACCCAAAGTGGCTTGCTTCGCACGGCCCCTCGTTCACCATCCTAAGGGAACAGCAGAGCCTGATCGAGGCCCCGTTCACGCAGGTTCACGCCATCCCTTCGCCCTCCTACACAGCGAGCAACTACGCTCCGGGCAGGCACGCCGAGGAGCTCTATTATGTCAACGGGATGAACGTGGGGCCCCGCGACATGGAGGCGCACCTCGCCTCGCTCGTGAAGACCTTCGGGCGTCCAGTGACCGCAGTGATAAACGGCGAGGACGCGTCTCTCGATGACCCAAGGCGGCCCAGCATGCTCCGCTCTGTGTGGCATGCTGCGTGCGGACTCCTCTCTGCGGACGCGGGGCGCCGGGTGGAAGGGGCTGCCGTCACCCGTGTCGAGCAGGCGATCGAAGAGCACGTTAAGGCTGGACAGCCCCTGCACCTTGTGGCGCACAGCCAGGGCTCGATCATCGTCGCCAACGCCATCGAGCGGATGCTATCGGACGGATCGCCACTCTCCCCAGAAGAGCGCGAGAGGGCACGCGCCCTGGTCAGGGTGTCGACCTTTGGGGCAGCGGAGCACTACTTTCCTGCGGGTATCCGGGTCCAAGAGTACGCACACGCCGGAGACCAGGTATCGTGGCTTACTGGCAAGCTCACCGACCTCCGTGAGGGAGTAAAAGGGGCGTGGGGCACTGCGAAGTCTGCGGTCCGCTCGGGTGTTGGGCAGGCTCTTGAGTGGGCAGGAATCTCAACGAGCTTTCTTAAGCCCTCCCTCGAAAAGAGCAGGGCGCCCGTGGCGATGCTCCCTGGTGACCACGCGTTTGGGCCCTACCTCGACAAGATCCCGGGCTTCTTCATCGAGAAGCACGGGGAGGGTTCTCCGCATGCGGGGCTTCGGGTGGCAGAGGACCTCCGGCGCTCAATCATGTCGGGACAGCTCTCTGACGTTATGCACGGCATGATCATCGCCGAGATGATCGGCAGGAACGACCGCCTCTTCGCCCGCGAGCTGCTTGGCAAGAGCGAGCATGGGCACATCGGAGCATTCAAGATCCCCTTTGCTGACCGGCTAAAGATCTTGGCAGGGAGGCTGTAGTGGCGCGCGGAGCGCCGCAGGGACAGTTGCGCGAGGCAGTAAGGGGCAGGCGTGAAGCCGATCAGTGGTGGTTGGCACTGCGTTGCGCGAGTGTGGCCTCGCTCCAAAAAAATCGTCGAAAGCGTTGAGGAAAATGTGCGGCAAAATGCAACGCTGCCGAGATCGGGGGTCATATCGTTAGTGTCAATGAAAATAACCTCATCGTTATTCAAGGAGGAATATCGTTATGGGTAAGTTGTGCCAAAAGAGATCGTCACACGGGACCGGACAGGCGAGGCAGGAAGCCGCGATGACCGAGATGCTCCAGGAGGAGCAGGTTCCCGACACCTACGCGAGGGGCTCAGTCAAGGACCTCGTCAACCAGGCTAGCGCGTCAGTCCACTCAGGAGAGGCGAAGCTCTACTCCAGGTCGAAGGGCCTGGCAGTGGATGACGACACGCGCACCGTTGATCTGGCGGCTACGGACGACACCGTTGTCGTCGGCAACCGGACCGTCACCACGATACAGCGTGTGAGGGGCCCGCTTGGGCTGCGGAGCCGGAACGTGCTTTCACAGAGCCAGGTTGAGGTTCATCAGGCGCAGTCGCAGTCAGCCAAGCTTGTTGACCTGAAAGGGGGAGAGAAGCCCTACACCTTGAGGATTGGGTCGCAGGATCGGGTGCAGATCGCGATTGACCAGCTTACAGAGAGTGGCTCCTTTGCCATTGAAAAGCGGGCTGGGAGTGGGGCTAAGGTGCAGGTCATAGGCAGCGACGATGCAGCTGGTGCCGACGTGAGCTACGACAGCGACAAAAAGACCTGCACGATGAGGGTTGGCGGGAAGACGCTCACCTTCACGGGAGTTGATAAGGCGGAAGACCTTATCTTTGCGACGAGCAGCTCGGCAGCGGGAGCGGGAAAGTTCAGCGATGTTGGCCGGCTTGCGCAGATTACAGAGGCTCGGGGAAAGAAGAGCGAGAGCGGCGGGGCCGAGCCCGGCGCGGCTCCCACGCCTCCATCGCCAGGCGTAGATGCCAAGGTCAAGGAGCTTGAGGCGAAGCTTAAGGAGAAAGATGAGTTGATCGCCAGGCAGGCAAAGCAGCTTGAGCAGAAGGACAAGGAGATCGCTGCGCTCAAGGATGCACAAGCCGGCCAGGCAAAGCAGATCAGCGATCTTCAGGACGCTGTGAAGCAGCTGCAAGAGGCGATGAAGCCGAAGGAGGGTGCGAAGCCAGCGGTTCCTGAGGTCAAGCCCGATGCCTCGAAGCCTAAGGTAGAGGTGAAGCCGATAGTGCCGGAGGCTCCGAAGCCAGCGGTTCCTGAGGTCAAGCC
>JAFMJG010000106.1 GCA_017853605.1 bacterium
AAGGTGTGCGCCGGGATGATGACCTCGTCGCCTGCGCCGATGCCGAGCGCCTCGTAGGCGAGCCGGATCGCGTCGGTGCCGTTGGCGACCCCGACTGAGTGCTCGCTCTCGATGAACGCTGCAAAGCTCCGCTCAAACTCCTCGACCTGGGGGCCAAGAATAAAGGCGGCGTCCGCGAACACCTGCTGCACAGCTGGGTCAACCTCAGCCTTGATGCTCTGGTACTGTGTCTTGAGGTCGAGAAATGGAACCTTCATTGCCTGTCTCCTTTGTGATTAGTTCGGCCGTGCGGCCGGCTGAATTTGCGCTGCTGGCGAGGCGGAGGCTCGGTCACGCTGCCACATGCTGACCGGCTTGCCGTTTTCGTGGAACGAGCGCGTCAGGGCCTCAAGCACGCGCACCACGTCGAGGCCGAGCTGCCCGTCGGTGAGCGGCCGGTTGCCCGTCAGGATGCAGTCGATGAAGTGCGAGCACTCGTTGACGAGCGGCTCGCCGGTGGTGACCTCGGGCTCAATCGACTGCCCCTCGCGGATCGCCATGCGGAAGTTGTGGAACGTGTCGTGGTACTCGTCCGGGCGGCTGACGGTGACCCCCTTGTCGAAGATCTTGATCGGGCGCTCGGGGCGCATGTCGTCGAAGGTGAGCATCTTGCGGTCGCCAACAACGGTGATGTCGCGCTTCTTCTGCGGGTCGAGCCAGCTGACGAAGAACGCCGCAACGCGGTTGCCGGGGTAGAGGAGCGTCCCTTGCGCGATGTCCTCAACGGGGCGGCCCAGCAGGTGGTACGCCGAGCAGGTGACCTGCATCGGCAGGGCGCCGAAGATGTAGTTAAAGATCGCGATGTCGTGCGAGGCGAGGTCCCACAGCGCGTTCACGTCCGAGCGCAGCGGCCCGAGGTTGGTGCGGTTGGCGTTGATGTAGAAGAGGTTTCCGAGCTCGCCGCTGTCGACGTACTTCTTCATGGCGGTGATGCCGCCGTTGTAGAGAAAGATCTGCCCGGTCATGAGCTGCAGGTTGCGGCGCGCAGCCTCTTCGCACAGCTCCAGGGCCTCCTGGCTGTTGCTGGCGAGCGGCTTCTCGATGAAGAGGTGCTTGCCGGCCTCAAGGACCTGCATCCCCACCTGAAAGTGGAACTCGGTGGGCACGGCGACGAACACGGCGTCGAAGTCGTACTTCTTGAGGCAGTCAGCGAGCGAGGACTCAAGAAAGAGCCCCGGTATGCGCTGGGCGACGAGGGCGCGCCGCTCTGGCGAGGCGTCTGCCGCGACAACTACCTTTGCGTTCGGGTGGCGCTCGATGGCGCGCACGAGGTTTGGCCCCCAATGCCCGAGCCCAACGACGCAGGCGCGAACCGGCTTTGCTTGGGAGGAGAGAGTCTTGCTTATGTCCATGTGCTTTACCTTCCTGGCACGGCCGCCCCCATGGAGGGAGGTCCGTCAAAGTTCCGCCCCGCAGGGCCTTCCTGTTCCCCCTTAAAGATGCGACGCACCGTGTGCCGGTTGCGCCCCCACCGGCATTAACTGCCCGTGTGTCACGCTACCAACAGCCCCGCAGCTGGGCTATCATCTCGAGAGCAGCGGGCAACAACCTGATACTGCAGGGCTTTTGGGTGCGTATCGCGGCAGTAGGGGGGAGCATGAAGTTTGAAGAGATAGAGGTTGGGCAGGTTGGCGAGCTGAGCAAGACCTTCACCGAGCGCGACATCGAGCAGTTCGCCGAGCTCTCACTCGACACAAATCCGGTACATCTCGACGAGGCGTATGCTGCCACGACCCCGTTTAGGAAGAGGATTGTGCACGGCGTGCTCTCGGCGTCGCTCATCAGCGCTGCGCTCGCCACGCGCTGCCCAGGCCCGGGCTCGCTCTACCTATCGCAGGAGCTCTCGTTTACCAAGCCGGTCTTTATCGGAGACACGCTGACGGCGCGCGTCAAGGTGCTTGAGAAGCTCCCCAAGAGGACCGTGGTGATGGAGACCACGGTGCTCAACCAGGCTGGCGAGGCCGTCATCACGGGCAAGGCGACGCTGCGCAAGCTGGGCTAGCTGCGCTACGCCGGGGCAGAGTAGGGGACGCCGAGTGCCTCAGCCGTTGGCTTGTTGGTGAGCTTGCCATTGAAGCACGTCAGTGCGCTCTTGATCTCGGCAGACGAGTGGATCGCCTTGGCAGCGCCGAGATCGGCGAGCTGCTCGATGAACGGCAGTGTCTGCGCGGCGAGCGCTATCGTTGAGGTGCGGGGCGTTTGCGCCGGCATGTTGCACACCCCGTAGTGAATGACGCCGTCAACTTCGTAGGTGGGCTTGTCGAGGGTGGTTGGCTTGCTCGTCTCGGCACACCCACCTTGGTCGATGCTGATGTCAACGAACACGCCGCCGGAACCGATCGAGCGGATCATGTCGCGCGTGATGATCCTCGGCGTTGCGGCGCCCGGAATGAGCACTGCGCCCACTAGCAGGTCGGCCTGTGAGCACCCCTTCGCCAGGGATGCAGGGGTGGACACCTCGGTGGAGATGCCGGGGAGCTCCTTGTGCAGGGCGGCGAGCTTCTTCTCGCTGATGTCGAACACCGACACGCGCGCTCCCATGCCGTGGGCAGTCGCGCACGCCGCATGTCCGGCGATCCCGGCTCCGACCACCATCACCCGAGCAGGGGGCGCGGCTCCCGCCCCGCCCAGCAACACCCCGCGACCCCCGTTCTGCGAGAGGAGGAGGTAGGAGCCGTTAAGGACGGAGAGCTTGCCGGCAACCTCGCTCATCGGCTCAAGGAGCGGCAGGCGCCCCTCGCTGGTCCGTAGGGTCTCATAGGCAAACGCTGTTACTTTTTTAGCGAGAAGGGCGTGAGCCACTTCGGGGAGGCTCGCCAGGTGCAGGAAGTCAAAGAGAACGATGTCGGGGCGAAAGAACTCAAACTCGGATGGATCGGGCTCCTTCACCTTTACCAGCAGCTCCGCGTTGCTCCAGACGTCCCCAAGGGTGCGGGCGATCCGGCACCCAACAGCGCGGTAGTCGTCGTCTGAAAACCCTGAGCCCTCGCCGGCTCCCGCCTCTATCAGGAGCGAGTGGCCTCTTTTTATGAGGTGTTGCGCCCCTTCGGGGGTGATCGCCACCCTCTTCTCCAAGGTCTTTCTCTCGCGTGGAACTCCGATCTGCATGCGCCGCTCTCCCTACGTCACCGCCCCGACGCGCCCGCAAGAGCGCCCCCTTATGCTACGCCAACCGGAGGGGCGGGCGCATGCGGAAAGATCCGGCGCACAACGGCAGCCGGGAAATCGGCTGTGGCGAGCTGGCCTTAGCGCGCCCAAAAATCATGTCGCATAGATCCAAAAATCCCTCAGTATTGTTTACTTGCAGGGGGGCGGTTGGCTATACAATCAAGTCGGCTTTTCAACTGCTTACAGGAACGCAAACAACTGCCCATGCCGCAGCAATCGCCCTCCGGTTCAGCCCACTCAGCGAGCAGTCCCGGCGGCTCTGCGTCCGCAGCTGGCCCAAAGATCCTCGATGGCAAGACCCTCTCGCGCGCCGTTGCCGGCGCATTGGCTGCGCGCGTTGCGGCGCTGCGCGCAAAGGTGGGCCGTGCGCCCGGCCTGGCGGTGATCCTTGTTGGCGACAATCCGGCATCCCAGGCCTACGTGGCCTCAAAGCAGAAGTTCGCCAAGGAGTGTGGCGTCGAAACCTTTGATGCGCGCCTTCCGGCCGCCACATCTGCGGCCGAGCTGCGCTCGGTCATAGAGGGCTTCAACGCCGACCCCGCTGTTGACGGCATCCTCCTTCAGCTCCCGCTCCCCGCGCCCCTCGATGGCTCGGAGTTCGTGCGCATGATCGCGCCCGACAAGGATGCCGATGGGCTTCACCCGCTGAACCAGGGGCTGCTGATGCAGGGGACTCCGGCGCCCCGCCCGTGCACTCCGCTGGGCGCCATGGCGCTGCTCGACCTGGCGCTCTCATCGGTGGCGCTCACAGAATCAACGAAGCTCGACGAGATTCCGAGGGCCTCGCTCGCGGGCAAGAGCGCAGTTGTGATCGGCCGCTCGCAGCTGGTCGGAAAGCCGATGGGGCTCCTGCTGCTTGAGAGAAACGCCTCGGTGACCTTTGCGCACTCGAAGACAGCCGACCTGCCGTCGGTGTGCCGCGCGGCGGACGTCTTGGTGGCAGCTGTTGGCGTGCCTAATTTGGTGAAGCGCGAGTGGGTCAAGCCGGGCGCGATCGTGCTCGATGTGGGCATCAACCGGCTCCCTAGCGGAAAGCTGTGCGGTGATGTTGACTACGCGGGGGCCGCGCCGGTGTGCGCGGCGATTACGCCGGTTCCGGGCGGGGTCGGGCCGATGACGGTGGCGATGCTGGTGTCCAATACGGTCGAGAACTTTGTGCGCAGGAGCGGAGTGCAGCTATGAGGAGAACCCCTCTCTACGATGAGCATGTCCGCCTCGGCGGCAAGATGGTCGAGTTCGCCGGATGGGAGATGCCGGTGCAGTACTCCGGCGTGATTCCGGAGCACGTTGCCGTGCGTGAGCGGGTGGGGCTCTTCGACGTGAGCCACATGGGCGAGATCTGGGTGAGCGGGCCCGGCGCTGAAGCCGCGCTCGAGAGCCTGCTGTGCAACCAGGTGTCCAAGCTCACTGATGGCAAGGCTCAGTACAGCGCCATCCTGAACGATCAGGGAGGCGTCATCGATGACATCATCGTCTACCGTTTCAGCAGGGAGCTGTACCTGCTGTGCGTCAATGCCTCAAACGCCACTCGCGACTTCGAGTGGCTGGCGGGCCGCGCCCCGGCGGGCGTTCGTGTCGCAAACGCCAGCGACGAGTACGGCCAGATAGCGGTGCAGGGCCCGCGCGCCCTTGAGCTGCTCGCCCCGCTTTGCAAGGGCGGCGGGCTGGCAGGGCTAAAGCCCTTCCACTTTATTGAGCAGGAGCTGCTCGGCACCAAGCTCATCATCGCGCGCACGGGGTACACGGGAGAGGACGGGGTTGAGATCTTTGTGAGGGCCGATCGCACCGTCGACCTGTGGCGGCTCCTGCTTGAGCACGGGGCGGGCTGCGGAGTTGCGCCGTGCGGTCTCGGCGCGCGAGACTCGCTGCGGCTTGAGGCCGCCTACCCGCTGCACGGCCACGAGCTGGGCGAGGATGTGTCGGCTCTGGAGAGCGGGCTTGGGTGGATCGTAAAGTTCGACAAGGGCGACTTCATCGGCCGAGATGCGCTGCTGAAGCAGCGCGAGCGGGGAGTGCCGCGCAAGCTGGCTGGGTTTGAGCTCGATGGCGCCGGCATCGCCCGCCAGGGCGACACGCTGCACGCCGGCGGAGAGCAGGTTGGCGTGGTGACGAGCGGGACGAAGACGCCGACCGTCAACAAGGCGCTCGGCATGGCGCTCATCCGGCCCGATCTCGCCGCGCCGGGCACCAAGGTTTCAGCGCTGGTGCGTGGCCGCGAGATACCCGCGCACGTTGTGGCGCTGCCGTTTTACAGCCGTCGAAAAGCGTAATGTAAGGAGAGAGAGGGTATGGAGTTCCCGTCAGGATACAAGTTCACGAAGGACCATGAGTGGGTGCGCATGGAGGGTGATGTCGCTGTTGTTGGGATCACTGAGTTCGCGCAGTCAGAGCTGGGGGAGCTGGTGTTCGTTGAGCTCCCGGAGGTTGGCAAGGGAGTCAAGCAGCACGGCACAATGTGCGTGGTTGAGTCCACCAAGGCGGCCTCAGACGTGTACTCGCCGCTCTCGGGATCGGTTTCGGCGGTCAACGAGGCGCTCTCCGCGGATCCCTCGCTGATCAACAAGGCGCCGTACACCGAGGGGTGGATGGTGAAGCTCTCGGGCGTGTCAGGCGATGAGCTCGCTGGGCTGATGTCGGCAGAAGACTACAAGAAGCTCCTGGGCAAGTAGGGGCGCTGGGCGGGATGATGAGAGGCGTAGAGCATGTTGGCAGAAGAGGCGAGTAGGGGAGTGATGAGCGAAGATACGTTAAGGCACCGCACAGGCTTTGGGCCCTCTGAGTTCGCTGCGCGCCACATCGGCCCCAACGGGGCTGAGGTTCAGGAGATGGTGTCCCTGCTTGGCAAGCGCTCGCTCGCCGAGCTGATCAGCGCCGTGGTGCCGGCGTCGGTGCGCTCGGCGAAGCCGCTGCAGCTTTCGCGCTTCCCCCAGGCGCTCACAGAGCACGAGGCGCTGCTGCGCATCCAGGCGATCGCCGCGCAGAACAAGGTCGCGCGCTCGTTCATCGGCATGGGGTACTATGACTGCATCACGCCGCCCGTCATCCAGCGCAACATCCTTGAGAACCCCGGCTGGTACACGCAGTACACGCCCTACCAGGCTGAGATAGCGCAGGGGCGGCTGGAGGCGCTGCTGAACTTCCAGACGATGGTAATGGACCTCACTGGCCTCGAGATCGCCAACTCCTCGCTTCTCGACGAGGGAACTGCCGCGGCAGAGGCGATGGCGATGTCGCTCGCTGTTTCGGCGAAGGGGGCAGGCACCGATGAGGGCCTTGAGTACCTCGTGTCGGACACAGTCCATCCCCAGACGCTCGGCGTCTTGACGACGCGGGCAGGGGCGCTCGGCGTGGCCGTCACGGTCGCCCGCCCCGGCGCCTTTGTCTTTGGGCCGAAGACGTTTGGCTGCCTCGTGCAGTACCCAGACACGCTCGGCAGCGCGCACGACCTCACTGAGCTGTGTGCGCGCGCGCACAGCTCAGGGGCGCTGGTGTGCGTAGCGTCGGACCTCCTCGCGCTCGCCCTGCTCACTCCACCGGGGAGGATGGGAGCCGACATCGTTGTGGGCTCCGCCCAGCGTTTCGGCGTGCCGATGGGCTTCGGCGGCCCGCACGCGGCGTTCTTTGCCACGCGGGACGAGCACAAGCGCAGCATGCCGGGGCGGCTGGTTGGGGTTTCGCGCGACGCAAGCGGCAAGCCCGCCCTGCGCCTTGCGCTCCAGACCCGTGAGCAGCACATCCGGCGCGAGAAGGCCACGAGCAACATCTGCACGGCGCAGGTGCTCCTCGCTGTCATGGCGAGCATGTACGCGGTGTACCACGGGCCGAAGGGAATCCGCGCCATCGCAGAGCGGGTGAACCGCATGGCGACGGCGTTCGCTGCGCTGGCGAGGAAGGGGGGCATGACGCCCGTGAACGAGTCGCACTTCGACACGATCACGCTTGAGGCTGGGCCGAAGAGGGCGCACGCGCTCGCGGCGCAGGCTGAGCGGCACGGAGTGCTTGTCCGCGCAGTTTCAGACTCGCGCATCTCGGTGAGCTTCGATGAGGCCAAGGGGCTCGACGACCTGGCGGCCTTGTGCGCTGCGCTCGGCCTCTCGGTGAGCCGCGCAGACGCCGAGCGGGCCTTCGACGCAGCGGTGGTTTCCGTGCCCGCGGCGCTTGCGCGTCCGGTTGACTACCTCAAGGCCCCGGTGTTCAGCGCCTCCCATTCTGAGACTGAGTTCCTGCGCTACGTCAGGAAGCTTGAGTCGCGCGACCTTTCGCTGGGCTTCTCGATGATCCCGCTTGGATCGTGCACCATGAAGCTTAACGCGACCTCAGAGATGCTCCCGGTGACCTTTCCGGAGTTCGGTGGGCTGCACCCGTTTGCGCCTGCTTCGCACCGCAAGGGGTATGAGGAGCTCTTCCGCGACCTTGAGGTCTCGCTGTGCGAGATTACGGGGTTCGACGGCTGCTCGCTTCAGCCTAATGCGGGCTCGCAGGGCGAGTACGCTGGCCTCGTTGTCATTCGAGCCTACCACGACAGCCGTGGCGATCAGCAGCGCACGGTTTGCCTGATACCAAAATCAGCCCACGGCACGAACCCGGCGTCTGCGGTGATGGCGGGCATGGAGGCTGTTGGCGTCGCCTGTGACGCGCTTGGCAACGTCGATCTTGCGGACCTTGAGGCGAAGGCAGGCGAGCACGCTGCCCGGCTCGCGGCGCTCATGGTCACCTATCCGTCAACTCACGGCGTGTTTGAGGAGGGGATCAGGAAGGCGTGCGAGATCGTTCATGCCCACGGCGGCCAGGTCTACATGGATGGCGCTAACCTCAATGCCCTTGTTGGGCTTGTCCGCCCAGGCGAGTTCGGTGCGGACGTGTGCCACATCAACCTTCACAAGACCTTCTGCATCCCGCACGGCGGCGGCGGCCCGGGCATGGGCCCGATCTGCTGCGCCAAGCACCTCACCCCGTTCCTGCCGAACCACCCAGTGGTTGATCTCGGCCGTCCGCAAGGTGTCGGCGCGATCTCTGCGGCACCGTGGGGCTCGGCGAGCATCTTGCCGATCTCGTGGATGTACCTCGCCATGATGGGCGGCGAGGGGCTGACGCGCGCGACGGAGGTAGCCATCCTGCTCGCGAATTACGCGGCGAAGCGGCTTGAGAACGACTATCCCGTCTACTACCGGGGGGCATCGGGTTTTGTTGCGCACGAGTGCATTCTGAACCTCGCCGCCCTCAAGGCTGAGGCGGGGATTGAGGTTGAGGATGTGGCGAAGCGCCTGATGGACTACGGCTTTCATGCGCCCACAGTCTCGTGGCCGGTGGCCGGCACGCTGATGGTTGAGCCGACCGAGAGCGAGTCGAAGCAGGAGCTCGACCGCTTTTGTGATGCTCTCTTGATGATTCGCCAGGAGGTGCGCCGGGTCGCTGCGGGCGAGCTTGACCGGGCGAACAACCCTCTCAAGCAGGCGCCGCACACCGCCCAGGTGGTGGTGTCAGACGGCTGGGATCGCCCCTACACGCGCGAGCTGGCGGCGTTCCCCGCTCCGTGGACGCGCGAAAGCAAGTTCTGGCCTGCGGTGGGTCGGATCGATGGTGTGTACGGCGACCGTAACCTCTTCTGCTCGTGCGCAGAGCGGGAGTAGTGCGGCTCTCTAGGACCGCCCTTGGTGTTACGGGTTTGCGTCGCTTTCCAAAAGCTCGTTGATAGCTTTTTGTGGGCTTGAGCGCCACGCCTTAATCGAGTCCTCGCGGTCCTTGATGAGCTGCGAGTCGATGCCCGCCTTTATCTCAGCGAGCCGAAAGCGCTCAAGGGTGTTGATGATCGCCTCGACTGAGCCCGCCTCGATTGGCGGAGCTGTTGCGCCGGCGCTCCTCAGCAGGGCGCGCTCCTTTATGAGAGCGTACCCCAGCAGGTTCTCTGCCTTGGGCCCAAAAATAGTTGAGGAGACTGCCTTAAACGCCTCCTTCTCTTGGGTGGTGAATGGGAGTTTCGCCTTGAGGATCACCTCGTCAGAGAGCCCAGAGACCTCGACCGCCCCGCGCGCAAGCGATGCGGCAGAGAAATTCCCATTGAAGAGGGTGTCCAGGGCCACGGCGCGCTTAATGGACCCGTCGCTGAACTGAAAGAGCGCGTTTTTGAGCGCGTTCTCGTCTGGCGTCCTGTCTGGCAGCCTCTGCAGAAGGCGCAGGACCTTGAGCATCTCTTCATTGAAGCCATCGAGGCTCGCGACATCCCCCCCTGGCTTGATCTCAAGCTGCTTGCAGATCGCGCGGTGGAGAGCGCGGGCCTTTGAGAGCGGGTCTGCCGGCTTTGCCTGCTGGGGCGCGGGCTCTGGCTCGGCGGGCGGCGTGGCTGCCGGGCCTGGCGTGGTGGCAGCGGAGGGCGGGGTATCTGGCGAGGCCGGCGAGGGCGGAGTGGGGTCGGATCTCTTGGCTGCCTTGCCCGGGGTACCGCCTTCGATCCAGTCGCTGGCCTTGTCTAACTGATTGGAGATGGCCTCCAGCGCCTTAGGGGCGCTAGAGGAGACCCATTTGCCCACCATCTTCACGCCTGTGCTAGTAAAGGTCTCGCCGTTTGCGCCGATTGGGGAGATGAAGCCTGAGTAGTCAGCGCCCGCGGCGCCAAAGAGCGCCCAGGCAGACGCTTTGATCCAGTTCTGCCTGAAGAACTCGGGCCAGGTGCGCGGCGCCTCGTGTGCCACGCTGATCTTGTCGCCGTGCGTGCGCGGGATGATAACGTTTGCCAAGTGTCTGTCGAAGTCGTCCCGAGTCATTCCTTGAAGGCCCGTGCGGTTGTCGATGACCCAGCGGCCCGGGCCGTCATCATCTATCCAGTCGCCGTCGTTGTACTGGTTGCCGGCAGCGTCAAAGGTGGTGCCGTGCGGATTGCTGAAGAGGAAGAGGTTCGTCTTGGTATCGAGGCCCAGGAACAGCACGGCGTGTTGCGAATCGTTCTCCCCGCCTCTCGTCTTCACCCAGAAGAGCGAGATGTCGGCCGGATTCTCTTTGCTGACTTCGCTGAGCAGGAATTTCGCAAGCTGGTTTCGGTTTTTGGCGCGTTCCTTCTGCGCGTGCTGGAAGTAGCACTGGACGTCTTTGGGGTTCTCAGGGTCAAGCGCCGTGTACATCGCCGCGGAATCGGTTGCGCACATCCCTTTATTGACGCTGGAATAGCTTCCCCTGAACTCACAGAGCTTGTTTGAGTAGTTCGCTGGATAGTGCGAGAAGCCCCGCTCTGTTGCGATACCCATAATCGCTGACTGCATGATGGCGTCAAAGTAGTCGCGGCTGGGCGATCCGTCGGGCTTGTCGACGTCGTCAGCAGGCCTGAGGCGGATGGGGTTCGCTGGGTCTGGCTCGGCCCGCTTATTGTCTTTGTCCCCGGTCCACTTGACGCCCCCCTTGAGCGAGCTCTCCCACCTGATCATGAGGTCGGCTGCAATCCGTGCCCACTCACCTGGCTTGGTGATATTTACGTACCGGAGAAACGTCTCGGCAGCGCAGGTGCTGCTGCGATCCTGTGTCGTGACGCCGTAGGTCTGGAAGCGTTCCAGGAACTTGAGCATCAGGTGCGCCTGGGTCTTTGGCTCGTTGCGGAAGGCGTAGGCGATGCGCGCCAGGTGGCTTGATACTGAGAGGCCATCTTTGTCGAGGTGCTGGGGAAGAGGGTCGGCCTTTTGGGAGATAGCGAGGAATCGCTCCCGGCTCTTGCGGTCTGTAAGAACCTCTCCGAGCAGTTCGTGCGCGCGGTCGAGCTCACTTTTGACCGCCGGATCTCCCTTAGCGGGATTTGCCTTGAGGGCTCGGTGTGCCGCCTGAAGGCTTCTGTCGGGGTCGCTAGAATGCTGCTGGGCGCCGAGAATGAGGCTAGGAGCCGTGCTGCCAGCAGCCGGGAGGAGCGCGGATGGCGCTTTGGGGAGGATCCCCGCCGTCGGGGCGACAACGGTAACTATTGCGCCTTTAAAATCCGCGAAGGGCATGGTGAAGGTGCCCGGCGAGGTGTTTGATGGGGTCCAACCCGCGGCGTTGGCGGGTGTTTGTGCTGGGTACTTAAAGGAGACGGTGCCGTTCTCTACCTGCTCGACGAG
>JAFMJG010000220.1 GCA_017853605.1 bacterium
GGGCCGTGTCTCAGTCCCAGTGTGGCTGATCATCCTCTCAGACCAGCTACCGATCATCGCCTTGGTAAGCCTTTACCTCACCAACAAGCTAATCGGACATCGGCCAACCCAATCGCGCGAGGCCTTACGGTCCCCCGCTTTCCCCTCCCGGGCGTATGCGGTATTAATCCGCCTTTCGGCGGGCTATCCCCCACGACTGGACATGTTCCGATGCATTACTCACCCGTTCGCCGCTCGCCGCCAGGTTGCCCCGCGCTGCCGCTCGACTTGCATGTGTAAAGCATTCCGCCAGCGTTCAATCTGAGCCAGGATCAAACTCTTCAGTTCAATCCATTTAAAACTCACAAAGAATCACATGGATTCAAAGTGAGCACTGCAAGTTGCTTTGAGACAGGCCTCCTGCCTTGCGGCTTGAGGACCTGCTGCGCGAACCCGCAGAACCCACCTCTATCGGCTGTAACTTTTTAAAGAGCGCCACCCCTCGAAACGACCCCAACTTGAAAGCTGGGCCGAGAAGCGGAAAGACAGCGATTATTCGGGGTTCCGGCGCGCTTGTCAACCCCTATCGCCGGCCGAGTTCCCGGGCACCGCGAGCGTGACGCGGGCAAAACGGCGCTTGCCCACCTGAAGAATGTGCTCTGAGCCGACTACAAGGCGCAAGCCCTTGTCGGAGACCCGCTCCCCGTCGACCCGGACCCCGCCCTGCTCGATGAGTCGTACGGCCTCGGTCGTGCTGGGGCAAAGCCCTGCAGAACGCAGGACCTGGGCGATTGGGAGGCCGCCCGCCGGAGCAGCGAGCGAAAACTCCGGCATGCTTTCCGGGATCGCCCCCTCGCGGAATCGCGCCTCAAAGTCGGCAAGCGCGTCACGAGCCGACGCAGCACCGTGAAACCGCGTGACGATTTCCTGGGCGAACCTCACCTTGGTGTCGCGGGGGTTCGATCCTTCGGCCACCTCCCGCTTCCACGCCTCCACCATGGGGAGCGAGGCAAAAGAAAGGAGCTCGATGTATCGCCACATCAACTCATCGGACACGCTCATCAGCTTGCCGAACATTTCACCTGGCGCGTCCTGAATACCCACGTAGTTGCCGAGCGACTTCGACATCTTGTTCACCCCGTCGAGCCCTTCGAGAAGCGGCAGCGTGATGATCACCTGCGGCTCCTGCCCATAATGCTTCTGGAGCTCCCGGCCTACCAACAGGTTGAACTTCTGGTCCGTTCCCCCGAGCTCCACGTCAGCCCGCATCGCCACCGAGTCGTAGCCCTGCATCAGGGGATAGAGGAACTCATGGATGGAGATCGGGCGCTGCTCGGCAAAGCGCTTGGAGAAATCGTCACGCTCAAGCATGCGGGCAACAGTGTGTTGGGCCGCCAGGCGGATCATGCCCGCAGCGCCGAGTTGGTTGCACCATGAGGAGTTGAACATCACCTCGGTACGGGCCGGGTCCAGGACACGAAAGACCTGCGCCTTGTACGTCTCAGCGTTGGCCGCAATCTGTTCGGGTGTCAGCGGGGGGCGGGTGGCATTGCGGCCGCTGGGGTCGCCGATCATCCCGGTGAAGTCCCCGATCAGAAACATGACATGGTGGCCCTGGTCCTGGAACTGCCGCATCTTGTTCAGGATGACCGTATGGCCCAAGTGCAGATCGGGGGCGGTAGGGTCGAAACCCGCCTTCACGCGCAGGGGCTTCCCCTTCGCGAGCTTGCGCTGAAGGTCTTCCTCGAGGATCAGCTCCTGGGTGCCGCGGCGAAGCTCGGCGATGTCGGTCGAGAGGGTCATTGATAATTTTGGGGCGTCCCGCCGCCGGGGCGAATTTGTTATCCTCGCCGACCGTCGCCGGCAAATGCGCCAGCCTTGCAAGCCATGACACCCGAAGAGCTCAGGATTCTAGCGCAGCGCCTTCAGCCAGCCTTTCGGCAGCGCCTGATGAGAGGCGCACTTTGGCTCGCCCTGCCTGCGCTGGGCGTGGTGACTGCATTCGGCATCGCGCCGGGCACCGCCGTGGATGCGCTGACCCGTGAGACAACGACTCTTTCCTGGGAGCTTCCCGAGCCTGCTGCCGAGCCCCGCGTGCAGGACAGCCGCTTCGCCTCACAGGACCGGGTTTTGCAGGGCGACACGATCGCCACGGCCTTGGCCAGGCTGGACGTCCTCGATCCGACTTTGCTGGAGTTCCTGCGCACGGATCCCACCGCCCGGCAGCTGTTGCGGCAGTTCGTTGCGGGGCGAACCTTGTACGCCGAGCGCGACGAAATCGGCAGCCTGCTCATGCTCCGATTTGGCCTAAGCAGCTCATCAGTGCTTGAGGTTTCCCGAGCTGCAGAGGGCTTCTCCGCCCGCATCAAGCCGCTCGCCACATCGACCAAGGCCCATTATCGAGCGGGAACCATCCGGTCCTCGCTCTTCGCTGCCACCGATGCCGCGGGAGTGCCGGATGCTGTTGCGATGCAGCTGGCGCGCATCTTTTCCAACGACATCGATTTCCACGCGGACCTGCGCCAA
>JAFMJG010000107.1 GCA_017853605.1 bacterium
CTCGATTCTCGGGACGCCACCGGACCAGGCCCGTGCCCGCCTCTCCGACCAGGCCGTGCCAAGCGAGCACTCAATCCAGAAGTAGCCGAGCGCGCAAGACTCCCCTCGCTTTGTCAGTCTTCCATCCTGTATGCTCGGGGCGGCTAGGCACGTTAGGCAACGCGGCATCGATGGACTCGATCATAGGTTACGTTGAGACAATTGGCCCGGTATGGGGTGCGCTGTGCGGTACCCTCTTCACGTGGTTCGTGACCGCACTCGGTGCGGCATTCATCTTCCTCTTTAAGGACCTGAACCGTCGTGCTCACGATGGGATGCTCGGCTTCACCGGGGGCGTCATGGTTGCGGCAAGCTTCTGGTCGCTCCTAGACCCTGCAATCGAGCTAAGCCAGGGAACCGGGTTCCTGAAGGCGCTCCCCGCAGCATGCGGCTTTGCGCTTGGCGCCCTCTTCCTGTACGCGCTCGATCAGCTGCTTCCCCACCTCCATATTCACTTTCCAAAGGAGGAAGCGGAGGGGGTGCACACCTCGTGGCACCGCTCAACGCTCCTCATGCTTGCTATTACGCTCCACAACATACCCGAGGGCCTCGCAGTCGGGGTGCTGTTCGGCGGCGCGGCCGCTGGGATTCCCGAGACCTCAATCGCAGATGCTGTGCTGCTTGCGCTCGGCATCGCAGTGCAGAACTTTCCGGAAGGAATGGCGGTCTCCTTTCCTCTGCGCCGCAGCGGCCTCTCAAAGATGAAGAGCTTCTGGTACGGGCAGCTGTCAGCGGTGGTTGAGCCGATAGCCGGCGTAATCGGGGCCCTGGCGGTGATGGTCATGCAGCCGCTCCTTCCGTATGCGCTTGCTTTCGCGGCTGGCGCCATGATCTACGTCGTCATTGAGGAGGTTGTCCCAGAGACGCAGCGCGAGCGCTCAACCGACGTGGCGACCCTAGGTTTTATCGGCGGCTTCATTATCATGATGATGCTCGACGTTGGGCTGGGCTAGTCCCCAAGGGATTACAGCGGGCAGCAGCTCGGGCGCCCCAACAGAGCAATAATGCGCCCTGTTTTCAGCGTGTTGCACCCTGCTCGCCCCCGTGTTCTGCCGGCAGCTCGCCGGGGCACTTGTTACCGAGACGTGCCGTTCCGTTACACTTTTGTGATCTCGGCCCGGCATACTCTTAAGCAATGAAATGACAGTTTCGGAGCTGCTTATGTACCCCTACTACGCCACCTCTCCTCACCAGGTCTCCTACCCCGCCTCTCATGGGTTCAGCCCCCTGCGCCTTATTCGCTCGCTCTTTTGCGCCTTCGGCGGGCTCTTTTCGCTGGCAGGCCTCCTCATGATCGGCCACATGCTAGCCCCCAATTTCACCAACCAGCTCCTCCCTGGCTGGCAGGCGCGCTACGGAGCGATAATCGCAGCTGCCGTCATCTTCGGGTTCATTCGCTCTGTGTGGCGCCTCTTTGTGCCGATCGTCTCGCTGGGCTTCTGGATCACCGCCATCATTGCCCTGATGCAGACTACCGGCATGTCGCCACAGCTGCCGAAGCTCTCTGGCTTCTCGCTACCCTCGATCTCCGCAGCCGCCTCTGCGCACGTGCCGCGGTCGGCCCCACAGATCATCGCCGTTTCCTCGCAGGTTAAGGCGCATGGCACTCCGTCACTCCCCGATAGCGCTTACTTTGCTGCGTCGCCAAGCATCGGAGGCTCCCTCAGCCGGCTGCCCGTCATCGGCAACGTGCTGCGCATGCTTCGGCGTTAACGCTCCGGGCGAAGGCTCTGTCCGTCCGGGCTGGCGCGCTGAAGCAGCGCTACGTCATGCCGCGCGCATCCGCATGCCACCATACTAAGAGCCACATGCGGCGGAAGGGCGGGGGGCTTTTGGAGGGGAGCGCCCCCCTTCTCGGCCCCCCTCCTCCTCCGACTCCTTGGAGCCTGCCCGCCTCGCCATAAGGAGCTACCCTTGGGCGCTGGCTCTCCCGGCCGAGGGGGCGGCAGTTGAACGGCCACGAGGCATCATGCACCAGCCCATTACCGAGCGAGAAGAGCTCGCGCTAAGCGCGCCATGCGCCAGGAGCTCACCCAGGCACCTTGAGGAGATCCTGCGTGATATCGCGCTGAATTCGGCGCAGACCCCGACGGAACGCCTCATGATGTTCCGGGACTTGGTGCCGCGGTTCCTGCGCGGGCCATCCGGATCCGGGACGTCCGATCCCGCGCTCTCGCTCTCTGCACTGGCGCTATCTGCAGAGCTTCTGCTGCAGACTCCGGCTAGCTCTCCGGCGTATGCCGCGTACTTTACCGATGCAGTCCCAGCCATCCTTGCAGCCCTGAAGAGCTCTGCCGCCCTCCTCACTCCTCAGGGACTGGAGCAGGCGATCGAGGCAGCCCGAAGCATCAAGAGCCTGCGAGGCAGGATCTCCGGCATGCTGCTCGAGCACTGCGCAAGCCAGCTCGATGCGCTTCCTGCGCCGCTCCTCGCCACAGCGCTCGCCTTTGTGCACCCCTCAGACTCCACACGGGCAGCGATGCGGACGATCGCTGAGCACGTCCTGCAGCGGCCAGAGCTCATCCCCGAGGACTCTCTGGTACGCCTCGCCCAGCACATCTTGAGAAGATCATCGATCTCGCCCCACTCCCTGGTTGCGCTTTTTCGGGGGGCATTCGCGCACCACCTCTCGGCTGGCACCCTCACTTCGGCGAACTCATTCTCCACCCTCCTCAACAAGCTGCTCAAGTCTGCCGGCCCATCGCACAATGTCGGCCTAGAAGCCTCCTATGGGGAGCTCTCAAGCGAGCAGCACGCGTGGGAACAGGAGCTGTCGAGCCGGGCTGATGAAATAGTGCCTAAAGTGGCGCTGATCTGTGAGGCCCTATCGAAGGGCGGCCCGGCTAGAAGGGCGGTTGCCCTGCAGGCAGTGCGCGCTACGCTGGACGATTCGCGCGAGCTGCCAACTGCCCAGAGGCTTCAGCGGGCTGTCATCACTATTGAGGGGATAGCGCACACCTACACGAGGGACACCGGGATCTGCGCCGATGTTGTGGCCCTTACCGAGGACCGGCTGGCTAGCCTCTCTAATCGAGACCTATCGGTCCTCGCCGCAAGCCTGGGCCACCTGGGCTACCGGGACCTCTCATTTTTTTCGGAGCTCAAGCGTGAGGCGCTCATGCGCGCTCACTCGCTCCAGCTGCCGGAACTGTTGCGCCTCAACAAGGCGCTTGTTGACGTCCAGGTGCCTCACTACGCTATCGCCACCCTCCTTGCCAGCGCCATGCGCAACTCGGGGCACTCGCTGGGACAGCTGGAGTACTGCAAGGCCCTGCCCCTGCTCGCGATTGAGGAACCCCGCTTGCTGGATGGCCTCTGCTCACCCTGTGATCTCTTGAGGATCACCAAGCGTGCCGCTTGGACAAAAACCCTGCACGCCCTCATCCTCGGCGGCTACCGGCTTACAGCAGAGGTTGCGGCACAGCACCGCGCTTTTTTGTCGTCAGCAGACGATGCTGAGCCTTCGCCTGTCGAGAGATCGTTCGTGTCTGCCCTGCAGCGGCGGCTGAGGCACTTCCCTGAGGTCTCTCTCCTCCCAAACGTCGTAATCGCCGGCATCCAGGTAGATCTTGTCTTAGAGGTGCGCTCCAAGCGCTTCCTGATAGAGCTCGACGGAGACCTCCACCACGCTCTTCTCGGCCCAGACGCCAACGGGCTACATTTTGGCAAGGACCACATTCAGGACCGCATCTTTGCGGGGCTCTTCTACCCGGTGCGCCACATTCGCAAAGCGGGCTTCACGGGAACGCGCCTGCCAGAGACGCTCGATCAGCTAGAGCATCTTGTCGAAAGCGAGCTCCGCACCCAACGCGGCCCGCCACGCATCTACGCATGCTAGCCGGCGCCGGCATATGCATGCTGCGAAGATCTGCCTAGGTCTTTGGGCATATTTCCCACGAGTGCCTCTGTGGCTCCGACGGGATAGAGGAGGTGCCGGCGAGTTCGGTCTAGGATAAAAACCTTGTCGGGCACCTTCGTTCTGCAGCTGTCATGGCTCACCCGCTTACTTGCCAGGCTGAAGCAGGGGCTCCAGCTTTTTCAGGGCTGCCATAAGCTTTTCGTTCGACTCCATGAGCATGTCGTTGTTTTTCCGAAGCTCCTGGTTCTGGAGCACCGTCTGGGTTATCCAGCTGGCGAGCGCGTCCTTGCTCATCTTCTCCAGCTGCTCAAGGATCTTAGGATCCCCCGGAGCAACTGGGGCGACTGAAGCAGGCCCACCCCGCCATGCAGAAATAACCCACACTAAAAGCAAGCTCACTGCAGCGAAAAGAGCGCTGTGCACCCATCGCTCTACTTTCGGAAGTTTGTCGGCCATAGCCGACCCCCTTTCTTCTTTTTAAAACCCCTTGGTACCTGAACCGACCGCCGGTCCTGCCCTGATTTTGCAAAATGAGGGCCCCAACAGTCAAAGCAATCCAGACGATCTGAATCCCTCTCCACGCCGCGCCTGTCCTTTCGTGTCCCTACCCGACCCTGCCAGATGCGGAGTCAGCAAGCGATTCAGAAAGACGGGGCGAATCTGAGATGGAGTCAGCAAACGGCAAGCTAGCGCCTCTTTCTGGTAAGTATTAGGGCTACGGCTTGTGCTGGCGCCACCCGCGCTGCGCCCAATCCGGCTCTTTCACACGGCCATACGAGCAGGAGAACAAAAGGTTGGCCCACAGGAATACTTCGGCAGCGCGTTGCTGCCGGCAGTACCCTTTGCGTTTTTTGTCCCTAACCTTTCCCAGCGGGAAAGAAGGAGCAGTCATGAAAATTATGAAGTACGCGGCCACAGCCGCTACTGTGGCAGGCCTGTGGATTTCAGGCGGCTACGGCCTCACGGATCGCAAGACCTGCGAAGAGTGGGCCTCGTGGTGCACAGCCACGGGGAAGACGGCGCTGAACGGATGCTCAGACGGGTTCGCCTGGTTCATCGAAAAGGTGCGGGACAACCGGGTTCCCCCGGCTGATACCGCGCCCCAAAATGACGAGACGGCCCAAATACTGCGCAGGCAGTCGGAGGAGCTCGCCGGCCAGCGACGGATGCTTGACGAGCTGCAGCGCGTCGTCATGGCTAGGATGGAGGAGGCGCTTAAGGCTCAGGAGGAGCGGCTGGCTGCCCAGTCCAAGGCGCTGGTCGCCGCAGCTGTCGAAGGGCAGCAGCGGAAGCTCGACCAGCAAGCCAAGGAGCTTGAGGCGACTAGGCAGCAGAATTCCGAGCTTTCAAGCCGGCTCGCCCGGATTGAGCAGGAGCTGACGAAGTCCGCAGACGCCCTCAAGGCGCTCCAGGACACAGGCTCGGCCCCATCCAAGGTCGAGCTGCAGCTTCAGGAATTGGCTGGCCGGTTGGCAAACCTGGACAAGCAGGCTGCCTCCCAGCAAGAGATGGAAGAGCTGCGCAAGCAGCTCGCCGCCGTCCGCCAAGAGCTCGCGGAGGAGAAGGCCCGCCGGGAAGCCGAAGCAGCGAAGGCGAAAGAGGCGCAATCCGCCCCTACTAGCCAAGCCGCTCCGTGTGTGCCCAGCAGCTCCTCTGGAGGAGGCTGCAGGCTCTTCCCGCGCCTCCGGCGTTAAGCGAGGCACGTAGCGCTGCGCTACTTTGTCGGGTGACGAGGGCAGGTTCAATACCGCTCGCTGCATGCGTGCCTCACAGCACGCTGCAGCGAGCCCTACGGTTTTGTGTTCTCCTGCTCTCGGTCCCCTTCTCCCCTCCCGCCACACCACCCCCCTCTGCCCAGCTAGCTGCCAAGCCTCGCCTGACCCTCTCGTGTTTTGCCCTCCGCCTGCCCAAGATGCGCCCCCCGCGGCCGATAGTCAGTGCTGGGTTCAGAAAGTTCGCTCAAGTCCGAACAGAATTCAACCTCTGCAACGGGAGCGAGGTTTTTCTGGTAAGTCTCTCAGTGTCGCGAGCGTAGTTCCCGAGAGGGCGGCTCCCGATTCTTTCACATGACTACCGGAGTAGGAGACACGATCTCTAAGGTTAGTCCTGAGAAGCATGTCTGCGGCACAGTGCCAAGGAATGCGACTCGGTGGTTTTGTTAGGCGCGGATTTTTTCCGCCTGGAGGTTATCATGGGACTTATTCGTATGGGCGCCATTGGCGCTGTCTGCGTGCTCGCCTGGGTAATGGGCGTGCACAAGGTGATGGATCCAAGATTCTGCGCTGAGGCCAGGTCTTGGATTTTCGCTTCCGGCAAGACTGGCTTCGAGGCAGCCTCTTCTGCGGTCAATTCGGCCGGTGAAGCTATCGCCCGGAACCGGGTCGCACCGACGCATGAGCCAACCGCCGCTGAGATGACCAACGCCCTTCTGGCGACCATGGCAGTAGACGCTGCCGAGGCCCGCAAGAAGTCTGCAGAGGGACAGCAGCGCATGCAAGAGGCCTTCGCCGCCCTTGCAAAGGCTCAAGCGAAGCAGACCGAGGCGATGTTGGCCATCCCCCAATCGATGGACAGCCATTTTACCAAGATGGCGTCTGATCTGGCGGCGATGAGGCAGCGAGCCGAGTCTCAGGAAGCGCAGAAGGCAGCCCTCGACAAGGCTGTTGCTGAGCTCATCCTGAAGGCAGCGGAACAGAGGTCCCAACAGGGCCCTGCTTCCGACGGCACAAACCGTTAACCCTGCGGGCCTTCACAAGAAGGCTCCTGGACGACCGAGGAAGTAAAGGTTTCTGCGGCCCACAAGCCAGCACGATGTCTCCTACTCCGAGGTCTCCCTTTCGTCTTCACTCCCGCCTAAAACAACCTTCATTGCAAACACACACCCTACAGCCTGCCCCCTAGCGCTGTCCGTCCCACGCTAGCTGCAATCCGATGAGGTCCCCCACCGCGTAATCAGAAAGCCGTATTAAGTCTGAAGAGGATTCAACATCGGCACCAACGCGCCAACTTTTCTGGTACTCCTTCTCGTGTCGCGAGCACAGCTCCCGAAAGCGGCTCCCGATTCTTTCACATGGCCAAACGGAGTAAGGAGACAATGTCTCTAAGGTTGGTCCCGAGAAGCATTTCCACAGCGCTGTGCTGGTGGATGCGGCTCGGCCGGTTTGTTCGATAGGTTTATGTACCCTAGGGAGGGCTCAAACAATGAGTCTTTTGAAGAAGTGCGCCTTAGGCGCAGCGGCGGTGCTTGTGTGGATCTTTGGCGGCCATACGCTGTTGGACAGCCGGAAGTGCGACGAGCACGCGGCGACCATCAAGGCGGTCGGCAAGACCACTGTGCAGGCCGTCGGCACAGCGTTCGAGAAGAGTCGTGAAGCCGTCGCAGCGAACTACGTTGCGCCGAAGCACGAGCCGACGCCTGCTGAGCTGACCAATGCCTTGCTCGCCAAGGAAGCGGTTGAAGCGGCTAAGGCACGGCAAACAGCTGCTGATGCGCAGCGGAGCTTCCAGGAAGCGATGACCGCTCTCATGCAGTCCCAGGCGAAGCAGACAGACGCGATCTCTGCGATTCCCCAAGTCATGGATGGTCATTTCAGCAAAATGACCGCCGAACTTGGCACGATGAGCAGAAAAGCCGAAGCTCGTGACGCTCAGCAAGCCGCTCTCGACAAGGCGATCGCTGAGATGGTGCAACGAGCTGCTGATGCCAAGCTGCAGGCCCCTGCTGACAGCCCCGTGCGCTAACCCGAGAGCCTTCTGCAGAAGGCCTCTGGACGACCTAGGATGCGAAGGTTCCTGCCGGCCAAAAGCCAGCACGTTGTCTCCTACTCCTAGGTCTCCCACCCCCGGAACTCCTCGCCTTATTCCCTGGTCAAGCCTCCGTCCCAGTTGAGCCGGGAACCCTTAGCCCCCGCAGCCGCAGGCACCCTCCCCCGCGTTGCCCCTTCCGCGGAGAATTCAGGAGCCGGCCTGCGCTCCGAAGAGGATTCAGGGAACGGACGCACGCCGATGAGTTTCTGTTATGAATATTGGCATTCAGCGTGGATTGGCCCCCCAACCCAAGCTGAAGCTCTTTCAGATGCCCAATACAGGGTAAGGATATGCGTTACGGTTCGCCTGTTCCGGTGCTGCAGCTCGTTGCTGCATCCCACAGGCCTCTTTTTTGAAAGGTTTAGGACCCATGAAACTTCCCACTTTTGCCTTTAAGCGGCCCTCTGGGCCAGCTCTCTGCATCGCCGCAGCCGCTCTCTTGGGCCTCGCTGTTGTCCCCAGGGCAACGTACCGCAAGACTTTTCATGTCGCGCAAGCTGTGGGGATAACCCTCAAGCAGTCGACTGAACGGGCTTGCCATGCGATAGCCAGGAACTATCAGCAGCTCGAGGATCCCCTAGGATACATGGAGGATTCCCCTCCATCGTACCAAGAGGCAGTGCGCAAGGATGACGCGGCAGACAGGGACCTGCAGGAGAAGCTCCTGAAGCTCTGCCGCGCCTATGCCGTGCAGCGCAAGGAGCTCCTTCAGCACGCCCAAATGCTGCAAGAGCGATTTCCGCCAGAGTTTGAGCCTGCTGTCCGGCTGTTGCTCCAGATAGCGGACTTGAGCCGGCACATCGATGACCTCCTGAAGGAATATGACGCCAGGCTCGCTGCTCGGTAGAATGGCATCAGGGAACGGCTCACGGGAACAGATGGTTTTTTTTGGGCTGTCGCCTGAAACATATCTCTTACCCTTGGGCCACCTTCCCCGCTTGCCCTCGCCCCTTTGCTCCTCCCTACACCGCATGTCTTGCCGCTTCAGGCCCGCGTAACAGGCGATCCCTATCCCTCTCGCTCTTGCTCTGAATCCTTCTGCCAATGCGATCCCTGCACCCCACGGCCGCTGCTATTTCCTGCCCCGCGAGGGGCATGCCTTGCGAAACAACACGCGCACACTGCGCTTCCAGCGCTCTCGCAAGGCAAAGGCAGGGATCATGGCCATCGCTCAGTCGCTGCCCGCTTCTGAATGCTGCTCGAATTTCTCTGCCCCTCTCGTGGGGAAACAAAAGCGGCCGACCTGCAGTACACTGGTGAGCGTTGAATGAAATGCGTGATCGTTTCACGCATTCGCCAACAGGTTTGAAAGTCGAATAAGGGTAGATAGAGCATTTAATTCTCTAACCAGAAAGGGGGGCTCCTATGAGCTCTTCAAGATTTCACGTGAACGGTCCTGACTCCAAATGGAACCAGGAGAACCAGGGAAGAGACCCCCTTAACTTTCAGCCGGCTGCCGATGAGGCATGCACCGGCCCAAAAGAGAAAGGGGCGCTTGACCCGCGCAACGACGACCAACGGAGGTCGGCAAGCACGAAGCAGCCCTCGCAAGAGAGCCGACAGCTCGCGCAGAAGCCGCAGCCCGCCACTGAGAAGGTGGAGGTCGTTGAGGCAATTGAGGTGGCAGAAGCTATTGAAGTGAAGCCTGATCCCGCAGCTGTCAAGGCTGCGGAGGAAGCCGCAAAGGCACGCCAAGAGCAGGAGCGAGGGGAAACCCTTGAATCCCTGCAGCGGGCGTTTCACCTCAACGGATTCTCGGAAACTGGCGAGGCTCACCAACAGGGAGATCACCGGCACCTGGGCAACCAGGACCGCTGGGGACTCCGCGTGCACGAGCGGGCCGTTGTGCTCGTCGTGTGTGATGGGTGTTCCTCAACAGACGACCCGAGCTTCGGTGCTCGGGCAGTAACCCGGATAGTGACCTCAAAAGCGATCGACTTGCTCAACTCGACGGAACGCCTCATGCGGCCCGAAGAGTTTGCAAAAGCGATTGAAAAAGAGGTCCTCTCTGGCATTGCCCAGATCGCCAGGGTCATCTCCGGGTCAGAGGACACCGACCGCACGGTGCACGATTACTTCCTGTGCACGACGCTGATCGGCGTCGTCACGCCTGAGTGGTGGGCCATCCTTGGAAGCGGTGATGGATGCATCGCTGTCAACGGGGAGCGTCTTGAGCTCGATGCGAAAGAGGGCAACCGCCCAGAGTACATCGCATACATGGCGCTCAAAGAACGCTACCCCGGCTTCGACAACATCCGCTTGCGGGTGTTCAAGAAGGGCGACACCAGGGACCTGCGCTCTATGGCGATCGCATCGGACGGCATGAAGCCGGTTCTTGATGCGACACACAACGGCTTCACATTCTCAGACCTCTGGGAGAAGCCGGAGTTCCGCTCAGGAACGGCAGTCAAGGAAACGGTGGCACGGCTGGTCTCCAAGGAGTCCCGCTGGGTGACCAAAGAGGGCCCGATGAGCTTCCAGGCGAAGCTCGTTGAGGTCAGCTCATCACCCTTTGAGGACGACTGGACCTGCGTCTTTCTTAATCGAAATGCCGCAGAGCCGCTGCCAGTATCCTGGAACGTGTACCGTCAGAAGCATGGCCTCTCGCTCGATAAGAGCGATTCGGCAAACCGCAAACGTACGGGCCCTATTCCGCCTTTGGGCGGAAAGCAGGCCAAAAGGGACAACAGCCAGCCCCCTGCACGTCGCAGTGGGACCGAAGCCGTTGGCCCCCAGAGTCTTGAGGAGCGGAGAGGGGACGAAAGCAGCGTCCCGGCCAGCCCAGTTGAGCCAGCATGGAGAAGCGAAACAGAGTTGGTGGGAACGGGCCTCTTGGCCCACCTGCCGCTCATCCTCTTCTTCCTTGCGTTGGCGGCTTGGGCGCAGCGCCTCCTTCTTCTGGACTAACGGGGCTTTCGGCACTTCGCCGCTAGCCCTTGGCGCACGTGCCCGCACTCTCGTGCGGGCACGTCGCCTAAAGATTCTTCCTTCCAGAACCACAGAAAGGGTTCAATCATGGAAGCATTCAATCATCTCTTGGCCGTCGCGAATGCTGGCGTCCTTGAGAGAGGGCTAGCTGAAGTGTTGTTCTACGGGCCTCGGGCAACTGTTGCGGTGGCAACAGCATGGCTGCTCTACAAAGGTGCAGCACTTTGCGTGAAAGTTGCGTTCAGCTGGATGTTCGGGGGCGCCGCGCCCCTGCCGCCAGTCGTTAACCAAGCGCCAATAGTGGTGCCAGCTCCGCTGGCACCCGTGGCACCGCCGAAGCCGCTGGCGCCGCCGAAACCGGCGCTAGCCAATGTGCAGAAGGCGCAGCCAGCAGCAGCCGGTGGGGCTAAACTCCTACCGGTTACGGAAAACCTCGGACACACCGTTCAGCGGTGGACGAGGGCCGTGGCGAGCACCTTGACCTCAGTCACGCTGACCGAGGCCGAGCTCGCAAAAAAACAGCTGCTGGCATCAGGAGGCGAGGGAGATTTCTACCTCGCGTCTCCCCAG